>JAEUSI010000002.1 GCA_016788375.1 Ignavibacteria bacterium | reverse complement strand
CAGGCGAACTCGCAATTAAGTGAATTCCCATCGGAATAATTGAGCCGCTGTTTGAAAAAACATTGTCTTTGATTGATCCTGTAATATTCCTTCCTATAATTCCGGCAGTTGATGCAGAATTAAAAGTATTTCCTTTCACATAAAACGGCAGATAAGAAGATGTATAATTCAGAAGCAAAGCTGAAGCGGTGCCATTATAAAAAGTATTATTTATCAGAAACATACTGAATGGAATTGCAGGTCCTTCATTCACGTCAGGAAGCGACTCAACTCCGGTTGTATTGTTATTCTTCAGATAAACACCGAAAATACGATTAGACTGATTAGCAGGCATATTAAAAACATTATCCTGAACAGTAATTCTGAAATTATTTTCACCATAAATTCCGTTACTTTCTACACCGCCGGATGGAACATTAAAAACATTACCCTTAATAACTCTCGAATAAAAAGTATGACCGGGAGTATTAATCAATGCCAGAGAAGTCTTTGCATTGCTGAATGTACAGTTTATGACGGAATCTTCACCGGTGTTTTGTAAAACGATGCCTTCCCATTTACCGAAAGTATCTAAAGAAGTGAATGTTGCATTTTTTGCAATAAAGGTTGCCGAGCTGTCGAATAATAATTTAGAATTAGCTCCGAATCTAATTACAGAGTTCGGATGCATAACTAATCCGGTTCTGTTTCCATAAAAACTGATTGTCGTGCTGTCGGGAATTTCCAGAACTGCATTAGAGTCAAGTATTACTTTTGCGCTGTCGCTTATGACAAAATCGGCAAGCGAAGAGCACATTATGTGATGAATTGAACCGCCTTCATAGATTATATTTGCATTTCCTTTAATCCTCGCACCTTCATTACAGAATAATCCGCCTTGTTTGATTCTAATTTCGCTGTAAGGTCTGAAAGTGATATAAGAATGATTTTCCATTACTAATTTCCCGCCGGCTTCCACTATTACACTTCCGTATTTGTTTATAACCAAGGCGGCTGCATTTCTGAATCTGAGTTCTCCATTATCCTGTATATACAATCTCGCATTGTTTTCATAAGTACTTGCGCTTTTTAATATTAACATAGCGCTGTCATTAACAATAAATGGATTTACCGAGTTTATTTTAGCATGATGGTTATTTTGTATTTCTAAGTTAACATTTAAAAGACCTGGAGAATTATGAAAAAGCATCGGTTCTCCTGAATTTATATATTCAGTTCCATTTATTGGCAAATTGAATAAAAATTGATTGTTTAATGTATCAGTTGTTCTAAAGTTATTCTTATTGGGAATTTTAATTAAAAATGTATCATTTCCTTGTTCATCTTTATGATACTGCTGCCAAATCTTAATTTCATTGTTAAATAAACTTAAATCATGAAAGTCAAAAAAATAATTTTCATATGGTTCTGTATTACTACCTCCATAAAAAATTCTGATGTTGTTTGTATCAAGGACATAGATTTTAATATCAGATTGGAAATGGTTTCCATCATAAACTTGTTCTGGATAATCTGAATCTGACCAATCCATAGTAAAAGTTTTTATTGTTTGCCAACCAGAACCAAAATCAAACATTATATCAATTTGATACTTTCCATATCCTATTGTTAAATCACACCCCACTGATGACGACGCACCATCCTGATCTATTCTGAATAAACCTGCCCTATGAATTGAATCTACAGATTGAATATAAGGAACAACAATTTTTTCTCCTCCTGTAATATAAAATTTATTTGATATATGGTCATCTGGATCTGCAAACATCCAGTATTTCATAAAAGTGTTATTAAAACGGTCACCAGTTCCAAAAATTGTTCCTATCGGATAAATCCTTACTTTTATATTACCTAAATCTTGAGAAAGTTTATTTTTGATGAGTAATTCTGAAGAGCCCATTTCAGCTTGAGAATATATATTGTTGTTTGAGAGTAAAATTAATAATACAATAATAATAGTATTGATTTCAATCTTCATATTTTATTCATTTTAAAAAAATCATTCTCTTCGTATCTACTAATGCGTTATTCGAATTCATAGTATAAAAGTAAACTCCTGATGAAATTTCCGGAAAATCAAAAATAAATTCATATGATCCTGCATTCAATTTATCATTGAATAAAGTTTTAATAATTTTACCTCGAATATCCCATAGGGTAATTATTATTCTCATTGAAGAAGCAATGTCAAATTTTATTTTAGTTTGAGAATTAAACGGATTCGGGAAATTCTGATATAATTTAAATGTAAACGGAGTTTCATTGTCAACATTGTTAATTGAAACAGGAGAATTTCCAATCGAATCTGTTTTAATTACATAAATATTATAATCTAAATCTGAAGCGTGCTGATATGATGTAAATCCTGTAATTAAAAATCCTTTGTCTGTAGATTCAATTATTGATTGCGAGAAATCCCCTTCAATTCCTGACGAATTAAAAAGTTTTCTTGAAATAATATCTCCTTTTTTATTTAGCAGAAGAAACACAATATCATCTGATGTAGTACCAAATATACCTGTTATAGCATAATTTCCGGATGTGGTTTTACACATACTGTAAGTTTCATTAGATTGTGACAATACTTTTTGAAAATTTATATTTCCAAAAGAATCAATTTTTGTATAGTGTGCTTCTGAACTGTAGAAATTACTATATGATCCTGTAATGAAAAACTCGTTTTCTGATTCAAAAATTATGGTAACACCTGATTGTGCATCACCTTCTCCTTCAGTACCAAATCCTTTCGTCCAATATAACTTAAAATTATTTGATACTCTGGCTAATAGAGTTTTAGCTCTGTTATTTACTTCTGTAACTCCTGTAATATAAAATGAACCATCGGATGATTCGCAGATATCATAAGCTCTTGCAGTATTAGAATTATTTGAGAAAGCTAAATTATTTATTATTGTTCCTAAAGAATCCGTTTCCACTATATATGCTTTTGAAGGAAACATTCCGAATCCACTCATAATAAAATTACCATTCTTTAATATTTTTATTTTAGTAAATGTACTTCCTGAGCCGTTAATCGGATACAACTTTCTCCATTCAACTATTCCTGATTTATCAGTTTTTATCAACTTTGCATAACCGGACGAGTTTCCGGCTATAATATAACCGCTATCAATTGTTTGCTGAATACACTTACCGGTTCCAGTTGAATCTATTGATTTTATCCACTCTTCATTTCCTGAAGAATCTATCTTCAGCATTATATTCCCTCCACCCTGATAAAGCTGTGAAGCAGTTATAATATAACCTCCGTCATAAGTTTGAATTCCATATTCGCCGTAATCAGGATATTGACCTCCATAAACTCTTCTCCATGTGGTTATCTGTGCATTTCCAAGATCTGTTAATATCATGCTTATTACAATTACATTGAATAATATTAATATATTTTTCATATAATTAACTTATTTTTTATGTAATCATAAGAAAAAACAATCATAACATTGCAAATTTTCTTATAGAATTTAAATTCTGTTAATTTTAATTGTATCATTTATAGAGTCAATTCTTCACCGGCTAATTCTCCGTTTCTATCATGGTTCTGCCGAAACAAAACATATTTCTTTCGTAAATACCGGCGGTTGTCAGTCTCCCGGATTCTAATGCTCCTGTGAAGTTTTATCTGTTTCATAAACATTTCTGAGCTTCGCAAGATATGAAATGTTCGGCTTTACTTTGATCTCTTCAAGAACGCTGTACGCTATGCTGCTGTTGACCAGCTTGTATAATTCAGATTCTTTGTCATTCTTGTCGCCGAATGTTATCGCATTCGTATTGCAGGCTTCCTGACAGGCGGTCTTTACGTTCGAACCTATTATGTATCTGTTCTCCTGTATCGCATTTTGTCTCTCTTCCATGATCCTCTGTATGCAGAATGTGCATTTCTCCATCACTCCTCTTGACCTTACCGTTACTTCCGGATTTGCCATAAGCGAAAATGATTCTTCAAGCTGAACCGAATCCCTGAATCTGTCCCTGAAGTTGAAGTAATTGAATCTTCTTACTTTGTACGGACAGTTGTTAGAACAGTATCTCGTTCCAACGCATCTGTTGTATGCCATTGCATTGAGTCCGTCTGCGCTGTGCGTAGTCGCGGCTACCGGACATACATTCTCGCACGGAGCAAAGTCGCAGTGCTGACAAAGCATCGGCTGAAAACTCGTCTTCGGCACTTCAGGCGTTCCGGAATAATATCTGTCTATTCTTATCCACTGCATTTCCCTGTTTGCCTTTACCTGATCTTTTCCGACTATCGGTATATTGTTCTCGACGTTGCATGCAGCCGCGCATTCGTTGCAGCCCGTGCATTTGTTAAGATCAATCGCCATTCCCCATTTCGTTCCGGTATGATCATACTGCTCGTTAATGCTACCGACTTTTAATTTCTCCGTCTCTTCTTCCGAATATTTTGTATGCCTGTGATGAAGAAAATCCGGCGTCTCCTTAAATTCAAGATATGTACCTTCCTGTATTATTTCCCTTCTGAACTGTATGTCTTTCAGCAGCGGCTCGTCAAACGCATAATGCTCCTGTGTCGAAATCAGCTCGTAAAATCCGGGGACTTTCTCTATCTTCACGTCATTATACATGAACATTGAAACCTGAGGATTTCCGGAAATTAATTTATTTGTATTCACTCCGACATCCTTGCCGACCGTGCCGCAGACGCTTCTTCCGTATCCGAGCTCTGCCGCAATCACGCCTTCGGCTGTTCCCGGCTGTATGAATACCGGCAGCTCTGTCTTTCCCGCCGGAGTCGTTACTGAAATTTTATCGTTTGATTTTAATCCGAGCGCTTTTGCCGTCTGTACCGATACAGCAGCGTAATTGTCCCATACGATTCTTGATAACGGCTTCGGAAGTTCCTGAAGCCAGCCGTTGTTTGCAAATCTTCCGTCTCCGAGCGTAAAGCTTCTTGTAAGCAGCAGCACGTATTCGCTTCCAGCCTTTAACCGGAAGTTTGTATTCGCAAATGTTTCCTGTTTAAATGCCGTGGTTTCCGTAATGCCTGCAGCTGTATTCTGTCTGACTTTAACTGCTCCGTCATTGAGAGCTGCATTCCATTCTTTGCCAAACTGCATATCTGATGCTGCTCCCGGCAGAAATGTGTTTTTCCAGTTGCCTGAAATGTATTGATGATATAAATCGGGATTGTATGAATCCTTTGAGCCTTTTATCCATGTCAGCAGTATATCTTCCTTCTGTCTCGTGTTGTACAAAGGAGCTATTACCGGCTGCTGAAGACTTGCGAAATTGCTTCTTGTCTGAAAATCTCCCCAAGATTCAAACATCGAATTCACCGGCAGTATGAAATTTCCCGCTTCAGATGTTTCATTGACTGATTCTGTCAGCGAAATTACAAGCCCTGCGTTTTTCAAAGCATCGGCGTATCCGTATTCAGACGGAAAATGATATACAGGGTTTGAATCAAGATGAATTACCGCTCCGGTTTTTCCTGACTTCAGACCGCTTATGAGATTTTCCAGTTCTGCTTTTGTACTCAATGGAATCTGCTCGATATTCTGAACGTCCTTTACATATAAATTTGTATTTCCCAGAACTTCATTCAGAAGATTAACGGCAATATGCGTTGATTCGGGAAGCATGCTTCCGGCTGAAACAAACGAACTTCCGGTATTCTTTCGCAGATCGGAAACAAGATGCTTTATTGCTTCTTCGTTAAGATTATTCTTTGATATAAAACCTTTCAGATCATATGACTGCAGTTTTGCTGAAACCGCTGCATCCGCCGTAAATCCGGAGAGTTTTTCCTTTAAAATAAATTCATTTAAAAGACATAATACAAACTCTTCGATTGCATCGGTTCTCAGTATAATTCTGTAATCTGCATTCATTCCCGTTACGCTTGCATTTCCTTCCACGGCATAAAGCCTGTTGAATTCGCTTCCGTTGTATATATCGCGTCTTTCGGAATACATCCGTGAATTTTCAACCTTGTTGCCTTCGGTTCCGAGAAAATCAGATTCAAGAGCAAGTATTACATTTGCCTTGTCAAGCTGAACCACAGGGAAAAGCTTCGCGCCGTAACATTTTTCAAACGCGCTGTTTCTCGCAGATTCGGAATATAATTCGTATGAATAAACTTTCGATCCCGGATAAGCAGTCCTGAAATCTTCGGTAAGAAGTTTCTTCAGAGAAGGCGAATTTACAGTATGTGTAACTATCGCAATTTCCTTTCCGGATGAAGATATGCTTTTGAGCTGATTAATAATTTTTTCATCGGCATCCGCCCATGCAGTTTCCTTTGAATTATTTCTGTCGGCTCTCTCAAGCGGATTCTTCAGCCTTTCCGGATCATAAAGATTCATCACGCTTGCCTGTGCGATTGCGCAGATTTTGCCTTTGCTGACGGGATGGTCGGGATTTCCGTCAACTTTTATCGGACGGCCTTCTATTGTCTTTATCAGTATTCCGCAGGCGTATGAACAGCCAGTGCAGGTCGAGGCATAATATGTCGGAAGTCCTATCGTAACCGATTCCGGTTTTTTATTGTAAGGCACTATTTCTCCCTTATCCCTGAAATTCGAACATCCCGTAGCCGCTACTGCAGCTGATGCGCTCAGAAGCGCAAGAAATTTCCTTCTGGAAAATTTTGAAAATGAATTCTCGTCCGGCCGGTCAAGCGATCCGGGCTGAAATTCATTTTTCTTTTCCTTTAAGAAATCAGGATCGTTGTATAATTCCCTGAAACTTCTCCAGTAATTCGGATCTTTCTCTTCTGTTTCAGGTATTACCTTCGGGTCTTCCGGTGTTACGTTTAATATTTTGCTGCTGATGTCGACAACCTTTTTATCCATTATTAGTTTGTCTTGATTTTCTCTTAACGGCATTAGGGTTTTCTGTAATTTTTAATGAAGATTTTTTTGTGGAAAATGAACTGAGTATTGATGACGGAATGTTTTTTAAAGCCAATATTCCGAGCAGTGCAGATCCTGTATATAAAAAGAATTTCTTCCGTTTTATTTTTCCGGATCCGGAGTTTGTGTTTTTAATTTTTTTTTCTGGCATAGTTTTTTTTATCTGTGGCAAGCAGAACAATTCTGCGGACCGTTGTTAATCTGTAGATTTTCTTTTCCCGGAATGATGTTCTTTATACCGGCTTCCGGATTTCTGTGGCAGTCAAGACATGCGCGCATCGTAAAATCCTTCACCTGCTCCACAACTTCCATCGCTGCTACGTTTCCGTGGCAGTTCGAACAGTCAATTCCCTTGTTGACATGAACGCTGTGATTGAAATATGCAAAATCCGGAACACGGTGAACTCTCTTCCATTCTATCGGAACTCCCCTTGTATAATAATCCGTAAGCTTTATTATTTCAGGTTTGTCCTTCCTCGCTATGGAATGACAGTTCATGCAGACTTTTGCCGAAGGTACGTTGGCGTGTCTTGATTTGTCAACATCACTGTGACAATATCGGCAGTCAATTTTTAAATCTCCCGCATGAAGCTTGTGCGAATATGCTATCGGCTGTGCCGGCATATTTCCTATTCCGTTTCTCTCTGCATATGAAACATAATAGGTGATTGTAAAAACTGCTAAAACTACAAAAATTAAAACGGGTAAGCGTACTTTGAGGTTGTAATCGAGTAAAAAATTTTTCATTAATTAAAATAAAATTGTGTCAAATATATGTAATTTCTTTTTTTATTTCTATGAATTTATTATAACTTTTCGCATTCTTTGTTCTCTTCTTTTCAAATTAATTTAAAACTGTTGAATTAATTATGGAAATAAATAAGTATCGGATTTTAATAAGACAATCGGAAAACAAACGCGCCTCAGTTACCGAAGGGTGACTTCGCTTGAGCGATATTTAATGCCGGAATAAACTTGCTGCTATACAACCTGCGGAACAGGAAAAAAAGAGTGTCTTAATACTTCCATTTTTGCCACAAAACCGCCAAGTCACGAAGGAAAAAAGTTTTAAAATAGTGATCTTTGTGACTTCGTGGTAAAATCTTTTTGTTAGTTTTAGACACTTTCTTTCAAAAAGGCAGTCTCATAACCCTCTCATTCCCATACCCCGGAGTGTGTGTAAAAACAAAGAATAAACCTCAAAGTCTCAAAGACTCTAAATAATAAACCTTCAAAAATATATTCTTTGTGCCTTTGTGACTTAGAGGTTTTCACCATGATTACGTTTTACACAGTTTCCCCCGGCTGGGAATGTTGAATTACAGCTTACAAAGCTGAAACTTTGCAAGCAGGAAAGTAATTTTCTCCGGTTTTGAAACACACTCTCTCTCTTTTCTATCAGCGGATCAAAAGAAATGCAGCTATTACAAATCTCAAACTTCACACATCGTTTTGGACGCATGTGATTCTTTGTTAAAAATTTTTATTTCCCATTCCGGATTCTTTCTCCGGAATCCTTTACCGTTATCATTACATTTTACAACAGCATTTTACAACAGCATTTTACTTCAGCCGGATTTTTTTTCGTAAAATATTCCCCCCCTGCCAGAGGAGATTCTGTCTGATTTCTGTTCTTTTATTACAACCGCCGGCTTAATATTTTCGAATTTTATTATACATTTCTGTATTTTTATTCACTTTATTAATCTTTTCTCTCCTTTTTCTGACTTTCACTCCCAATCCGCTGATCTTCACTCCTGTTCCGCTGGTCTTCACTCATAATTTCCTGACCTTCACTCCCGTTCCGCTGACCTTCACTCCTGTTCCGCTGACCTTCACTCCCGTTCCGCTGACCTTCACTTGTAATTTCCTGACCTTCACTCCCGTTCCGCTGACATTCACTCGCAATCCGCTGACCTAATCTCACAATTTCCTGACTTTCAATCCTGTTCTTGTAACTTTTTATGAGATACTTTATACTTCTTGTTCAGTTCTTATTAAATATTTTACGGTAATAACTGACAGTAATCAGTTATATCAAAGAAGCTGTAATATATTTTTCAGTATTCTGATTATAAAATTATTCTTGAGATTCATTCCCACGATTAAATTAATATTCTGATTAGCATATTCCCTCAGAATTATGCTGATGATTTACAGAGAATTACTTTCTGTGCATTTTGCGGAAGTCTCTTAGCGCGGAATATCGGATATTATTAAAAATATGAAGTATATACAGAAAGGCTTTGCCGGATTTATTTTTGAAGAATGAAACTCTTTATATACATAAGATTACTTATGTCCGCCTATTTTACAGCAGTCATCAAGATTTTCATAAGCTTCTTTATCCGCAGGTTTATCGTTCGCCTGATATCCGGTCATCACGATCACACCTTCGATTTTTTCCTGAGTCGTCTTTGTTTTGTCGAATTTTACGTTCAGGTATTTTTCGTCAATATTTACGTCAAACTCTTCAATCCCGTCAACTTTCTTCAGGGCTTTTGTGATATTTTTTTTGCATGTCCCGCATTGAACAGTCGGAAGATTTATTCTTACGGTTTCTTCAGTCGCTGATGCAGTGCCGCTTCCGTTCTGATTCTCCGTACTGCTTTCACTTTTATTCTCACTGCTGTTTTTATCCCCGTCTTTGCCGCATCCTCCGGCAGTTAATACAACCGCAAGCAATATTAATGTTATAAATTTCATAATGATTTAATTCTGATTTTGTATTACAGCTGACAAAATTATTTTAAAAATTTCTTTACATAAACTTTTCAGAAAAGAATCTATAATTAAGTGCTGATTATTAAATTCCTGCTTTATCTTTTATATCAGACAATTCGCCGTTTCAGATGCAAGCTTTGCATTATTAAGCACAAGTTTAATGTTTGATTCAAGACTCTTTCCTGCCGTAATGTTCCTGATTTCTGCAAGCAGAAACGGAGTTACATCCTTACCTTTTATTCCTTTTTTCCGTGCGGCTTCAACCGCTTGTTCGATTGCCTTGTCAATAATTCTTTTATCCATTGAATATTCGTCCGGAACCGGATTTGCAATAATAATTCCTCCGTTGAGTCCCAGTTTTCTTTTGGCTTTTATAACACCGGCGATTTCATCCGGTGTGTCGAGTCTGAAGTTTACTTTGTAACCCGACTCTTTTGTATAAAATGCCGGAAATTCGTCAGTCCTGTATCCGATTACCGGAACTCCCGCTGTCTCAAGATATTCCAGCGTCAGTCCGATATCAAGTATTGATTTCACACCTGCTGAAACCACAGATACATTCGTCCTCGCAAGTTCCGTCAGATCCGCCGATATGTCAAATGTCTCCTGTGCATTTCTGTGAACACCACCGATACCGCCTGTAGCAAAAATTTCCACCGAAGCAGCTTCTGCAAAAATCATTGTAGCGGAAACTGTAGTTGCCGCATTTAGCTTCTTTGAAATAATTACAGGCAGATCTCTTCTTGACGCCTTTAAAATATTCTTTTCTTCGGAAAGAAACTGCAGTTCCTCTTTATCAAGCCCTATTTTTACGATTCCGTTAATTACGGCAATTGTCGCCGGTACGGCATTATTGTCCCGGACGGTTTTTTCTATTTCAAGAGCAGTGTTGAAATTATCCGGATAAGGCATTCCGTGGGAAATGATTGTGGATTCGAGTGCGACAACAGCTTTGTTTTCATTCAGCGCATCCCTGACTTCTTCCGATATGCTTAAAAAATCCTTTGCGGAATTATTCTCTGTCAAAGCTCTTTCGATTTCATTTTCTGCTGAAACAATCCCGTGACATTTTCCGGCGTGATTTCTTCCGAAACCGATTTATCCGTCTGAAGCGTAATATACGCTGCGCAGCTTCCGACTCTGATAGCTTCATTATTGCTCATGCCTTTTTTTACGGCAAAAATAAATCCCGCATTAAAAGCATCGCCTGCGCCGTTTAGTTCCTTTATCTGCGTCTGCAGCGCTTTGCTGCTCAGCATCAGTTCCTCTTCCACCTTTATCAGATTTACTCCGGAACTTCCTTTCTTTAAAATAATATACCTGAAATTTTTATAATCCCCGCTGTAAAGCTTATCCATTATATCCCCCGTGTTTTTATATTTTCCGAATATGCTTCTGAACTCTTCCGAATTTACCGAAAGATAATCAGTCATTCCTTTTATCTGATTTACTACCCTGGCTTTGAATGATGATACTCCGTCTATGAAAAAAGGTATATTTTTCCCGTTGGCAATTGAAACTGCTTCGTTCAGTACCTGTATGCCGAGATTTGCATCGGTTATTATCATCGAACTTTTCTCGAGCAGCTCTTTGTGTTTTTTTATGTATTCCGGATTTATGTGTTTAACTGATTCGCTTATATCATTTACCGCATAAAAATAACTTCCTGTCTTGTTCGATACAGATAAGTATTTTGCAGTGTTAATTGCAGGTGATTTGATTATAAAGTCCGTATTGACGCCGGTCTTTCCTGTTTCATGAATTACGACATTCCCGTAGAAATCATCTCCGGTGCATCCGAGAAGAACTGTTTTAACTCCCAGCCTGGACAGATTCTCCGCTATGTTTCTCCCCACGCCTCCCGGACTGATAAAAACCTTACCCGTATGAGAGTCGGAAGTTTTACTTTCGGAATCAGCCACGCCTTTAATGTCGATACTGATTCCTCCAATGACGATTACATAATCTTTCATTGTCTGTTAGTAAAATGAAATTTGGGGTTTGCCCGTAATTTCGTTTAATTATATTTAAATTAAAATACCTTTTTAACTAATGTTTATCTGAACATTCATTTCATTCCGGATGAATTAAACCGGTTGAAAAAATTTCCCGCCGCCTGAAAGTAATTCGGCTGAATCAGCCGGGTTTTAGCCGTACATTCTGAGAATGATTCCCTGAGCTGAAATGAAATCACTTAACGGAAAGATAAACTTCAGTCTGCAAATAAATTTTCAATTTCGGTTTTTAATTTTACTATTCTTTGTTATTTTGATAATAGTTTTACTAACTGCTTTATTTTAAATTAATTTTACTGACAAATGGCGCGTATAGCATTTTATACATTCGGTATTCTTCGTCAGCCGATGGGACACGAACAGGTGCAGGGTTTCTTTGACAGGATCGATTCCGTATTTGCTCAGGCAGAAAGCTCTGAAGGCTTTATCGGAAGAAACAGGGAACTGCGCGGAGAATATGCTTCCCCGCGGTTTTTTGATAAAAAAATTCATGCTGCTGCTCCCGCCACATTAAGCTGGTGGAAGAATCTCGAGTCTGTCTGCGCTTTTGCTTACCGCGGTATGCACGGAGAAGCTATGAAGCACAGGCATGACTGGTTTCTTGATTCATACTGGCCGACTTATGTTGCATGGTGGATTGATGACAATCATGAACCGTCCCGTGAAGAAGCGTGCAGGAAACTGGAGTATCTTCATGATAACGGAGTAAGCGCTGCTGCATTCGATTTTAAAAATCCGTTTGATGCCGGCGGAATCCCTGTTGCACTTGACCGTGAACTCATGAAAATGCACATTGAATCAAACAACATTAAATCCTGAAGCCCGGTATTTTTACTTTGCTGCTACAGGTAGGTAAACTTAATATTAATTTTCAATTATCATATGTTTAAAAAAATCAACGGCTTTCTGGAAAACAATAAAGACTTCGGAATACTCATTATGAGACTCGCAGTTGGATGCGCTTTTGTATTTGTTTACGGCTTAATGAAAATTCAGGGCGGAACCGGTTTATGGAATAAACTCGGAGGATCTATGTCAAATGTCGGAATTAATTTCGCTCCTGAATTCTGGGGATTTATGGCTTCAGTCAGCGAATTCGGAGGAGGAATACTGATTATTCTCGGCTTGTTTACCAGGACTTCGGCTTTCTTTATGGCAATGACAATGTTGATGGCGGCGATTCAGCATTTAGTTAAACTTGATCCTTGGAATAAAGTGATAGTTCCGGTAGAACTTTTTTCCGTATTCATTGCTCTCTTATTCATCGGTCCCGGAATATACAGTCTCGATTATTTATTTTTTAAAAAAAATAAGTCCGTTAAAACTCACTTCTTTCCAAATTAATTTAATACTGTTGAATAAATTATAAATACAAATAAATATCGGATTTTAATAATGCAATAGGAAAACAAACCCGCCTGTGATAAATTGCCGTTAAGAAATTCTGAATTATCTTGCAACTATAGTTTCTGATGTCAACTCGGTTGCTTTCCCGCCGTGAAGCTCTTTCAGAAGCTGCTCAACTTCCTCACGGGTAAAGTTTGCAAACCATCTGTCAGCCCTGGCTTCTATGCTGGGTAACCCTTTCCCTCTCTTCGTATCTGCAATTATCACTGACGGCTTTTCTTTTTCAAAAGGAAATTCCGAAAAAGCTTTTTCCATGCTGTTAAAATCATGTCCGTCGCATGATTTTACTTTCCAGCCGAACGCTTCGAACTTCTCCGGAATCGGATTCAGAGGCAGCAGCTTTTCAGTTTCTATATTTGCCTGAAAATGATTTCTGTCGACAACTGCAATCAGGTTGTCAAGTTTTTTTGCCGCTGCAACCAGCGAAGCTTCCCATACCGACCCTTCGTCAAGCTCACCGTCACCGAGAATTACAATAATTTTATTCTTTTCATTTTTCATTTTACAGTCTATCGCAACTCCCGTTGCCACGCTCAGCAAATGTCCCAGCGAGCCGGAATGAAATTCTATTCCCGGAATATTCCTGTTCGGATGCCAGTAAATATAATCGTTTGTCTTTAAATGATTCTTAAGCCTGTCCTTTTCAATAAATCCGATCTCGGCAAATGTTCCGTAAAGAGCAGGTACATCATGACCTTTCGACAGAAACAAATAATCCCTCCCGGGATCATTCAGATTGTTTACATTTACATTTAAAAACTCTTTGTACAGATATACTATTATATCTGCGCATGACAGTGATGCTCCTATAAAACATCCACCGTCAGTTGACATTTTTATAATATGCTCTCTTACTCTGAATGCCGTTTCCTGAAGATCCGTTAATTTTGCTTTGTCCATATTTCCGTCTGAATACTTTATTTTATAAATAAGCCGGTTAATGTAATATTACTGCTGCAGTTTATTTAAGCTTATAAACTTTTTCTTGTATCTTTAACGGATACAGTCTTAAGTTCATCCAGATGATTTCTGTACCAGTTAACACCAGCATGCATTTCATTGATTTTTTTAATTTCAGGTTTTCTTTCCAGAAGATTAAGAATATCCGTTAACCCGAAAATTTTTTTTTCTTCATAAAGCTCTTCATAAACTCTTCTGATGAATTCGTAATCTTCTTTATAATCAATTGTAAATCTGTGTGTCATCGATAAATTCAATCCTGTTTCCCATTCGACATTTCCGATTCTGTATCTGTCTTTTCTTTCCCATATATAAGGAGTTGTATGCTCCCTTTCAAAGTTTTTATCCGCTCCTGAAAAAGCTTCTTCAAGTATTTTCATAGGAATTACTTCAACGTCATTACCGTCAGGATAAGTTGCCGGATGAAGATTGCTCACAAAATCATATTTATCTTTATGTTCATCATAATAGATTAATACTTTATCAATTATATCCGGTGATATCAGCGGGCAGTCTGAAGGAATTTTTACTACTGCACCGGCATTAAATTTCAATCCGGCTTTGTAATGCCTGTCAAGCAGATCGGTCGGATGACCTCTGAATACATTAATTCTGTAATTAAGGCAGAGATTTTCTATGCTGTCATCTTCCGGATCAGTAGTTGTTGCAACAGTAATTTCTTTCGGAAAACGTGATGAATTTACTCTTTCATACATTCTTAGAAGCAGGGGTTCTCCGGAAAGCGGAAGCATTACTTTTCCCGGAAGCCTTGTCGAATTGTTTCTTGCCTGTATGACAATAAGTATCTTAGTGTTTTCGTTCAATGTTTCTTAAAATATTTAATTACGCAGTTCTGTATCTGAGACCCTCATTGCTTCCGGATTCTTCGGTCTGAAATTCATTCACTGCCGAAGGTTCATTTTCCATAAGCGACTGACAGACTCTGGCAATGTTTCTTGCAGACTCGCCTCCGTTCTGATCCGGAAGAAGTCTCTTCAGCTCTTCAAGATCAAAAGCAGAATAAACTTTTTTTCCGAGCGCAAGCCCGACATAAACAACAGTCGAATACATAGTAATCAGTATATCACAGTTTGCGATCATTTCATTTGTATTTCCGTACGAAAAAACAAGAGAACCTTCCGGAGCATATTTCCTGATTTCCCTTTCGGCTCTCGGAACATTTTCATTCGGATGAAGCTTGAAGATCATCTGTTTGCCTTCGGACAATTTTACAGCATCATGAATAAACTTTTTCCTGTTTTCAAATTTAAATGTTTCTCTTGAATCGGATGAACATACAAGCGCATAGTTTTTGTAAGGAAAGTCATTGTTTACATACTGAATGCAGTTGTCAAAATTCGGTATTCCGGTTACAAGCAGCTTTTCCGGCTTTACTCCTTTCCTGATAAAAAGATCTCTGTATCCTTCCGATGCAACGCAGAAATATGTAAAGGCATTTGAAAGCCCCGTTGCTGCGGTACCTCCGAAGTATCTCGGAATTTTCAGCTTTTTTACAAGATGATAAAAGAATATTTCCGGATCAGTCATGCCTTCCTGCACCATTACCATTTTTTTATTCAGAAGTTTTTTCGGAACAATCAGGTCGCTGCATATTACTATCAGATCATAGTTGTCGTTCCTGCCTTCATAATCAATTTTCAGATCATGCTGTCTGAAATATGTCTCTGTCTGCTTTTTGAAATTTCCTCCCAGCACCGAAAAATCCAGCAGTCCGAGCCTTGCAAAGAATCTCTCTATTCCGTCCGAATAAAATGCCGAATAAAAGTGGTTGTAATCGTCAAGATACTTCGAAATCTGATGCAGCATCGTTGTCTGATTCTTAGAACCGCATATAAAAAGTATATTCTTCTTTGCCATATAACTGCAAATTAAAGAAATCAGATAATTTTTGATACATCAATATTAAGAATTAAGCATGGTGAGTTTTGCGGGTAAGTATTTTAGTTACAGCGATTCTTTCTGTTTCCGGAAAATAACAGTAAATTCAGTTCCTTCATTCTTTCTGCTCTTTACATCAATGACTGCATCATGATCGTTCAGAATTTTTCTGACAAGACTGAGTCCGAGTCCGTATCCCTTTATTTTCTTATCGCGTGATTTATCAATCCTGTAAAAAGGCTCGAAGATTTTACCGAGTTCGCTTTCATCAATTCCCCTTCCTGAATCTTTTACCGAAAGGCATACTTCATTTTCCATGTTTCTGAATACTGTTACATATACCGGTTTTCCGTCCGAATATTTTAAGGCATTATCCGTGATATTAAATACAGCGGTTTCAATTTTTCTGCTGTCGGCAAGGATATTATCATCACCCGGTTTCCTGCTGAATACAACACTACCCTGCGGAAATTTTGCAATTACTTTGTTTACAATTTCCGAAAGGCTGGTTTTTTCCTTGGCGGATCTGTTGTTGATTTTCTCGGTGCGGTAAGTGTCAAGAAGCTCGGAAATCATTAGCTCCATTTCCTTTACGTCTTCTCTGATTTTATTCTGAATTTTCGGATCTTCTATAAATTCATTCGCAAGTTTTATTCTTGTAAGCGGGCTTCGCAGTTCGTGCGATACATCTATCAGAAGAGATTCTTTCAGCTTAATCATGTTTGAAATGTTCACTTTCATTTCATTAATAGAATCCGCAAGATTGCCGAGTTCGTCTCTTCTGTCAACATTTATAGTGCTTTCAAAATCACCTTCGCTGATTTTTTCAACGCCTTCAGTGAGTTTCTTTATGGGACCGAATATCCATCTCAGCGAAAAATATAACAGAACTGCAAGTATCGTGATTACTGTAACAACATAAATAATAACCTTAGATTCGTTCAGATCTTCCCTGGGATTAAGAGGAGAAATAATAATAATGTACTGACCCGATCTGTTTACGGTAAACGGTCTTCCTTTTATTCTCACGGAATAAAAATCTTTATCAGGATTTATTGCTCTTTCATTCAGAAGTGTCTTGCTGTCGGGAATCGATTCATCATTTTTCCAGACAAAGTCCGGTGATTCGATTCGTATTTTAATGTCAAGCTCTGAAGATAATAACGCCGCCGCTGCAGTGTCAGGCGGACTGCCCAGAAATTTCACCGTATAACTGCTTAATGCCCTGTGAAATTTCTCCGGTCCTCCCGGACCGCCCGGTCCGCCGGGAGGTCCTTTTCCGAATATCCATGAAACAAACAGTCCGAGGGCAATATTCGCAAGTACAATGAATATTAAAAATAAAACAAAAAGTTTTAAGAATATCGAATACCGCGTGTTATTTTTTTTCTGCATAAAACATATATCCTACAGACTGAATGGTTTTTATAAGCTGATCGCTTTTAGATTTTAATTTATTTCTGACTCTTGACACCATAACATCAATGCTTCTGTCATAATACTGCCACGCAGCTCCTTTAATTTTCTGCATGAGAAAATCGCGCGACAAAACCTTCCCGTTGTTTTTTGCAAATATGAGCAGAAGTTCAAACTCAGTGGAAGTAAATTCAATTTCCCTGTTATTCATCTTCACGCTTCGCTTGGAAGGGTTTATTGTCAGGTTTTCAAATGCAATAACTTCGTCTGAATTGTATTTTCCGTCAACTCTCCGGAAAACGGACTGAATCCTTGCAACAAGCTCTCTTGCTTCAAAAGGTTTTGCAACGTAATCATCCGCTCCGAGTTCAAGCCCTACGATCTTGTCGGCAGTTTCTCCTTTTGCGGTGAGCATTATTACCGGTATATCGCCGGTTTTTCTGATTTCCCTGAGAGTTTCAAACCCGTCAATTTCGGGAAGCATAATATCAAGCACAATCAGGTCGTAAGTATTGTTTTTAAGATGATTCAGAGCTTCCAGTGGATTGCTGCATGAAGAAGCTTTGAGGTTATACTTGATAAGGTAATCTTTAAGAAGATCTGTCAGCTTCTCATCATCATCTATCAGATAAATTTTTTTCATGTTTTGTATTAAAAAAAACAGGGAGCCGGAACTCCCTGTATTAAATAATTTTCTTTAATCCTGCCTGTCTCTGAATTTATCTTTTTTTCCGTGAAACTTTTCCTTCATCTCTTTCATGAATTCCACTGCTTTGCTTCTTTGTTCCGGAGTAAGTATGGAATGAAACTCGATTAATTTATCAATCATAAATGACTTCATTTCCTCTCTCTGAATTTCCTTCCTGTTCATTTCTTCCATAATTTTACTTTTATCGATTTTATCGCTTTTAAACATTTCGGAAAATTCACTGAACATGCCTTCTCTGTCCGGCCTGTTTGCTTCCATTTTCTGTTTAATTTCATTCTTAATTCTGTCAACCTCGGTTTTCTGTGAAGCTGTTAAATCCAGTTTTTCAGAAATCCTTTCTATAATGAATCCTTCAGGTCCTTCGCCCGATTTATGCAAGTGCTGCGCAAATGCAATTCCCTTTATCAGTATTAAAACTGCGGCGATAACCAGCAGAGATACGATAATTCCGGATTTTACCGGAAAGCTGAATCTTTTTTTTACGGACTTGTTTAACTCGTCCTTAATGTTTTGATCTGACATTACAATCTCCTTTTTATTTTTTTGATTCATACAAAGATACGCTGAGAATATTTCAGAGTTGTATTGGTAATGTAAATCTTTGTAACAGCCGGATTTTTTAATCCGTCAGCAAAGGCGGGACGGCAACGAAACATGAAATTTTTAATCCGGAACTGTTAAAATCATTTCAGAAAATTCATGCCGAATGTAAGCTGAACTCCTCCGACATTATCTATCTTATTATTAAGAAGGCTTTCTATTTCGCCGTTCATAACGGGAAGATAATAATAGTTCAGATTAATATTTATTGACATGCTTTCACTCTGTTTGTAATTAATTCCCATACCTGCGTACGGTCCGGCGGCAAATTTTGTGGTTGTATAACCAAGTGCGCTGAAAAAGCTTTTGTTGTACGGATTAATAAATATCAGCGAAGGAGCAACTCCTATGTTAAATACAGGTTTGAAACTTCCGTCGAGATCCCCCTTGAACATTTCTATGTTTAAACCGATGCTCAGAGGCATCATAAATACTCTGTTAACTTTATCGGGAACAATTGAATTGCCGTAAGCATCATATCTTGTAACTTCACGGGAATCCGAAACGCCTGAAAACAGAAGCGAGAGTGAAAAATCAACGGAATTTCCAACGGGAAGATATTTAGCAACTGAAATACCGAATCCGTTTTCCGAATACACAAATCCGAGACCCCAGTTATTTCTTGATTCTTTTTTTGTATAATTAATCTTATCCTGTGCAATTGAAGTATTAACCGAAGAAAAGAGTAAAAAGACAAATATTACTTTAGAAATAATATTTTTCATGACAGCGGTATTTGTTAATTGTTTAAAGAAAGTTAAATAATTAATTTTTCATATAAAATTCTAAACAGGTTTGACTCCAAAAAGATTTGCAAGGATTAAGACTGTTGTTTCCCGGAGACAGAAATATTTAACTCTTGTTCTTGAAAACATACACGATCCTCACAATGTCAGCGCGATATTAAGAAGCGCGGACGCTGCCGGAATTGACAGGATATTTCTGATTTATAATTCAAACAAATTTCCGAAGATTGGAAGAATTTCTTCCGGAAGCGCAAAAAAATGGATAGAACTTGAAAGATTTTCCCGTGCAGAAGACTGTATCAGAAAATTGAAATCCGAAAAGTTCAGGATTTATTCGACATTTATTTCTGAGAAAGAAAAGAACACTTCTCTTTATGAGCTTGACTTATCAGGCAGGGTTGCGCTTGTATTCGGAAACGAACATACGGGAGTTTCCACTGAAGTAAAAAATCTTTCTGACAGGAGTTTTATGATTCCAATGTACGGTATGGTGCAGTCGCTGAATGTTTCGGTTGCAGCAGCAGTATGCATATATGAAGCGCTGAGACAGAGGGAAATAAAGGGGTTATACAGGAAAAGCGGATATACAAAAAAAGAACTTGCTCACAAATTAAAATCCTATACGGAAAAATAAATGCTTCCCGATTATTTATCAAAGATACTCAGGTTAAAGAACCTCAGTAATTTCTTGCTGATTTCAGGTCCGTGCGTTGTCGAATCGGAATCTGTTACTTTCAGAACCTGTGAAACGCTGAAGAAAATTACTGACCGTCTGAAGATACCTTTTATTTTCAAATCGTCTTACATTAAAGCAAACAGAACTTCATCTTCATCTTTCAGATCTATCGGCGTGGAAAAATCCCTGAAAATACTTTCGGATCTTAAAAAAGAATTCGGCGTGCCGGTTCTGACAGACGTTCATTCTGAAGTTGAAATAGAAATTGCCGCCGAAACTGCCGATGTGCTGCAGATTCCGGCTTTTCTTTCGAGACAGACTGAATTGCTTGAAGCAGCAGGAGAAAGCGGAAGGATTGTGAATATAAAAAAAGGACAGTTTCTTGCTCCGGAAGATATGAAGTATCAGGCTGAAAAAGTCGCTGCGACTGGCAATAAGAAAATTTTTCTGACGGAAAGAGGCACTACATTCGGATACAACAATTTAGTTGTTGATATGAGAAGTATTGTGATAATGAAAAAATTCGGCTATCCGGTTATTTTTGATGCGACACATTCCGTACAGATGCCTTCAAAAGAGAAAGGAGTCAGCGGAGGAACGCCTGAATTCATTCCGCCTCTTGCAAAAGCTGCGGCAGCGGCTGGTGCAGACGGATTTTTCATAGAGACTCATCCCGATCCGAAGAAAGCTCTGAGCGATGCTGCGAGCATGCTGAAACTTGACCGGATGGAGAATCTGCTCATTCAGCTTAAGGAAATTTTTTTACTGACAAGGAGATATGAAAAACAGAATTCATGAATTACTGTTATACAGTAACACGATCTGAATATTATGAACGAAGGAAATTCTAATTAAATGTATTTTAATGATTAAAAACAAATATACCTCCGTAAATGCAGACAGGATAAAGCCTTCATATTTTGCCGGGATATTTTTTACTGCACTTTCAACGCTTCTTCTCGAATTCACACTGACAAGAGTATTGTCCGTCGGGCTCTGGTATCATTTTGCTTTCATGATAATCAGCGTCGCGCTGCTCGGATTCGGAATCAGCGGAGTAGTGCTTTCAGTCAGCAAAAAACTGAATACTGCAGAAACGGACAAGCTGCTCACTATACTTTCAATCTGTTACGGAACGAGTGTGATGATCTGCTTTATACTCATGAATAAAATTCCTTTTGATCCGTTCAGTCTTCTGACAGATACGGTGCAGTTTGTTTACCTTCCGGTATATTATTTATTAATTACAGTTCCGTTTTTCTTTGCCGGACTGATTATTTCTGTATTGCTTTCAAGATTCCGTAATCAGGTTTCAAAACTTTACTTCTTTGACCTGACAGGCGCGGGACTTGCATGCCTTGCATTTGTCCTGATAATGCCTGTAGCCGGAGGCAACGGCACGGTGGTTTTTGCTGCAGCTTTCGGATTAATTTCCGCAATGATATTCGGATATGAAAAATACAAGACGCTTGTGCTTGTATCTTTCATACTGACTGCGGTTTGTTTTACATTTCTTATTGACAGGGATATCAGGTTTCCGATAAGAGTAACGGATAACAAGATATATGGAAATTACATGAAAGACAGACCGGATCTGAAAGTAAGAAGCGAGTGGAATACATTTTCAAAAGTTGATGTAATGAAAGACGAAGATAAATCACCCGACGGTTATGATATTTATCTTGCAGTAATAGATGCGGGTAATGCAACGACAAACATTCCCAACGTGAAATCGCTTCCTCCGGGCACCAAACCTGCAGATGCATCGAATCTGGCATTTGTTCTTAAGGACACGCTTAAGAAAGTTTTCATAATCGGCTCGGCAGGAGGAGGTGAAATTCTGACGGGGCTTTACCACAATGCCGAAAGCATTACTGCCGTTGAAATCAACGGAATTCTTAATGATCTCATAAAAAATGATCTTTCATACTGGACAGGTCCGCTTGTTAAAAACAACAAGAATGTTAAGCTTATTACCGATGATGCAAGATCCGTATTGTCTTCAAGAAGAATTGCTTATGACGTGATCGTATCGGCTCATACAATTTCCTCTTCTGCTGTTTCAAGCGGAGCGATGAGTATGGTGGAAAATTACATTCTTACAAAAGAAGCGGTGAAGGATTATCTGAATCATCTTGAAAAAGACGGGATTATTTACATTTCACGTCCTGAAACACAGTTGCCTAAACTCATTAATACACTGATTACCGCAAGATATGAAAACAGCAAAGGACTGGAAGACAGCCGCCGGAATTTTATCATTTTCAGAAGACCTCCGAATGATTTCGAGGGTGACAAGAGTTTTCTTGCAGGCGTTCTTTATAAAAAGGACGGATTCAGTGCGGAAGATATTTTGGATGTAAGGCTGGAATCAAGTTCTCTTAATCTGGAAATTCTTTACGATCCGCTTTCTGAACAGGACAACATGTATAAAAAAATTATTGAAGAAGACATTACAAAGAAAGTTTATGATGCCGGCGGTAAAAACACCGAGCCGGCTACGGACGACAAGCCTTTTTTTGATCAGAATATAGGATTCGCAAATCTTTCCGTTGAGGGAATAAAGGAAACATTTGCTCAGGATGACAAGGCAATACTTGCCCTTAAAGACAAGCCTGTGGCAGAAACAACTTTACTGGTAATACTTATTCAGTGCATCATTGCGGCAGGATTATTCATACTTCTTCCGCTGAGAATTTTCGGAAAGGAAGACCGCACTGACAAATCCGGAAATGAGTATTCAATTGACAAAAAATATCTCCTCTATTTTGCCTGTCTCGGTTTCGGATATATCATATTACAGATTTGCCTGATACAGAAATTCACGCTTTTTCTCGGACAGCCAGTAATTACGCTGCTGACGGTAGTATCAACAATGCTTGTCAGCTCTGGTCTCGGCAGTCTTTTCTCAGCTAAGTTTTTCAAAGGAAGTATAAAGAGATTATATTTTATTTTCGGAATAATTTCTGTTATAACAATTGCAATTTCACTCTTCAGCCCTTATCTGTATAATTCAATCGTACGGATGGATCAGTATCTGAGAATAATAATATCTGTTATAATAATTTTCCCTCTCGGATTTTTCATGGGAATGCCTTTTCCTCTCGGAATATCCATGATCCTTCCGGGAGAAAAAAGATTTGTTTCTTTTGCATGGGCTGTTAACGGATTTTTTTCCGTAATAGGGACTGTAAGCGCGATTATACTGGCTATGATTTACGGCTTTAAATTTGTATTTATTTTAGGAGCTGTCATTTATATCCTTGCAATGTTTCTTGCAGCCGGAAGACATAAAAAGATAATGTCACCGGTTTAATTTCATGCTGCAAAGAAAATCATTGCATGCATTTTTTTTAAACTCTGTTTTATTGAACATAAAAAAATTTTAGAATGAAAGAGGATCATTACCGTAAAAAGACACTGGCAATACTTGTAGGAGGAGGTCCCGCCCCGGGAATAAACGGAGTAATCAGATCTGTCACTATTGAAGCAATAAACTCCGGACTGAATGTTATAGGTATTTATGACGGATTTGAGTACCTGAGCAGGGGAGATTCATCGCACATTGTAGAACTGAAAATAGAAGATGTTTCGAGAATTCATTTTGACGGCGGCAGCATACTGCATACATCAAGAGTCAATCCGGCGAAAAACAAGGAGATGCTAGATGCCACGCTTAAAGCTCTGACACAGCTGTCAGTGGATTATCTGGTTACAATCGGCGGGGATGACACTGCAACAAGCTGTTACAAAATTGATCAGCTTGCGCTCGGTCAGATCCAGGTGGCTCACATTCCGAAAACAATTGACAACGATCTTCCCCTTCCCGGAAACATGCCTACTTTCGGATATCAGACTGCAAGAGATTTCGGTTTTCATATCGTTCAGTCAATTATGGTTGACGCTGCAACGACAAGACGATGGTATTATATTGTAACAATGGGACGTAAAGCCGGGCACCTTGCGCTCGGAATCGGAAAAGCAGCCGGAGCCACGCTTACTATTATAGGAGAAGAGTTCAGGGATAAAACCATAAGCTTTGAAACAGTCTGCGATATTCTGGAAGCGTCTATTATTAAGCGAATGGCTCAGGGAAGTCCATACGGAGTTGCTGTACTTGCCGAGGGAATTATTACAAGGATAGATCAGGAAGAGCTTATTAAACATCCTTATGTAAATCTTGAAAAAGATCTTCACGGAAACATCAGATTATCTGAAGTTGATATCGGCAGAATTACAAAAGATGAAGTCAGAAGAAGACTTCGCGAGAGAGGACTTAATGTTACAATCGTGAATAAAGATATCGGATATGAACTCCGCTGTGCTTCTCCGATTCCGTATGACTGTGAGTACACACAGGATCTCGGATACGCTGCGGTACGGTATTTACTGCAGGGAAATTCGGGTGCAATTGTAACAGTTGATAAAGGTCAGCTGATTCCTGTCAGGTTCGAAGATATTATTAATCCGGACGGAAAGATAAGCACGAGAGAAGTAGATGTTGACTCCGACAGTTATCAGGTAGCACGTAAATATATGATAAGACTTGAGAGCAGCGATTTTGACGAAGTAAAAAATGTTGCCCGTCTTGCGCTTATAGGAAACATGAAGACGGATGAGTTCATCAGTAAATTCAAGTATCTGATAAACGATCCTCCCGTAAAGGAGAAGGTTTCCTGAAATAAGTAAGCAGGAATAGTTATTTTTCTTAATTTTAAAATTACTTTATTGAAAATAGGAGTACTGACGAGCGGCGGTGATTGTCCCGGACTCAACGCTGTTATCCGTGCAATTACAAGAAAAGCCGAACAGCTGAATTATGAAACAGTAGGAATTAAAAACGGCTGGAAGGGGATTTTTGACGAGAGTTATATACAGCTTAATCTTCCGGCTGTAGCAGGAATAGTTAACCGCGGGGGAACAATTCTCGGCACATCGCGCTTCAGTCCGTTTCAGCAGAAAAACGGCAAGGAAACTCTCCTGCATAAGATTTCAAAAGAAGGATTCGATGCAATAATCTCAATAGGCGGTGAAGGTTCAATGCATATAGCCCAGATTGCTCATGAAGCCGGTATCAATGTTGTCGGAATTCCGAAAACGATAGATAATGATATTTACGGAACTGATTATACATTCGGATTTGATACAGCAGTGGGAATTGCGACCGAAGCTATTGACAGGCTGCACACAACCGCGGAATCACATCACAGAATCATGATACTTGAAGTTATGGGAAGACATGCCGGATGGATTGCTCTTTACAGCGGTATTGCCGGAGGAGCAGATATTGTGATTATTCCCGAAAAGAAAATTAAGATAGACGATGTAATGGAAGTTCTGAAAAGCCGTTATACAAGAGGTAAACTGTTTTCAATTATTGTTGTTGCCGAAGGCGCATCCTTTCTCGAGGAAGAAATTCCCGAATCATCCGCAAACAAAAAGCTCGATGACTTCGGAAGAGAACGTCTCGGAGGTATAAGCTATTATCTTGCAAACGAAATTGAAAAGAGAACGGGTTTTGAAACAAGGGCTACAATTCTCGGATATATTCAGAGAGGAGGAGTTCCTTCTGCTTTCGACAGGGTACTCGGAACGAGATTCGGCATTTACTCCGTGGAAATGGTGAAGGATAAAAAGTTCGGAAGAATGTGCGCGCTTAAAGGATCCGAAATCACGGATATTACAATCAAAAAGTCCATCGGTAAACTGAAAACCGTTGATCTGGAAATTTATAAAGTTGCAAAAGTATTTTTCAAATAACCGGAATTACTGAATTCAGTAAAGGAAGTTAATTTAAAATTATATATGCCGCAAAAACAATCTCATGAAGTTCATTCAAGCGGACTTCTTACAAAACTCGGATTATATACAGCTGTATTAATAGTAATCAGTTCTATGATAGGTTCGGGAATATTCAAGAAAGCCGCTCCGATGGCTCTTGAGCTTCAGTCCGGAGGTATACTTCTTCTCTGCTGGGTAATTGCAGGCATAGTGACTCTTATCGGAGCCGCTACAAACGCTGAAATAGCCGGACTTATTGCAGCACCCGGAGGTCAGTATGTTTATTTCAAGGAAATGTACGGAAAGGCGTTTGCATTCATCTACGGATGGTCCTGTTTTTCCGTAATACAGTCTGCTTCAATTGCATCAATCGCTTATGTATTTGCCGAATCCGTTAATGCTGTTATACCTCTTCCTCATCTCAGTGATTCGATCGAAAAGCTGAGTATATTCGGAATCTTTTATCCTCTTGACAGCTTCGGAGTAAAATCGCTGACAATTATTACCATAGTGTTTCTTACAGCGGCAAATTATCTCGGTGTCATATTCGGAGGATTCATCAGCAATCTGTTTACAACCCTGAAAGTAATCGGTATAGTAATAATCATTGTTCTCGGACTGACAATCAGCGGGGGATCTGTAAGCAATATCGGTCCTGTCGGGGAAAGTGTGAATGCACAGTACGGATCAAATCTGGGACTGTTCGGCGCAATGTTTGCCGCTATGCTCGGAGCATTCTGGGCATATGACGGCTGGAATAATATCGGTTATCTCGGCGGTGAAGTTAAAAATCCGAAAAGGAATATTCCTCTGGCACTTTTTGCAGGTGTGGGAATAGTTATGGCGGTTTATCTTCTTACAAATTTTGTTTACCTGTATGTAATGCCGGTCAGTGAAATAATCGAAATTGCAAATAAGGAAAATACTATTATTGCAGTTGAAGTTATGAGAAAATTCATCGGCAACGGCGGCGCGTTTTTTATTTCGGTGCTTATAATGATTTCTACTTTCGGCACTACCAACGGAACAATTCTGGCTTCATCGAGAATTTACTTTGCAATGTCACGCGACAATCTGTTTTTTAAATCCGCCGGGAATGTTCATCCGAAATTCAAGACACCTTATACATCTCTTCTCATGCAGGGAATGTGGGCTTCTGTGCTGGTGCTGTCGGGAACATTTGATCAGCTTACAGACATGCTGATTTTTGCTTCGTTTATTTTCTACGGAGCCGGAGCATTCGGAGTATTTATTCTGAGAAAAAAAATGAAAGATGCGCACAGACCATACAAAGCCATAGGTTATCCTCTCATCCCTTTCATATTTGTATTGTTCTGCATTACGCTTGTAATTGTTACCATTATTCAGAATCCGCGCGACGCAGGTATAGGACTTGTACTTGTACTCAGCGGAATTCCGTTTTATATGTTCTGGAATAAGAAATCAGGTGACGGCATTTAATCTTTCAGTAATCTGAAACAATTTTTTTTCTGCTTCAGAATCTTTAATAGAAAATATTTTAATACAATAGTGCGAATTTATACGGTAATATCCCGGAATAAGATTTTTTATCCGTATAAAAAAATCCCGGGAAAAGCACCGGCAGGAGTTTTTGTCTTTTCCCGGGGAAAGGAAAGTAATTTTTGTTTTATTCCGGATCAGTTCACTTTTATGGCGTCAAGGAGTATCGCTGTATCAAATGCGCTGTCACCGACATCTCCGCATCTTAAGATTACGACAATAATCTGTCCGCGGTATGCCGAGATGTCGAAAGTACTGGTTTTCCAGTTCGTCATGTAAACATCTCCGTTTCCGAAACTTATGCTTGGAGAAACTCTGATTAAATCTCCCGCATGTGCTGTATCAGCGTGATACTCCGCAGCAATGTCATCAACAGATCTGTACAACACCTGTGATTCGGTGCCGTCCTGTGTCTTTATTATTATTTCAAAATAATCCTGAAATTCCGAACCTATCCATTCAAGGAATTCTTCGGAAAGAAAATTCCATTTTACCGTCAGTGTGGACTGATTATTTGCAACCGTCAAGCACTGTGATATTCCTCCGCTTGAAGTAGTATATCCGAGTCCGGTTGAAATAATCCCCATAAATGTGCCTTCATTTGCACTGAGATTTCCGAGTCTGTTAATAACTCTTCCGTCTCCGGATTTTGTCCAGCCGGAAATTGTACCCTCTTCAAAATCACCGTTTACAATCGAAGTTGAATATTTCAAATCATTATTCGAGCCCGCATCTTTCTGAAAATTTGCATTGGGATCCTGAGGATCAACTGCGTTAAAAAATGCATTTCCGGTTGTAAGCCCGGTTACGGCAAGTCTCTTGGTGATTGAGTCTGCAATTGTCTTTGCAAATGCGCCGTTTACAACTTTATCATAACCGTAATATGTCTTTGCGCCTTTGCCGATAAAGGCATTTGCAAGATCCGGATTCTTCGTGCTTTCGCATGAGTTATTAAGAATTACCGTATTCGGGAATGTTCCTTCAAGATTTGAAATGAAAGTGTTTGTTACGGCGTAAACATTTGCTACCGTCGTTACTCCTCCGGTACCGCTAATTTTAATATTTTTGAAAATTGAAAGCCGCTTTGCCTGCAGAAGAGCTTTATATGAATCCTTGTAAACACTTGCATTTGTATCAACAACTTCTGCTGTGAGGATTGCTTTTCCCCTGCTGCCGTGCGTTGCAAATACTACATATCCGTACTGAGTTAGATTATAAAGACAGCTTACATTTGCATTCTGATCTACATAGGAGGTTACTGTAAATTCCTTGCAGGGAGCGCTTGCAAGACGGCTGATTATCACAGGTCTTTCGTCATTTACCCAGACTCCTTCATAAGCTGCAAATACCATTACATTTCTGTTTCCGATTATATTCGGATCCAGCAGATTATTGTCTGAAGTATAACTGCGTTTATATGAATCACCGAAAATATTTTCTCCCCTCGTCTGTCCGTCCGCGGTAATTTTAGTAAGTCTGGTTCGTTTACCCGAGTCAGATTCAATCCCTCCTCTGGTTTCTTTACCGTCAACAGAATAAACCATACCGCCCGTCAGCCCGTTCGTATAATTAATTATCATGCTTGTATTTCCGTCTTTCTCAACTGATGCGACTCCGGGCTGTGTTTCAAGCCATGTTTTCAGCTGATTGGAAGCAGCAGTGATGTTATTAGGATTTCCCGCAAGGAATGTCTGCAGCTGAGTTGCTGCATTATTCTGTGTGCTCATTACAGTGCCGACCTGCCCTGAATTTAATGAACCGTAAACAGTAATGTTAACAGGAGTTGTCAGCAATGAAACAGTCGACCCGTTTGAATACACTGTTCCGTTTGCTGCAATTTTAATTGTGCCTTCAGCTGTCTCATTAAGAATAAATTTACCGCTGTAGACATTGTCTCTTGCTATTTCATCACCGTTATTCAGATTACCGTTATCATACAAATTTCCAATCTGGGCAATAATATTGTTGTTGTTATCAATCTTGACTGCTTTGACGAGTGAATCAGTAAAAAAGATCCCGGTCTTTGCCGACATTCTGATGACTAATGTATCGCTTACATTAACTAAGAGCATATCGGGAGTGATTGTCAGTGTTCCGATTACAGAAGGTGTCGGAGTAGGCGTCGGATTAGATGTTACAGGATCTTCACTGCAGCCGTGATAACTGACTGCAAAGACCAGTATTGAAACAAAGAAAAAAAGCATCAGCGGAAGTTTTATAATGAATTTCTTTCTGCCGTATTTTGGTTTGATTATTTTTTTTCCGGACATAAATACTCCTTTATGATTAATAAAATCCATAAAGTGAATTTTCATTTGCTGTGCCAGAGAAAGTTCAGAAATAATTTAAAATCTCAATTATTCTGAATTGCAGTGTAATTATTCCACATTAAAAAATGACCTTTATGTGGAATATTACTACACCGTTATCTTTAAAATAATATTTACATAAAAAAAGCGGAACCTCTGTTATTTTCAGAGATCCCGCACAAAGTAAAACTGACAGGACTATAAAATTTTAATATAAATTCTGAATGAGAAGTTAATTCAGAACTTTATTCTGGCAGGCAAAATCCGTCAGCGGCAATTCAGTATTTTTTATTGCATCCATTCCACCGCGGATTTCGGTAAAGTTTCTGTAACCTCTTGCCTGAAGTATGCTTGCAGCCATCATACTTCTGTATCCGCCTGCGCAATGAATGTAAAAATGTTCCTTCGGATCAATATCCTTTATCCAGTCATTGATGTATGCCAGCGGTTTATTGTTTGATTCGTCTATATGTTCGGCTGCATATTCACTTTCTTTGCGGACATCAAGTATTTTGCTTATTCCTTTTTTGAATTCAGCTGCGAATTCTCCGGCGGATATTCTGTTTACAGAATCTGTTTCCTTTCCTGCTTCAATCCATGCCTGAATGCCTCCTTTCAAATGTCCCAGCTGATTGTCAAATCCCACTCTTGCAAGTCTTGTAACGGTTTCTTCTTCCTTTCCGGGTTCTGTAACAAGCAGAATCTGCTGATTCACATCTGCAATCAGTGCTCCCACCCACGGAGCAAAGTCTCCCGTTAAACTTATGTTTACAGACTGCGGAATGAAAGCATTATAAAAATCATTGTCATGTCTGCTGTCAAGTATCAGCGCACCGGTCTCTTCTGCCGCGGCTTCAAATTCCTCAGCCGTTAATTCACGCATTCCTTTATTCAGAACTTTATCAAAGCTTTCATATCCTTTCTTGTTCATGGCGACATTCATTCCGAAATATCCCGGCGGAGGAAGCAAGCCGTCCGTTACGGCTTTTACAAATGAAGCTTTATCCGGCTGATTCAGCGCATAGTTCACTTTTTTCTGATTTCCCAGCGAGTCAACTGTTTCTTTCATCATGTTTTTACCGCAGGCGCTTCCTGCGCCGTGAGCGGGATAAACTGTTATGCTGTCATTTAAAGGAAGTATTTTTTTATAAAGGCTTTCATAAAGCAATCCGGCAAGTTCTTCCTGAGTCATAGACGCTGCTTTCTGCGCGAGGTCAGGTCTGCCGACGTCTCCGAGAAACAGTGTATCGCCGCTGAATAATGCCGTATCATTTCCGTTTTCGTCTTTTAAAAGGTAACACGAACTTTCCATAGTGTGTCCGGGTGTGTGAAGAACTTTGATTGTAACTTTTCCGATTTTAAATTCCTGACCGTCTTCTGCCGTTACTGATTTAAACTCTGGTTTCGCCGTCGGACCGTAAACTATCTCAGCTCCGGTTTTTTTACTCAGATCAACATGTCCGCTGACAAAATCTGCATGAAAATGCGTTTCAAAAATATATTTCAGCTTTACTTTATCACGCTCAAGTCTTTCCAGATAAGGACTTATTTCTCTCAACGGATCAATGATAGCAGCTTCTCCTGCGGATGTAATATAATATGCACCCTGTGCAAGACATCCCGTGTAAATTTGTTCTATTTTCATTTTATTATAATTTAATGTTTAATGATTTTTAATATCAATGAGGAAGCTTGTTCCGTGTATAACCGTAAACCCATGTACCGGCTATCGCACTTAAAACCGTAATCAGAATAACGGTTGCTCCGGTACCGACCTGTGCATACATTGGACCCGGACAAGCTCCTGTAATAGCCCATCCCAGTCCGAATAACAGACCTCCGTATATCTGCCCTTTGTTGAATGTCTTTGGATGAAATTCTATTTTTTCGTTGTAAATTGTTCTGATGTTAAATTTTTTTATGATCCAAACTGATACTGCGCCAACTAAAACAGCGCTTCCGATTAATCCGAACATATGAAATGACTGCAGTCTGAACATTTCCTGTATTCTGAACCAGCTGATAATTTCAGCTTTGACAAAAATAATCCCGAAAATTATTCCGACAAACAGATATTTAAGATTATAATACCATTTATGAGTCAGATGGCTTTCATTAATACAAAGTGTATCAAGCGACCGGACTTCATAGTCTGTATTTATTTCTGATGTCTGCATATATTTTTTATAGTATTAAAATTAACGGTAGAATAAAATTTGCCGCTATAAATCCTCCGGCCATGAAACAGCATGTAGCGATTAATGAAGGCATCTGCAGTGTCGACAATCCCATTATGGAATGTCCGCTTGTGCATCCTCCTGCGTATCTCGTTCCGAATCCGACAAGAAATCCTCCGAATACTATTATAAATAATCCTTTGAGTGTAAAAAGATTTTCCCATGAAAAAAGCTGAACCGGCACAAGTCCCGAAAAATTATTAATTCCGTACTTTTTCAGTTCTTCCGCAAGTTGCGGACTAATCTGAACATCATCCGGATTTGTCAGTATTTGCACTGCTATAAATCCCCCTGCTAATATTCCGGAAACAAAAAATAAATTCCATATTTCTTTTTTCCAGTCATACCTGAAAAAAGCTATATTAGAAGGAACAACTGCAGCGCAGATATGCCGGAGTGAACTGGATATTCCGAACGATTTATTGCCTATGATAAGTAATACCGGAACTATCAGTCCGATCAAAGGTCCTGCTACATACCAGGGCCAGGGTTGCATTATGAATTCTGCCATATAATATTTAATTATTTACAAACTGATTTACATTCTGCCATGAACCGCCGTTAATTACATTTGTAATCCCGTTTTTCTCCAATATTGTTTTTGCCTGTCCGCTCCTGTTACCCGTTCTGCAGAATACAACTATGTTTTCTTTGTCTCTGAATTTGCTTAACTCACTCTGGACTCTGTCAAGAGGAATATTTACGGCTCCTTTTACGCTGCCGGAAGCAAACTCCTGAGGTGACCTGACATCCACTAGGAATGTTTTACCGTTAATCTTTTCTGATAATCCGCTGTCGCTGTCTGAAGCAAAAAATAATTTAAAAATACCGAACATGGCTGTAATTGTAATTAAAGTTAAAATAATTTTTAGTGTTTTCATGATTTTTTATTTAATGATTGTTTCCTTTATGATTATATAAATTCCCATAACGAGAATAAACCAGCCGAAAGCCGGCTTAAGTTTTGCACCGTCAATTTTTTTGGAAAGTTTCACTCCGATGTATAAACCGGCAATCGCAAATGCCGAAACAGATAACAGCAGCTGCCAGTTCATTATTGTTTCGCTGCTCTCGCCCATAAAACCGATCAGTGATTTTAAGGCAATGATCACAAGTGAAGTGCCGACGGCTTCTTTCATAGGCAGTTTGGAAAGCACGACCAGCGCGGGAATTATCAGAAAGCCACCTCCTGCTCCGACAAGTCCTGTTAAAGCACCTACAACTAATCCTTCCATTATTATAAGAGGATAATTAAAACTTCTTCCGTTTTCGCTTTCATGACTTATTCCGTTTCCTTTTTTAATCATGCTGTATGATGCTGCTATCATCAATAAGGCAAATATTACAAGAATAAGAATGCTTTTCGTTACGACAAAATTTCCGATGCTGAAGATCTCTTTGGGAATTGCCGGTACTATGTATGCTCTTGTAAGAAATACCGCAATAATTGAAGGTATCCCGAAAATCACGGCTGTTTTTACATTCACAAGACCGTTTTTAAAATAATCATACGATCCGACAGCGCTTGTAAGTCCTACAATGAAAAGCGAATAAGCTGTCGCAGATACGGCGTCTACAAAGAAAAGATAAACTAAAACAGGTACTGTCAGAATACTGCCGCCGCCGCCTATTAATCCAAGCGATATTCCGATAAATACCGATGCAATGTATCCTATAAATTCCAATTTTTATAAATTAAATTTTTATGTTTAAATAACTTGCAGAACTGATTCAGATACTCAGAAAAAATATAACATCATATCTGATTACAGCAATTCTCAAGACAGTTAATGATATTTTTCATTTTCGGAAACCGAAGTGAAACAAACTTGTTCCTGCCTGATCTTTCGGAAACAATAACACCCTTGTCTTCAAGCAGTGTAATGTGCTGTGAGGCAATCGCCTGTTCGAGACCGAGCTCATCCTGTATTTCAAGAACTGTCAGCTTTTTATTTTCCGTCAGCAGATCCAGAATAGCAAGTCTCACCGGGTGAGCCATTACTCTCAGCATGTTCACTCCGGTTATTAATTTATCAGCCTGTATTCTTTTTGTAAGTATCATATTTTTGATAGATACAAAGATAGCAATCTTTCTATGTATTGTCAACGACAAAAATTTGCTTAATTTTCATTTTGTTTAAAAAGCGGTGTTTCATTCGGGATTCTGGTTCTGATACGGAAGCATGTCAAAGAAAACATAAAAGAATTTAAACTTGCCGAGCAGGTTTCTTTCTGATCAAACATTCGGATTCCTGCTAAATCTGATATCAGGATTTTATTCCGGCTGGCAGGATATTAGTCTGCATTATGTTTCCGAAATTCTATTTACGGATATTCCTTCACATTCCATTCTTAAATAAAGCAGTGTAAGCACGAGAGGATGTAAACTTTCAGTGTTTATGTTTCTGAGCCTTCGCTTTCCGAATCTTTTATCAAGAACTGCCAGAGCTTTTATTATCGGATTATCCGATTCAAATGCATCATCAATATTCATTTTTATAAAATCCCGGCAGGAATTTATTAAATCACTTCTTGAAAATTCACCCTTTTCGACTGCCGCTCCTTCAGTTCTGTTTTCCTGAGGTATTCTTTCGCTTATATCCGGAGTATTCCAGCCGAACTTTCCGTAATTATCCGGAGTTGAAAAGCTGGCAATTTCCTTTCCGTCAACAGTAATCCATCCTCTGACCATAAAGTAGCTTCCGGTTGTATATCTCGTTGCATAAATCCGGACTCTTTTTTTCAGACAATCCGCAAATTTTTGTTCAACTGTCTGCTTTAATTTGCTCCACTTCATTTTTATAAAGTTTAAAGAAATTCATAATTATCATAATCATTAATCAAAAATTCTTTATTGTCAGTATGAAGATATTCATTTGAATTTTCAATTCTTTTCTGAAGTTACCTGTCAGTATTTTATTCTTAAACCGGGATTTCATATAAAGATAAACAAAAATTTGAATCATGCAGAATTTATCTATCGATAATTTACTTTTTTGAGTAGCTCAGTTTCTGTTCATTTTACTTAAAGGAATGTAAAATTGAAACCGGCATAACATTTCTTTTGAAATTGTATGATAGATCTAAAATTTATAGTTTAAACAAAATAAAAATCATAAAACCTGAATTGACTTACGAAGATATACTGCAGGAATTAACTGAATCCGACGAAAGATTTATTATACTTACAGCAGAAAACCGGGCTGCAATCAGAAATCTCCCCGGGAAGATCGGGAACAGATTTATTGATACGGGAATAACGGAACAAACTATGACCGGAGTGGCAGCAGGACTTGCTTTAAGAGGCAGAATTCCGGTTGCTCATGCACTTGCAACTTTTCTAACGATGCGTGCTTTTGAATTCATAAGAACTGATGTCGGGATAGGAAATCTTCCGGTCAAACTGGTAGGCGGGTTTCCGGGATTTCTTTCAGAAGCAAACGGACCCACTCATCAGGCTGTAGAAGATGTTTCTATAATGAGAGGTATTCCTAACATAAATGTTTTCTGCCCCGCTGATGAAGATGATATGCTTAAATGCATCAGGAGAGTGATGGAAAATCCCTCGCCGTTTTACATAAGATATAATAACCTGAAACCGGTATTCAGTCATTCCGAATATCCGGAAATCGGAAAAGCTGAAGTTGTTTCTACCGGAAAGGATTTAACGATTCTGGTTTACGGGGTTTTATTCGAACAAGCACTTAAAGCAAAAGAAATTCTTGAAAAACAAGGACTTGAAACCGGGCTTGTAAATATGAGGACATTAAAGCCGGTTGATGAATCAGCAGTACTCAGTTCAGCAAATAATTCAAAACTCATAGTAACTCTTGAAGATCATTTTATTACCGGCGGGCTGTATTCTATTGTTGCGGAAATTTTTCTGAGAAATAAAACCACCTGTGATGTATTGCCGTTTGCATTGAATAATCAATGGTTTAAACCCGCCATGTTCAATGATATACTGGAGTTTGAAGGCTTTAGCGGTAAAATAATTGCCGGAAAAATTTTAGATTTCTTAAAATAACTCCGGATAATATTTCAGTCCGGATTTTTTATATATTTATATTTTCAATACAAACAGTTAAAAATAATTTTATGCGGAATAAAGTTAAGATGAATCAGAACTTCCCGGTAATCAGTGAATCAGATAAGCTCTTTGAAAGATCTCAGGGATTAATTCCGGCGCATACTCAGACTTTAGCTAAAGGACCGACACAATGGATAAAAGGAATTGCGCCTAAATATCTGAAAAAAGGAAAAGGATCACATGTCTGGGATGTCGATGGAAACGAATTTCTGGATTTCAATATGGGGATTGGACCTGTTGTGCTGGGTTACTGTTATGATAAAGTTGATAATGCAGTAAGAAAGCAGCTTGAGGAAGGAATTACTTTTTCTCTTATGCATCCTCTCGAAGTCGAGCTCTCCGAAAAAATCAGAAGTATAGTTCCAAATGCAGAATCGGTCAGGTTTTCTAAAACCGGCTGTGATGTGACAACAGCCGCAGTCAGGGTTTCAAGAGCTTTTACAAAGAGAAACAAGGTTCTTTGCTGCGGATATCACGGATGGCATGACTGGTATATTGGAGTTACTGACAGAGATGCCGGCATACCTCACGCAGTAAAAGATCTGACGTTTACTTTTAATTACAATGATATTGAATCTGTTATTCAGTCGCTTGATACGGATACAGCATGCGTGATACTTGAGCCGTTTGTTTTTGAAGAGCAAAAAAATGATTTTCTGCATGAGTTAAAAAATGTTTGTCATAAAAACGGCACTCTGCTGATTTTTGACGAAATGTGGACAGGATTCAGAATTGCTTCGGGAGGCGCGCAGGAATTTTTCGGTGTAACGCCTGACCTGGCATGTTATTCCAAAGCTGTTGCTAACGGAATGCCGATTTCTGTCATAACCGGAAGAAAAGACATAATGAATCTCTTTGACAAAGATGTATTCTTTTTTACAACTTTCGGCGGTGAAGCGCTTTCAATGGCGGCAGCAATGGCGACTATAGATGAAATTACGGATAAAAATGTTCCGCAATATTTATCTTCACAGGGAAAAAAGTTAAAAGACGGATACAACAGAATTGCTGAATCACTGAATATGGATTATACAAAATGTTCCGGTTATAACTGCAGAACGATAGTAACATTCGATGCTGCTGCCGGAAATCCGCTAGAGATGAAGTCATTCGTTCAGCAGGAAATGATTAGGAACGGAATTCTTTGGGGTGGTTTTCACAATATGTGTTTCTCACATTCGGATAATGATGTTGATTATACACTGAAATGTTATGAAACAATTCTTCCTTTGCTGAAAAAGGCTGTTAATGATAAAAATGTAAAATCGAATCTTAAAGGTGATCCTGTAGAGCCCGTATTCAGAAAGACGGGAAATTTTAATATTAAACCTAAACAGCTTTGAATTATTTTTCTGAGGAGAGAAAGCTATAACTTTTAATAACCGGTATTTCAAAAATTATTTTAATTATTTATAAATTCTTTAATGAATTTATAAACTAAATTTGTTAAGTTGCAGAAATAATAATTTACTATTATGGCAAAATTAAAAATCGGAAACAGATTTATCGGTGATGGTGAAAGTGTTTTTGTAATTGCGGAAATAGGGATTAATCATAACGGTTCTCTTAAGCTTGCAAAGAAGCTGATAAAAGGAGCATTCACTGCTGGTTGCGATGCTGTAAAATTTCAGAAGAGAACTCCCGAACTCTGTGTACCCAGGGATCAGTGGAATATTGAACGGGATACTCCCTGGGGCAGAATTACTTATTTAGAATACAGGAAAAAAGTCGAACTCAGTCTCGAAGATTATTCGGAAATTGACAGATACTGTAAAAAGCTCGGGATCATGTGGCTTGCTTCCTGCTGGGATGAAGAGTCAGTGGATTTTATTGAACAGTTTGATCCTCAGATTTATAAAGCCGCTTCAGCATCACTGACTGATCACAATTTGCTCAGGAAGAAAATTTCAACCGGCAAACCCGTGATTATTTCTACCGGAATGTCCACACTGGAAGAAATAAAAGATGCTGTTTCTGTAACTGGCCGCAAAAATATTCTTATTGCGCATTCGACTTCATCATATCCGTGCAAACCTGAAGAACTTAATTTAAGAGTAATTCATACTTTAAAGAAACATTTCCCTGAAATTCCTGTCGGATATTCGGGACATGAAACCGGACTTGCACCGACCTGGGCTGCTGTTGCTCTAGGTGCTTCATTTGTCGAGAGACATATTACTCTTGACAGGGCTATGTGGGGAACCGATCAGGCAGCTTCGGTTGAAGTGAACGGTTTTAAGAGACTCGTTGAAAATATTAGGGATATCGAATTATCTCTGGGAGACGGAGTGAAAAAAGTCTATGAAAGCGAAATGAATTCCAGAAAAAAACTCAGAAGAGTTTGAATAAGCACTTGATACCTTTTTGCCTGAACAGAAATTATTGTTAATACAGTACATTTCATTCAAATCTGAATAACGTATTTGCAGTATCATTATCATTATATTAATTCTGTTTGCTTGTCTGATGCAGTTTATTTAATGATAATAAATATTTCCATTTCACTCCATAATCTGTATTGTTATTTTTGTATATGTCATTACAGATCTGGTCTCTCATAATAATTTCATTTTCCGCATTGCTGATGATTCTTCTGGAAAAATATTATCCCTATACTAAGGGACAGAAAATTTTCCGCGAAGGATTTTTCAATGATATTGTAATGTATTCCATTGTTCAGAGTTATGTGCTTGGTCTTGTAATCTTCGGACTGCTGGACTGGATAAAATTCAATACAGATCTCTACCGTTACAGTTTGATAGGAAACTGGCCGGTCTGGTTCCAGGTATTGTTTTTTGTAATCACTCATGATTTTTATATATACTGGTTTCACAGATGGCAGCATAACAATAAAATTCTCTGGCGGACTCATGAAGCACATCATTCTCCGAAAACAGTCGACTGGCTTTCCGGCGCAAGATCCCATTCACTAGAAATATTAATCAATCAGTCTGTTGAATTTGCTCCGATTATTCTGCTCGGTGCTGCGCCTGAAGTTGCGATTTACAAGGGAATGATAAGCGCTGTCTGGGGAATGTTTATTCATTCAAATATTGATATAAGACTCGGCAGACTTCAGTATTTCATTAACGGACCGGAAATGCACCGCTGGCATCATTCTGATGACGGAGGAAGAGAGTTTCAGAATAACTATTCGACAAAATTTGCCGTCTGGGACTGGTTATTCGGCACAGCTTTTCTTCCGGATCCCGAAATCAGAAAACCTAAGCAGTTTGGTCTGAGTGATACACCTGACTATCCTTTATCCGAAGGTGATTTTGAAAAGAGTCATTTCCTGACTGTGATTTATAAAGATATTGTAAGCTATATCAGGCAGCATATTTTTGCTTTCAGAAAATTCCGGAATTAAATTCTCCCCGATTTAAGATTTATTTCTTTTATTGAATTGTTTGTTTCCATTAAATTTAACTCTTCAAGCGAAACAGGCATTACAATAGACCAGTTTTGTTTATGTACGGTTCCGGGGAAATTGAACCTGTAATCACTCCTTTTAAACCTTTCCAGAATATTCCCGTCAAGATAAAGAAACTCGGTTAAGAGCTGTATGCAGAATACGGATGATGCAGAACTGATTTTTTCAAGATTGATTTTAATCAAATCCGCCGTTGCTCTTTGTCCGTTCTTAATTTCAGTGCCAAGATACTTAAGAAAATTTTTCTTTTCATTGTACGCTGAACTGTAAAGTTCGATTATTTCTTCCGCATCATTATAACTCAATCCAAGTATGTTCAGCAGAATATTTATGTCTTTAATCTCTTCTTTCCATTTCAATCTTCCCCCCCTTAAAGAACCCGTATCAAAAAGGAGTCTTTTCAGTTCATCATATTTATCTGCAGAAAGATTGTATTTTTCAAATATCTTCCTGAAAAGCACTTCATCTGTAGTACCTGCTTCATTTTCCCACCAGGACGGAAACGAAGATGAATCATGTGTGGAAATTGTTGCGACAGAATTGATTCTGTACTTTTCGGGTTCTGTGAAACCGTCAATGTTGTTCTTCTGCCATCTCTGAACATCCATACCCGTAATTCCGAATTCTTTCAGTACTTTATCAGAACAATAAGGAACCGTTCCCAGATCTTCGGCACACGGAAGCATTGATGAACTATCAATCATTACCTTTAATAAAATCTTTCCATGCTCTTCCCAGTAACTTTCTTCGGGAGGATCAAACATTCCCTTCATCCCGCCTTCTTCCAAAGGTGTTTTGAGATCTATAGTCCATAATCTGAATAATCCTACAAAGTGATCTATCCTGTACATGTCATAAAAATTCTCTGCATACTTCAGCTTTTGTTTAATATAACCATATTTGTCTGCAACAATATTATCCCAGTTGTACGGAGGCATTCCCCATCTCTGACCTTTTGAAAAATACATGTCAGGCGGTGCGCCTGAAGACAGCTGCAGTTTAAAATAATTTTTATATGCCCATACATCGGCACTGTTTCTTGACGTAAGAAAAGGTATATCGCCCATCAGAAGAACTTTGTTTTTCTTTGCATATCTCTTAACTGAAAGCAGCTGCTCATAAAGCTGCCACTGAATCCAGCACAGAAAATTCACTTCATCTTTATATTTTATCAGCAGTTTTTCCGAAGTAAAAGGAGCGATGTATTTATGCTTTAAATCCCATTCTTCCCAGGAAGCATTATTGTACAAATCTGTTAGAATCCTGAACAGGCAGTAATACTTTAACCAGTGAAAATTCATGTTAAAGTATTCCTTAAATTTTTTGCAATTATTTATATCTGTCGAAGAAAATATTTTTTTTAAAAGAATCTTCTTCTCTTTTCTGACGTCATAATTAACCATATCAGTACCAGCCGGAAAATCATTTTTGAGTATTTTCAGTTCGGATCGAAACGGTCTGAGATCCGCATCTTTAAGCTTTCTCAGAGAAATATACATCGGTTCAATTGCAAAGGAACTGACAGAATTATAAGGAGCATTATCATTACCGAGTTCATTCAGAGGCAGCAGCTGAATCATCGAATTTCCCGTCAGTCTGCACCAGTCTATTAAAAGTCTGATATCTGGAATTTCACCTGATCCGATGCTGCTTTTTGAATACACTGAAAAAAGCGGTAATGCCACACCCGCCCGTTTCTGAATTCCGATTCGCTTCCATTTTGAGGATGTATGTGAGTTTAAAAAAAGGTTTAGATTCAAAGTATTAGAAGTAATAATTTAAATGGCGCGGAATAAACCGCTGCGCTTAATTAATTCCTGATATAATTTTCTGAAACTATTTTGCAGTCAGAGAAATGATTGCAAAGTTTTCATGCCCGGATTTAAAACATTTTTTATCTTAATGTATTTATCAAAAACTTAATAGGGCTTCTTTACTTTATTCAGATACAAATCTCTTCCGTCCGGGAAATCATCTGAATTACTTTTTGCTTCAGAAATCATCTCCAGAAATTTTTCCTCAATGTTTTTGCCCGAAAGCTCATGATAAATTTCAATTGCCCTGGCTGCATATTCAAGTATCTGAATGGTTTCGATTCCCGATATATCCGAAAAAAACCATCCGCAGCTTGTAAACATAAGCATGGAATATTTCTGCATTTCCAGAATTTTCAGGCAGAATTCTGTTTCAGGTTCTGTAAGTTTACGTTTAGAATGTTTTTTGAAAAACTTATTCTTATTTTCATTGTAACGGTCATAGGAATCTTCCCGGATCAGATAAATATAATCATTTCTTGATTCCCAAACATCCTTCAGTAAACTGCCGCCGCTCTCTTCAAAGAATCCTGCCAGCTCATCTCTGAGAAAATTCAGAGATTCTCTCAGAGTTTTCCTCCATTCCTGAGATGTGCCTTCTTCTCTGCCGCATCCGCAGTTATCCTTCCATCTGGAAACTCCGTGAACGCAGCTCCATGAAGTACCTTCGCCGTTAACTCCGTCTTTGATCCTTACCTCATATTCGGGAATGTTTTCAGACAGATATGTTCCGAAATTTATTGTCTGATACTCAGATGAAGGAATAAGTTCGGAAAATAAAAAAGACAATGTCCTTTCGGTGTATCTTTTGTGATGTCCGAATGTCTCTCCGTCAACGGCAACACTTATCAGGCTGTTTTCCCTTGATTCATCAGCCTTAACAAGCCGGATTCTGCTGAGAAGTTTATCGGCACTGTAAATATGATCATCAAATGCAATATTCTTTGAAAGAGGACCGTCATAAAAAAAAATGTCAATGAATTCCAACGGATTTGATTCGGAGAAATATCTGTAAGGAATTCCCGAATCAATATTTCCCTCTGAAACGTCTGACCATTCCCCGGAATTAATTTTTCTGACAGACTGAGCCTGAGAGGGATCGAGTATTGTAAATTTTACACCTTCATCTATCAATGCTTCAAGCGTGTCATTATTGCAGGCAGTTTCAGGAAGCCATATTCCTTCGGCTTCCCTGCGGAAATGATAACTGAAATCCGAAAGACCCCATCTGATTTGAGTAATCTTGTCATTTCTGTTTGCAAGAGGCATTATCATGTGACTGTAAATCATTGCTATTGCATTGCCATGCCCGCCGTTAAGCTCGCAGCTGATTCTGTCTGCTTCCGTAATTTTACCGTAAGTTACCGGATGCTTGGATTTAATCCAGTGCAGCAAGGAAGGACCGAAATTAAAATTTAAATACTCGTAATTATTTACTCTGTTGATAACATTATCGTGTTTATCAACTATAACGGCTTCACTGTTGGGTTTATAGCACTCCTGCAAAATTCTTTCATTCCAGTCGTGGAACGGCGCAGCTGAGGGCTGAGTTTCAATTTCATTTGTCCATGCGTTTTCTCTCGGCGGCTGATAAAAATGGCCGTGAATGCATAAGAATATTTTTTCGTTCAATTTTCTGTTTATTACAAACTAAAAATACTTATATAAATATGTTAGTAATAAATAAGTATTTTTCAAAATATTTATTTTAAAGATTCTTCAAATACTTGGGAAATTTGCATTTTAAATTACACAGTGAAAAAGTCTGCTTTTAATTATTCCGTATTAATCTGCTGAATCAGACGATTCAAATTACAAATATAAGAATCATAGTTTCTAATATTAATCGGCTTATTAGACTAAAAATTGTTTTTAAAAAAGGTTATCTTGAATTAAAATATTTATAAATTCAATTAAAATTCAGTTTTGAAAAACAAGCCGAACAAGTATCCGGTTGAAAAGTTTTTTTCTATCCGAACAATCAGCGGGTTAACATTATCCAAAAACAGTAAAAATATATTTTATATAATTAATACAACCGGTACACCTCAGATCTGGTCAATACCTGTAAATGGCGGCTGGACGAGTCAGCTTTCTACATGGGAAGAATCCATCAAGGGTATTTATCATTCCCCGAAAACGAAAGAGCTGCTTTTTCTGAGTGATAAGAACGGAAACGAAAACATGATGATTTATAAGATGCCGGAAGACGGCGGTGATGTTACCTGTCTTACCGAAGGATTTGAAGACTCACAGTGTTATTTTCATGCATTCAATAAAAAAGGTGATAAGTTTCTGTTTACAACGAACAAAAGACTGAAGTATAATTTTGATACATATATAAAAAACCTGAAGACAAACGAGAATATTCTTCTGAAGGAATTTGATGATACATATCCCACTCAGTCTGAATCATGGAGCGGAAATGAAAGATACATTACATTTGTCAAGTTTTACGGAAATATAAACACGGATATACTTCTTTATGATAAGGAGAAAAATACATTTGAAAATATAACCGGGCATGATATTAAGGAAAATGTTTTTAATGCGGGAACTGAATTTGACAAAAAAAGCAGCGGTTTTTATTATTTGTCTGACGAAGGAAGAGAGTTTAAAGGGATAAAGTTTTATGATATTAAAAAGAAAAAATCCCACTGGATAATAAAGGAAAACTGGGATATAACCGGTTATGTGCTTTCCCATGACCAGAAATATCTTCTTTGGACAGTGAATGTAAACGGAAGCAATCTTCCAAAATTAAAAAATCTGAAAACCGGCGCAGTGAAGAAACTGCGAATTCCGAAGGCAAATTATTATTCTATAAAATTTACAAACGACGACAAAAAACTGGTATATCTTTGCGACGGTCCTCTGAATCCGGGAGATATATTTGTTTATGATCTGAAAAAAGAAACCGAAAAACAGATCACCGACGCATTTGTCGGAGGAGTATCAAAAAAGGGGCTTACAAAACCGAAAGACGTTTTCTATAAAAGTTTCGACGGACTAAAGATTCATGCATTGCTTTATATTCCGGAATATCTTAAAAAAGACGGAAAAAATCCTGCTGTTGTCTGGCCTCACGGAGGTCCCGAATATCAGGAAATGCATCACTTCAGCAAATATATACAGGTTATGACAAATTCGGGATATATTGTCATTGCCCCGAATTTCCGGGGAAGTACAGGATACGGAAAATCCTTTCAGAAGAAAATATACAGGGACTGGGGAGGTGCAGAATTTAAAGACGTAATAGGAAGCGTGGATTTTCTGAAAAAATCAGGTTATGTTGACCCTAAAAAAATTGCCGTTGTCGGAGGAAGCTTCGGCGGATTTATGTGTCTGACCTGCATTACAAAAGCTCCGGAAATATGGAGGTGCGCTGTAGATATATTCGGTCCGTCAAATTTATTTACTTTTCTTAAATCCGTTCCTGAACACTGGAAGGAAGGAACAAACATGCTGGTTGGCAATGCTGAAACCGACAAGGATTTATTATTCGAGAGATCACCCATTAATTTTGTAGAAAAAATTTCCTGCCCGTTGCTGGTAGTTCAGGGTAAAAATGATCCGAGAGTAGTAGAAGCCGAATCCGAGCAGATAGTCGGAAAGCTGAAGGAACTTAACAAGCCGGTAGAATACATACTTCTTGAAGACGAAGGTCACGGATTCAGCAAGGTTTCAAATCAGATAAAAGTATTTAAAGCCAAACTGAACTTTCTTGATAAGTATTTAAAAAATTAATTTTTCCGTATAAATTTTTGAATAAAGGCAGATTAATTTTAGAAAACGGCGAAGTTTTCGAAGGATATATATTCGGAAATGACGGAGTTTCTGTCGGAGAAGTTGTCTTTAATACTTCCCTCACCGGTTATCAGGAAATACTCACCGATCCGTCATATTACGGTCAGCTGGTCATCATGACTAATCCGATCATTGGAAATTACGGAACAAACAAGACTGATACTGAATCCGTAAAAATTCAGGCTGCGGGATTAATTACTTGCAGCTATGAAAACGAATGGAATAATTTTTCGGGAGAAAATTCTCTTGATGAATACCTAAAGACATACAATGTTACTGCTATAACCGGAATTGATACAAGAGCTCTGACAAAAATTATCAGAAGCGAAGGCGCAATGAGAGGTCTCATTGCCGGAAACAGATTAAACGAAAAAAAGCTTATACAAAGACTGAAGGATTCGCCCCGTATGAGCGGACTGGACCTTGTGAAACATGTTACCACAGAAAAAAATTATTCCGTTAAATCCAAAAATCCGAAATACCGGATTGCAATTTATGATTTCGGAATTAAAAAAAATATTATAAGGGAATTTTTAAAGTATAATACAGAACTGAAAATATTCAATGCGCAAACCGGATTTAAGGAGATTCTGGATTTCAAGCCTGACGGGATTTTTTTGTCGAACGGACCCGGAGATCCAGAAGCCGTAACTTATGCAATTGAAAATACAAGAGTATTGATTGAAACAAACATTCCGGTATTCGGTATATGTCTGGGACATCAGATAATTGCCCTTGCATCAGGAGCAAAAACCTATAAGCTTAAATTCGGCCATCGCGGCGGTAATCATCCGGTAAAAAACCACGGTAAAAAAACGATTGAAATAACTTCGCAAAATCACGGATTTGCCGTAGACGAAGATACAATTGACAGAAAGATATTAAATATTACACATACTAACCTTTATGACAATACCAATGAGGGAATATGCTATAAAAATAAACCCGTAATGTCTGTTCAGTATCATCCTGAAGCAGCACCAGGTCCGAATGACAGCAAATATCTGTTTAATGAATTTATTGAATTGTTGGAAAAGTAAGCTTCAAATATCATGCTTGACAAAATAATTGACGGTAAATCTATTTCATCCGGAATAAAATCCGAAATTAAATCCGAAACAGAAATATTAAAATCAGGGAAAGGAATTGTTCCGGGACTTGCATTTATACTTGCTGGAGAAAACCCTGCATCTGTAGTTTATGTCAGAAACAAAGGAAAAGCCTGTGAAGAACTCGGTTTCTATTCCGTTACAGAAAGACTGCCGGAAAATGCATCAGAAGAATCCATAATCGGACTGATTAAAGACTTTAACCAAAACAGCAGGATTCACGGAATACTTGTTCAGCTGCCGCTGCCTGGGCATATAAACGAACAGAAGATTATAGAAACAATAGATTACACAAAAGATGTTGACGGATTTCACCCTGTAAATGCAGGGAGGATGATGACAGGTGAAAAGTGCTTTATACCGTGCACACCATACGGAATCGTTGAACTGCTGAAAAGGAGCAATGTTAAAACAGAAGGAAAGAATGTCGTTGTAATCGGAAGAAGCAATATTGTCGGTAAACCCGTTGCAAATCTGCTCATGAGAAAAGAATTTAATTCTACGGTTACAGTCTGTCACAGTAAAACTGTTAATATAAAACAGCATATTTCCGGAGCTGATATTGTAATAGCGGCAATAGGTAAAGCGGGATTTGTAAAAAGAGATTTTATTAAAGAAGGCAGTGTAATTATAGATGTCGGAATCAACAGAACAGAAAACCCGGGTTCAAAATCCGGCTATAAATTAACAGGTGATGTTGATTTTGAAGACTGTTATGAAAAATGCAGACTTATCACACCTGTTCCGGGAGGAGTCGGTCCGATGACAATTGCAATGCTTATGAAAAACACTCTTGATTCTGCTAAAGGAGTTATATATGGATAAAAAATTTTATGAAGTAAATATTAAATTCAATAAAGATAATTATGAAAAGCTGTATAATGCCCTGTATTTTGACGGTATAGATCACATACTTGAAGAAGAAGGATTTCTGAAATTATATTTTGATATTTCCGAAACAGAAAACATTCATTCACTCAGGGATTCTCTTATTGAAGACAGGATTATCAGGAAAAAAGATTTTGAAATTGTTGAATCGGAAGGTAAAAACTGGAATGATGAATGGGAAAATTCAATAGAGCCGGTTTACATTAAGGACAGATTAATTGTTTATCCTTCCTGGAAAAAAGATAAGCTCGAAAACCCCGGAGATAAAATTTTAATTGAAATAGATCCTAAGATGTCGTTCGGAACAGGTCACAATGAAACAACTCAGCTGATGCTTGAGTTAATGTGCGATTACATTACGGGAGAAGAATCAAAACTTCTTGATTTCGGATGCGGTACAGGAGTGCTTACGATTGCAGGTCTGAAGCTCGGAGTAAAAAATGCCGTTGCAATTGACATTGACACTGATTCAATAGAAAATGCAGAAGAATGTTTCAGGAGAAATGAAGTAAAAGACAGAGTGAAGCTTCATAAATCCGGAATTTCTGAAATTGATGAAGAGTCATTTGATATAATCTGCGCAAACATTATCCGGAGCGTAATAACGGAAAATTTTGAACATATAATTAATAAAATAAAATCAAGAGGAAAACTTTTCATTTCAGGCATTCTCAGTTCAGAAGATCAGGAAATACTTGAACTGCTGATTCTTAATGATTTCAACGTAGAAGATATTCAAATCAAATCCGAATGGATCGGGATTTATGCCGTCAGAATCTGATAATATTTATTCTGTAATTGATCTCGGTACAAACACATGCCTTTTGCTCATCGCATCCTTAAGCGGTGATAAAATTTCAAAACTATTCGAGGCTCAGGAAATTCCGAGAATAGGTCAGAATTTATTCAGAACAGGTAAAATTGATGATGATAAATTTTCCGCTTCTGGTAAAATCTTCAGAGAATATGTTTCGATTTCAAAAAATTACGGCTCCGGAAAAATTTTTGCATTCGGAACTTCAGCTCTGAGAACAGCATCAAACAGTAAGGAATTTATTGATTTCATTTATCGCGAAACTGGTGTACAAATCAGAGTGATTTCGGGAAATGACGAAGCTTATTACGGATACAGAGGAGCTTTATTTGACCTGCCGGAATCCCGTTACTGTGTGCTTGATATAGGAGGCGGAAGCACTGAATTCAGTTATATGAATAAATCGAAGTTCATTAATACAAGCTTTGAAATAGGTTCGGTAAGACTTCGCGAAAATTTTCTGAGCGGAAATGATATTCAATCCGGGATTAAAAGAGCTGAAGAATTTATTGTAAACAAACTGAAAAGTTTTTCATTTTACAACGAAAGAGTTTATGAGTTAGCGGGAGTCGCAGGCACAATGACAACACTTTCGGCAATAAAAAATAAACTCTGCAGGTTTGACGAAAATGTAATCCATAAGGATAAAATCAGTATTGATGAAATCGGAACAATTCTTGACAATCTTTCCGTAATGCAGGAAGACAAAATCGCTGCTCTCGGTGAATACATGAAAGGAAGAAGCGATATTATACTGAGCGGTGCATTGATTCTCAGAACTGTGATGGAACATTTTAATTTCACTTCTGTTACTGTTTCCACAAAAGGACTCAGATACGGTCTTTTACTTAACATAGCTGACTTTTTTTAGTTACAGTTTAGTATTATTTTCAATCAAGATTAATTAATTTAAATTAAAAAAAATTTGTATAAAGAATTCAAAGAGTTCATTTCTCACGGAAATGCAATAGACCTTGCAGTCGGAGTAATAATCGGCGGAGCATTCGGAGCAATAGTAAATTCAATTGTTGCAGATATGCTAATGCCTTTGCTTGGAATTATTTTAGGCGGTCTGGATTTCAGCGGACTTACCGTTACAATAGGGAAAGCAAATGTATTGTACGGGAAATTCATTCAGTCTGTAATTGTATTTTTATTTATCGGATTTACATTATTCCTTTTCATAAAGGCAATGAATAAAACACGAAAAAAGGAAGAAGTGCTTCCGGAAATCACAAAAGACCAGGAACTGCTTGCAGAAATAAGAGATTTGCTGAAATCAGGCAAATAACTTTTTTAAATATCTGCATTTTATAAAGCCTGATTTTTATATAAATTTGCACAATCAAAAAAACTATTAATAAATGGGTAAATTCGTATCAAATAAAAACGAGACCATAAGATTGTTTGAGAATCCTGTACTTGAATATTTTTCTCATATACATCCTGCAACACCCCTGGTTGTATTTATTCCGGTAATATTAGTTACATTTTATTTCGGAGCAGCAGAAATCGGAGTTTTACAGGGAGTGTTTTTTTTAATTGCAGGAATATTTCTCTGGACGCTTATGGAATATGTAATTCACAGATGGGCATTTCATTATCATCCGAAATCCGAAAGAGGGAAACGCATACATTTTCTTGTTCACGGAATTCATCACGATTATCCGCGGGATGCGACCCGTCTTGTAATGCCTTTGCTTGTGAGCATACCTCTTGCAACACTTTTCTTTCTGGCATTTAAAGTCTTATTCGGTGCTTATTATCTGAATATTTTCTCCGGTTTCGTAGTTGGATATGTATCATATGATTCAATTCACTATGCAACTCATCATTTCAAGATGGAAGGAAAAATCGGAAAGTTTCTTAAGACCTATCATCTGAAGCATCATTACGGAGACGAAGACACAGCATACGGTGTCAGCAATCCTTTATGGGATTACATTTTCGGCACAGTCCCGGATCATGTGAAAGAAAAGAAGAGTTAATAAAATCCTGCCGCTGCAGGAAAAACAGTATTTTTAAATTTTTCAAACCCGGTATTCCGCGGATATAAATTCCGGTGCCGGGTTTTACAGTTTATGAATGAAAATATATACAGCCTTCCGGAAATTCTGCGTAAAGACTTCGAAACATTTCATTCTTTGTTTCAGAACGAGGACATTCTGATTGAGAAAATTATTTCAACAGGACAGAGAACACCCGATAATCAGTGGCTTCAGCAGGAAAAATCCGAATGGGTGGTTTTAATCAGGGGTAAAGCAGGAATAAGACTGCTTAATGAAGATGTCCGTGAACTTAATGAAGGCGATTATATTCATATACCAAAAAACACAAAACACCGTGTGGAATATACAAGCAGCGAGCCTGTATGTATATGGCTTGCAGTTCATTTCATTTAAGAAAAATCTTTTCACAATTAAAAAAAAGCATTAGATAAAAATAAATCTGCCATGGATAAATTTATGTCAGCAGCTATAGATGAAGCAAGAAAAGGGCTTGCCGAAGGAGGAATACCCATAGGATCAGTTCTGGTAAAAAACAATGAAATTATCGGACGGGGACACAACAAAAGAGTTCAGGAAAACAATCCTGTTATACATGCAGAGATTGACTGTCTGAGAAATGCAGGAAGAATCGGGGTTTACAGTAATACTATACTGTACTCTACTCTTATGCCCTGTTATTTATGTGCAGGCGCAAGTGTTCAGTTCGGAATTAAAAAAGTGATTGCCGGCGAGGATGAGACATTCAGCGGAGCAAGGGAATTTATGGAATCACACGGAATTGAAGTGATAAACATGAATCTTGATGAATGCAAAAAATTAATGAATGAATTTATTGAAATGAATCCGGATTTATGGTTTGAAGATATCGGTGAGCTGTAACAAAAGTTATGATTCTGTCCGTTTATTCTTTAATGTTAATAAATTGTAAATAATTATTCTTTGCATCTCTGTTTCGTTTTATATCTTTCAACTGAAAATAATTAATTCTATGTTATCTGAAATTTTTAAAACCCATTCTGAAATATGTTTAACAGAAAAGACCGGCCGGTTTACTCAAAAGAATTCCGGAGAAGAAGAGCCATTAACTGGCTGACTCTTGGTTTTACTTATGCAGCAATGTATATGGGAAGATATAATCTTTCCTTTGCGAATAAATCGCTTTCCGATGAATACGGCTGGGACAAAACGGAAATAGGCGCAATTATCACGGCAGCTCTTACAATTTACGGATTTTCTGCAATGTTTAACGGTCCCATTGCTGACAGAATCGGCGGAAGGAAAGCCATGCTGATCGGGGCAACCGGAACAGTAGTTTTTAATTTTTTCTTCGGACTCGGCGCTTATCTGGGATTTCTTGGCAAAGGTGCTTTGCTTCTTACATATTTCTCTACTGTTTGGGCTTTAAATGCTTACTTCCAGTCATACAGCGCTCTTGCGCTTATTAAAGTAAATGCGGGCTGGTTTCAGGTCAGTGAAAGAGGTGTTTTTTCCGCAATTTTCGGATCAATGATTCAGAGCGGAAGAGCTTTGATCTTTGTAATCGGAGGGTTTGCGGTAACAGTGCTTCCCTGGCAATGGGTGTTTTTCATTCCTTCAATGATTGTAGCTGTAATGTGTTTCCTGACTTATCTCAATGTAAAAAATACTCCTGACAGCGCCGGACTTGAATATCTTGATACACAGGATGCAACAAGCGGTGATACAGAAAAAATTGATTTCAAATATGTATTTAAAAAAGTAATATCTAATCCTATTGCCATAACAATTTCCATAGCTGAATTCTGCACAGGTTTTGTAAGGCACGGATTCGAACAATGGTTTCCCAGATATATGCAGGAATATCAGAAACTTGCCCTTGATTCTCCAGTTTTTCAGAAAGGTGCTCTGGGTGTTGTCCTTGCAGGCATTGCAGGAGCATTTATAGCCGGCTATTTATCGGATCTTGTATTTCAGTCAAGAAGAACACCGGTAGCATTTATCGGATATATACTGATTATTTCATCTTTGCTGATTGTCTGGTTCGCAAATGACGTGACTCTTGTAATTGTTGCATTCATTACAAATTCTCTTGCGATAAGCATGGTTCACTCAATGCTTTCCGGAACCGCTTCAATGGATTTCGGCGGACAGAGAGCTGCAGCTACCGCCACCGGCATGTTTGACGGAATGCAGTATCTCGGAGGCGCTGCCGTAGGAATCGGTGTCGGCTGGCTTCTGGATAATTTCGGCTGGGGGGCTTGGAGTCCGAGTATGATTGGATTTGCTGGAATAGGAGCGCTGCTTATGCTGTTCTTATGGAATGCAAGACCTAAGCCTAAAGTCAAACATTGAGTTTTGTAATTATTTAAAATTTTAAATAACAGGAATATCACGGACTATGCTAAGACTTTTTAATACTTTATCAAGAACAAAAGAAGACTTCATCCCGATTGAACCGGGAAAGGTCAAAATGTACTGCTGCGGACCGACAGTTTATAATTATCAGCATATAGGAAATTTCCGGACATTTATTTTTGAAGATTTATTACTGAGAGTACTGACATATAACGAGTACAAAGTTAAATATATAATGAATATTACCGATGTGGGACATCTTGTTTCAGACAGTGATGAAGGCGAAGACAAAATGGAAAAAAGCGCAAAACTTCTCGGAAAAAGTATAATGGAAATTGCAGAATATTATACAGGTGTTTTTAAAAAAGATTCAGAACTTCTGAACATTATTTCACCGGAAGTTTTCTGCAAAGCTACAGATTATATACAGGAACAGATTGACCTGATTGTCTGTCTCGAAAAAAACGGATTCACTTATCCGACAAGCGACGGTGTCTATTTTGATACATCTAAATTTCCCGGATACGGTAAACTCGCCAGACTTGATATTGAAGGCTTAAAGGAAGGCGCAAGGATTGAATTCTCTGCCGAGAAGAAAAATATAACGGACTTTGCTTTGTGGAAATTTTCTCCGGAAAATGAAAAGCGTCAGCTGGAGTGGGAATCTCCCTGGGGAAAAGGATTTCCCGGATGGCATATTGAATGCTCTGCAATGAGTAAAGCACTTCTCGGTAATCATATCGACATTCACTGCGGAGGAATCGATCATATTCCGATTCACCACACAAATGAAATTGCCCAGTCTGAAGCCTGCAGCGGAGAAAAATTTGTCAACTACTGGCTGCACTGCGAATTTCTGGATTTTGGAAATGAAAAAATGTCAAAGTCCACGGGAAAATTCATAACTCTCAGCACACTTTCCGGAAACGGATATTCACCGATGGATTACAGATATTTTTTGCTTACTGCTCATTACCGGAAAAAACAGAAATTTTCATATGAGGCACTTGAAGGTGCCAGAAGCGGTATTAAAAACTTAAAAAATAAAATTTCAAATTTAAAAAACTCTTTTTCTGAGTCTGAATCTGAAAATCCGGGACTTTCTGATGAGTATAAAACCAGATTTACAGATAAAATAAACGATGATCTGAATATGCCGGAAGCAGTTGCCGTAATGTGGGATATGCTTAAAGACGAAAATTTGTCCTCTAAACAGAAGCTTATACTTGTATCGGATTTTGACAGAATCTTCGGTCTCGGACTGGATAAAACCGAAGAAAAAATGGTAACACTGGTTCCTGATGAAATATATGATCTTATCGAAAAAAGGAAAGAAGCCAAGAAAAGCAGGGATTTTAAAGCAGCAGATGAAATCAGGGAGTTAATTAAAAGTAAAGGTTTCGAAATTAAAGACACAAAAGAAGGTGTCGAAATTAATACCATTTAACAGAGTCACTTTACTTCTGAAATCTTTTTTAATCTCCTTTTGCTTTTGCCCAAATATCCGGAGGAACAAGATTTTCAATTTCTTTATAAAGATTGTCTATTCCGGCGGAATAAATTTCATTTACCTGCGAAGGAATGCTTATAGTTTCAGGTCTGGCATCTAGATCAGGAGACTGCCATTTTGTTATCAGAAGGTTTTTTTCCGGTCCACCCATAAGATTGTTTTCGGATTTCATCTGATCCGGACTCACAGAAAAAACCTTGCTTTTCTTAAGTGACTTTTTAAGTTTCTTCATTCTTTTTTTTCCGAAAGTAAAATCATACTCGCTTGTCTTGTTATTTTTTGTATAAATCAGCTTTCCAGTTCTGTTTTCGTTTATATTAATTACAAAATTATACTGATATTCGGGCGAAACAGGACCTTTTGAATAACTGTATGAAATCGAAGACCACCTGTTTGACTGAGAAAATGAAATTCCGGAAATCAGCAAAACAAAAAGGAGAAAATAATATTTAAGCATATTTATTAAATTTGGATTATTCTCAATTTAGTAAATCTGTTTTTAAAATTCATTTAAATATGCAGGGTGATTTTGCATAAGAATCTTAAACGGACAGTCATGATTTAAGAAATTTTACTTCTTGCTTTCAAATACATGAATTGAAAATAGTTCATTAAATATGTATTTTTCAGTAAATTTTAGAAAAAAACATAACTGAAAATGAAATTTTCTGTTACCGGCGATAAACTTGTCGACTCATTATCCAAACTTAATCATGTAATACCGACCCGCTCTCCGCTACCGATTCTGGACAATATATTGTTTGAACTTACAGGGAACGAACTTAAGCTTCTTGCTTCTGATCTTGAAGTTTTCATCAGAACAACGCTTGAAGTCAGCGGAAAAAAGGACGGTAAAGTTGCTATACCTGCAAAAAGACTGCTTGATATTTCCAGAACACTGACATCATCTTCACTTACTCTTGAAGTAAATGAAAAAAACAGGATATCAATAAAAACTTCAAACGGCAAGTATTCACTCGGAGGCGAACCTGCAGAGGATTTTCCTGTTCCGGAAGAAAAATCCGGTATGAACAGTCTGAAACTTGAAGGTCATATGATGAAGAGATGTCTTTTAAAAACCATACATGCGGTTAATACTGACGAAGTAAGAAGAAATATGACTGGAATTCTGTTAGATGTTAATAAAAATGAAATTAAATTTGTGGCTACCGACGGTTTCAGGCTCGCAAAAATCATAAAAACTGATTTTGCTTCCAAGAGTGAGATTGAAGAAAAAATTATTATTCCCCTTAAGACGGGCAATCTGATTCTTAAATTAAACAACAATGAAAATACCGATATTGAATTCGATGAAAATGATTTAAAAATCACTTTTGCGGGTGTTGAAATTTTTTCCAAGCTGGTAGATGATACATTTCCGAGTTATGAAAATGTGATTCCTAAAGACAACGATAAAATATTAAAAATCAATAAAGCAGATTTATCAAATTCCCTCAGACGTGCTCTGATACTTGCTGATGTCATAACAAAGCGCGTAAAGCTCGAGATTACAAACAATTCGATTCAGATAAAAGCGGATAATCCTGAAATCGGATCTGAAGGTGAGGAAAGCATTGACTGCAAATTTGTAGGCAGTGACGGCGCAACTGATTTTGACAAGAATCCGTTTGTTATTGCTTTCAATGCGCAGTATCTGCTTGATGCGGTTTCTCAGATGGAAACCGATGAAATGAACATCAGTTTCGGCAGTTCTTCCAAAGCGGCAATTACAACACCGTCGGAACAGCATGAAAATGAAAATTTCATCGAACTGATTATGCCGGTAAGAGTTGGTTAATTATGTTAATTGCTTCAGAGTAAACAGTGTTTTAAGATTCCTTTCAATAATACTTTCACCGGAAATTTTTTACTTTCACCGGAATATAAATTTTTCTTTAGCTGGTTTTATATGTTCGCATGAGCGGCATTTATTTTAATGATTTTAAAAAAATTATTTTTAAGAAATTTCAGAAATTATACAGAGGAAAATCTGGCATTCAACGCGAAGTTTAATTTCATATACGGAAACAACGGACAGGGAAAAACAAACATTCTTGAGGGTATATCATATTCTGCATTCGGAAAGAGTTTTCTCGGATGTTCGGAAACTGACTGCATAAAATTCGGAGAAAATGATTTTCTGATAGAGTCTGAGTTTGAGAATGATCTTGAAAACAGGGATGTAATCGGCATCAGTTACAGCATGGAACCGAAGATAAAATCAATTCACCGGAACAGGGAAAGAGTTTCCTCTTTTTCATCCGAGATTTTCGGCAGATATCCGATGGTGTTTCTTTCGCCGAAAAGCATGAGTATTACATACGGAAATCCGTCCGACAGAAGGAAGTTCTTTGACATACTGATTTCCCAGACAAGCAGAGTATATCTTGATCATCTTAAAGAGCTAGCAAAAATCCTGAGGCAGAAAAACGCTTTATTGAGAAATTATTCTGTCTTTAAAAAATACACTTTTGCGGAGATGAAAAATCTGTTAACATCATACAATGAAAGACTTGCAGAGATTTCTTCCCTTATAATTTTTAAAAGGCTGAATGCACTGTCCGAATTCAGACAGATTTTTGAAAGAAATTTTTCGTTTCTGATACAGCAGGATCACAGGGGATACATAAATTACAGTTCCGATATATTAGGGGAATTAAAATCAGGTACAGGAAATGCAGTGCCTGAATTAATCAGAGAAAAACTCATTAATCATATACAAAGTATTTTTGAAGAAGAAGTCAGCAGATCAGTAAGTCTTTCAGGACCTCAGCGTGACGATTATATTTTCAGATTAAGCAAGGATGTGAATCAGAAAGATCCGGGATTAAGGGAAAAGAATTCCTTTGATTTAAAGAATTTTGCTTCACAGGGCGAGCACAAGACTTTTCTGGTTGCGCTCAAATTATCAGAATATGATTTCTTGAAGGATAAAAAATACACAAGCCCGGTATTGCTGCTTGATGATATATTATCCGAGCTGGATGAGAGCAGAGTATCAATGATTATTTCACATTTAAAGGATTACGGGCAGATATTTCTGACCACTACCGATAAAAGTTATGCGGATAAAATACGAAGTTTTTACAAGAACGAAGAAATTTCGGAATTCAGAATCGAAAACGGAAAAACTGCTGCATTGAATGAAAAGCATTGACACAAAAGCCAGGTCAAACAAAACTGTCTGCCTGAAAAGCGAGATTGATACATTTATGAATTATATTGGTCTTGATGCAAGGATGCAGGAACTTCAGATTCTGAATGTATGGAAAGATTGTGTAGGCAATGCAATTGCAAATTATTCGTCTCCGGTGGAAATCAGAAAAAACAAGCTTTTTGTACGGGTAGAAAATTCTGCATGGCGGTATGAACTTTCGATAAAGAAGGATGAAATTATAGAGAAGCTCAATAAAAGTCTGAAAAAGAAAATCATAAAGGAAATTATTTTTGTATAAGAATAAATAAATTTAAACATGGCAAAAAACAAACTTGAAAAAGAAAAGGAAAATGAATACGGTGCCGGAGATATACAGGTTTTAAAAGGTCTGGAGCACGTCAGAAAGAGGCCTGCGATGTATATCGGGGATATTTCAACAAGAGGACTGCATCATCTTGCATATGAAGTTATTGATAATGCAATTGACGAAGCGCTTGCGGGTTACTGCGACAAGATCACACTTACAATCAACAAAAACGGTTCGGTTACCGTGACTGATAACGGAAGAGGAATACCAACTGACATACATCCGACTGAAAAAATTTCAGCGCTTGAAGTGGTAATGACACAGCTTAATGCCGGCGGTAAATTCAACAGGGACAGTTACAAGGTTTCCGGCGGATTGCACGGAGTGGGGGTTTCAGTCGTGAATGCATTAAGCGAATGGCTTGAAGCTGAAGTCGTAAGGGACGGGAAAATTTATTATCAGAAATATAAAAGAGGTGAGCCCGAAGCTAAGGTAAAAGTTATCGGAAATGCAAAGAAGACTGGAACAAAAGTAACATTTTATCCTGACGGGGAAATATTCAAAAATATTAATTTCAAGTATGAGACTATAGAAGAACGCCTGAGAGAACTTGCTTATCTTAACAAGGATCTGACAATCATAATAAGGGATGAGAGAGAAAAAGATAAGGGAGCTGAATTTCATTACAAAGGCGGGCTGGTGGATTTTGTAAAATACCTTGATGAATCCGAAAAATCTATTTCGGGTAAACCGATATTTATCAGCGGTGACAGAGAGAATGTAAGGGTTGAAGTTGCTTTTCAGTATAACGAATCGTATAACGACAATACATTTACTTTTGTAAACAACATCAATACGCATGAAGGCGGGACACATCTTGAAGGCTTCAAAGCAGCACTGACCAGGACTCTTAACAATTACGCTACAAAAAACAATCTTATCAAAAACGACAAGGTGACTCTTACCGGAGATGATTTCAGGGAAGGACTTACCTGCGTACTCAGCATAAAAGTACCTGAGCCGCAATTTGAAGGGCAGACAAAAACCAAGCTGGGAAACAGCGAAGTTAAGGGAATAGTACAGTCTATTACGGGAGAAAGTCTCGGAAATTATCTGGAAGAAAATCCCTCCGTTGCAAAGAAAATCATTGAAAAATGTCTTCTTGCAGCAGAAGCAAGGCTTGCGGCAAGACTTGCGAAAGATCTTACAAGAAGAAAAAATGCGCTTGACATCGGAGGACTTCCCGGCAAGCTTGCGGATTGTTCGATCAAAGATCCTTCGCAGTGTGAACTTTACCTTGTGGAGGGAGATTCAGCAGGCGGCTCTGCAAAGCAGGGAAGAGACAGAAGATTTCAGGCTATTCTGCCTTTGAGGGGAAAAATCCTTAATGTAGAGAAAGCCAGAATTGACAAAATACTTGCAAACGAAGAAATCAGATCGATTATAACTGCGATTGGAGCAGGAATCGGAAATTCGGATGAATTCAACGAAGATAAAATCAGATATGACAAGATAATACTGATGTGCGACGCCGATGTTGACGGTTCGCATATAAGAACACTCCTGCTGACATTTTTTTACAGACATATGAAAGAAATTATCGAAACAGAAAGATTGTATATTGCTCAGCCCCCTCTGTACAAAATAAAAAAAGGGAAGACTGAACTTTACGCATATGATGAAGCAGAGAGGGAAGAAATTCTTAAATCAATGAAAGCAGACAAGAATACCGTTGTAGTTGAAAACGGAGAAGAGACAGAAACTTCATCTTCGGGAAAGGGAATTTCAATTTCAAGATTTAAAGGACTCGGAGAGATGAATCCCGAACAGCTTTGGACAACAACAATGAATCCGGAAACAAGAACAATTGTACAGGTTACAAATGAAAATGCAACTGCCGCAGATAAAATATTCAGGGTATTAATGGGAGAAGAAGTTGAACCCAGAAGAAAATTCATAGAAGAAAACGCAAAATATGCCAATCTCGATATATAATTTAATTTCAGCAGCTGATTTTGCAGGAAATATTTAAAGCCGTAATACTCGGTATTATTCAGGGCAGCACTGAATTTATTCCTGTTAGCAGCACAGCTCATCTCAGGGTAATTCCTGCATTGCTTGGATGGAAAGATATCGGAGCAGCATATACTGCAGTTATTCAGATCGGAACACTTATAGCAACTCTTATTTACTTTAAAAAAGATATTTCTGAAATCACTTCGGGATTTTTATATTCGCTGAAAAAAAGAGATTTTTTTACGGATCCGAAGTCCAGACTTTCACTGCTGATAATTCTCGGAACAATTCCTATCGGAATCTGCGGGCTTGTGTTTAAGAAATTTATTGAAGGTGAAGCAAGGGGTCTGTATGTTATTAGCTTTGCATTAATCGTGCTTGCATTGATTCTGTTAATTGCTGAAAAGGTCAGCAAAAAGAATAAAGATATTTCACAAATAACAATAAAAGACGGTATTTTTATAGGCTGTGCTCAGGCACTTGCATTGATTCCGGGAAGTTCGAGAAGCGGAGTCACGATTACTGCCGGGCTTTTCAGGGGACTAAAGAGAGAAACTGCGGCAAGATATTCATTTCTTCTGAGCATACCTGCCATTGCATTAAGCGGTTTTTATGAACTTTACAAGGAAAGAGCCGAACTTCTTAACGAAAATTTTACCGGTCTTGTAGTTGCTACTGCAGTATCGGGTATAGTGGGATATCTGTCGATTGCATTTCTCATATCTTACCTTAAAACCAGAAGCAATATGATTTTCATAGTTTACAGAATAATTCTCGGACTGGTAATAATATTGCTTGTTTCAAACGGAATTCTGAATAATCTGGACTGACAAATAATTTCCTGATTTATCAATAATTATTTTGTATTTTTTATTGTTAAGTTTACAGTTAAATTAAATTTAAAAAACATGAAAACCGGAAAAAATATTTTAGCTGCCGTATTACTTTTACTTTGTTTGACTTCAACTTACGGTCAGACTTCATATAACTTCAGTCAAGGATTAAATGCCGCAAAATCATCAGGGAAGAAGGTTCTGGTTTATATTTATTCTGAGCAGGACAACTGGTGTAAAAAAATGGATTCGGAAGTATTTTCATCTTCTAATGTTCAGAATGCGCTTTCCGGATTTGTTTTCGTAAAACTGAATGCAGACTCAAAGGATAAATTTTCCTACAATAAAAAAGAATTCACTTCACCTGAACTTTCGGCTTATTTTGGCGCAACGGGGTATCCGGCTTTTGTCATGCTCAATCCGGACGGCAGCATAATTAAGTTCAGATATAACGGCGAGGAGGTTACAAATCTTTCCGGATTTATAGGCGCTGAAGACTTTCCGGAAATGATGGATTATTTTGCAAAAAACATGTATAAGGATACTGATCTTTCCACGATTTTTCAGAATTAACAATAAACATACGGATCAGAAAAATTCAGTTCTTGTATATTATTTATCAGAACTGAATTTTTTTTTGAGCTTATCAAGCACATAATCCGGTAAAAATTCTTTTACATTTGCATTATAGGAAGCAAGTTCTCTTACAAGCGAGGAGTTAAGATAAGTATATTTTTCGTTCGGCATCAGAAAAACCGTGTTAATTCCGGGATTGAGTTTTCTGTTTGTAAGTGACATCTGAAATTCGTATTCAAAATCGGACAAAGCTCTCAGACCTCTTATAATCACATTGGCATTCTTTGATTCTGCATATTTTACAAGGAGACCGCTGAAACAGTCTATCTCAACATTTTTCAGTTGAGAAGTTACATTAATAAGCATGTCTTTTCTTTCTTCTTCAGAAAAAAGAGGTTTTTTGTTTTTATTTAGAGCAATTGTTACAATTACGGAATCGAATAAACCTGCTGCCCTTTCTATAATGTCAATGTGTCCGTTTGTCACGGGATCAAACGTTCCGGGATAAATGGAAATTAATTTTTTCATGAAGTGTTTTTAAAATCAAAAATTGAGAAATTCACCGTACCGACTTTCTTCTTCAGAATAATATACTTTTCGAATTTAATTCCTGATGTATAATTTTCAGAATGTTCAAGTATAAACAAAACTTTCATTCCGGAAATGCATTCCAGCAGATTTTCATATTCATTGTATGAATAAGGCGGATCGGCAGTAATGATTTCAGATTTTAAGTCCGGATTTTTGCGCAGAAAATCTATCACATCAGATTTATAGACTTCACATTTGTCACTGATTCCGAGTTTATGCATGTTCCTGTCTGTCAGTGAAATGTCTTTATCAACGAATATACATTTTGAAGCTCCTCTCGAAATAAATTCAAATCCAAGGCTTCCCGAACCGCAGAACAAATCCATGCACAGAATCCCTTCAAAATCCTCTGTGTTTGCAAGTATGTTAAACAAAGTTTCCTTTGCCCGGTCGCTTGTAGGTCTGATACTTTCCGAATCCGGTGCAATGAGAATTCTGCTCTTTAAATACCCGGATATTATTCTCATATCATTTCAGAAAAATCTAAGAATAATTTTTCAAGCCCAGCCCGCAGAGAGGTGCAAAAATACTGCGTCTTGAAATTTCAGCCGATTCGCTGTCAGTTGAAACAAGTTTTACTGGAAGCTCTTTATAATACTCCGAAAGAATGTCTCGGATCTGAAATAATTTTTCATCCCCGTACAGAAATATTACGGCAATACCTTCATAACCGGCAACTGAATTTAAAACTTCTATCTGCTTTATCAGATATGAACCGGGATTGTTCATATTTGTAATCTGAAAATCATAATAAGTTAATTTTCCGTTTGTATAAAGCGAGTAATCAAGCCGGTTGTTTTTACAACCGATTAAAACAACATTCTGCTGTTCAAACTCCGTACCATAAACTTCCTTAAGATATTTTTCAACGGCTATCTGATCAATGTCAATATTGCTGATTCTGAATCCGTTTCCGTTGCACAGATTCTTTATGACTTCGATAATTTTCCTGTCAACTGCTATCAGCAACACTTCATCTATACTTTCACTGAAAAAGTTATTGTGGAGCCTGTAATAATTAATTAAAAAATCCTTATATGTTACAGGGTAGTAATTTGAAAGCTCCCACAATATGTGTGAATTTATGTTCCCTTTATCTTCGTTAAAATCAAACGGGAATAAATTAAGGAAAGTAAGAGATGTATCAAGCAGAACATTAACTTTTTTATCTGATTCCGGTAACTGCAGAGAATTCAGTTTTTCAGTAAAAATTCTCAGAGTATCTTCCTTATTTTTTTTGAAATTTGCTTCATCAGTAATTTTAAATCCCAGATCAAATTCATCCTGAAAGAAAATCTTCTTTGACTCATCCAGTATCAGGACTCTGCAGTTATTATCAGAAAAACCTATATTAATATTTTTCAATATCCTTTATTCCGTTTTTATATACTGACTGATTTTTTCAAACTTTTTTTTCCCTATCCCTTTTACTTTCATAAGGTCCTCCGGTTTCCTGAACCCTTTCTTATCTTCCCTGAATATTATTATTTTTTCGGCGGTTGATTCACCGATCCCGGGAAGTCCGGTAAGCTCGTCTTTTGATGCAGTGTTAATATTTACAACTTCATAACCTGATTCTACATGAGAATTACCCGGATTTATTGCTGCTTTCCGGATCAGAGAATCTTCTGCTGATAGAAGCAGTTCCGTTAAATTTTTTTCTAAGCTGTCAGAACTGCCGCCGGGAGATTCATTCTGAAATTCCGGATTGCTATATCTTTTCCCGGAAAGTACTGTGAATTCACTGTCTGATTTTGAAAAATCATAAGGCTTGTTTGCTGAATGTTCAATGACCTGCGAGTAATATTTTAGAACAAATCCGGATACAAGAACTGAAACAACAAAAACTATTACCTTTAATTCATTTTTTGTAAATGAAATACTTCCTGATAATTTATTCATGGTTTTCCTTCCTTCACAGAAAACCGCATTGCAAACTCCGTCTAAAAATAACTAATATTTAAAAATAATAAAACATTACTTACTGTCTTTCATAAAATATTACCGTGAAATTGTATCCGTATTACCGAAGATTTTACAGAACCTCATCATAGAACCATTGTCAATGTCAGCCCGTCTCCGACAGGAAGAAGAAGTGTATCGGTTCTTTTGTCCCGTGAAAGAATTTTATTGGTAAGCTGAACCGCTTTAAGATCTGCATCATCACCGGCATCTTCTGTCACTCTTCCGTTTTTTATCATATTATCCATAATAATCACCGTACCTGAGCGGGACAGTTTAAGTGCTTCTTCATAATAATCCGGATATGATACTTTGTCTGCATCAATAAAAATAAAATCATATACTCTGTTCATTTTAACAAGCTCTTTCAAACAATCAATTGCGGGTGAAACAATAATATCTGTTTTATCCTTCAGCCCGGCTTTCTCAAAAAACTTTCCTGCAGTTTCAGCATGCTTTTTCTCAAGTTCAATTGTCGTAAGTTTTCCGTCAGGAGTAAGTCCTCTTGCTATATGTATTCCGCTGTAACCTGTAAGAGTTCCTATTTCCAGAGCTTTTTTTGCTTTAATGATTTTGCAGATCAGGGTTAGAAACTTCCCCTGTTCAGGAGAAATCTGAATTAACGGAATTTCAAGTTTTTCTGTTTCCCTGATTAATTCATCAAGCAATAAATCTTCAGGCACATATAAATCCAGTATGTAATTGTACAATTCATCATTGAGACCGACAGATTTCATTTTCTTCATATAAATTTATTAGGATTTAATACTGAAAATTGTTTTTTAAATTTTTAATCAGGATCAGAATTCAGGATAAAATATTTTTTTAATTGAAACAGCTTTGCCCGAAGCAGGATTAATCTCGCATACTACTGCAGAAAACCTCAGGTCATCATCTCCTACTTCGTATTTCTGAGGCGTTGCATAAATAAATCTTTTTATGGAACCTTCTTTTTTCATTCCGATAACTGAATCATATGAACCGGTCATTCCAACATCAGTAATGTATGCTGTTCCGCCGGGAAGAACCCGGTTGTCTGCCGTCGGAATATGTGTGTGAGTTCCGACTACAACGGACGCTCTTCCGTTTACGTACCATCCGAATGCAATTTTTTCTGCGGTAGCTTCCGCATGAAAATCAACAAAAACTATGTTTGTTTCATATTTGATTTTTTCATATACCCAGTCAAATGCTCTGAACGGACAGTCAATCTGTTTCATGAACACCCTTCCCTGAAGATTAATTACTCCGATTTTCAGATCTGTACCCGGAATATTGTAAATTCCGAATCCTCTTCCGTAAGCTCCTTTCGGATAATTCTGAGGTCTAAGAACCGAATGTGTTTCATTAAGATATTTATGAGCCTGAATTTTATCCATTGTATGATTTCCGCCCGTAAGAATGTCGATTTCAAGTTCAAGAAGCTTTTTGCCGTCTTTCTCGATAATACCTTTTCCGTCGGTAATATTTTCACCGTTGGCAATGACAAAATTCGTTTTATATTTCTGAATATAAGTCGGAAGAAGGGTTTTTGTGAGATTATAACCGGGTTCACCTATAATATCACCTATAAACAGTACCTTAATATTTTCTGACAACAATTTTGATTTAATTTTTTAAAAGTAACTCTCAGGTTTAAGTCCTTTCCAGCTGCAGTATTTTTCCAAATCACTCTGAATTGATTTAAATACAGCAGCGAAAAGTAATGCATCATCCGTAAATCCGAATACAGGAAGTAAATCCGGAACGATGTCAAACGGATTGACAAAATACAGAACGGATGCACTGATCATTGCTATTGACCTCCAGGGAATTTCAGTATATCTTTTATTCTTAAAATCTTTAATAAGGTTCAGTGTAAGTTTTAACTGATTCAGGAGCCTGCTGAATTTTTTTTTGTCCAGCTCCGATGATTTAAGGTTTATATATTTTTCATTGGAAACAATTTTATTCAAATCATCACTTTTTATTTTTTCCGAACCGGATTGTATTGCCTCGAATACATCTTCTTTTAAATGACTGCTTTTATTCATTATTAATTTTATTTGTGCTGTAATATATTATTAATGGAATCGGAATTCAATTCTTTACAGGTAAAGCCGTTTCCTGAATATTCCAAATCATTTACGGTTGAATTTGCTACTTAAAAATTTTAGTTTAACTAAAACTCTACACTCTATGGAAACAATAAGAAACAACTCAACGGCTGCACTTATACTTGCAGCAGGATTTGTAATCGGAGCTCTGATAATTACCGCTACATGGAGATACGTTTCTAGAAGCAATGTTACAATTACCGTAACCGGTTCCGTATCCAGGGATATAAGATCTGATTTTGCTGTATGGAAAGGTTCTTTTTCAAATGAGTCATCAACTCTTGAGGAAGCATATGCAGGACTGAAATCCGATAATCAGAAAGTGATTACTTATCTTGAATCAAAGGGTTTTTCAAAAGATAAAATTGCTGTCTCTGCAATCAACATAATAACAAACTACGTAAATAATAATCAGGGTTATCCGACAAATGAAGTTTCCGGTTACAGACTGACCCAGGATGTATCTGTAGAATCAGCTGATGTTGATAAAATCGACAAGCTTTCAAGAGAAGCCACCGAACTGATAAATGACGGAGTTGAATTTAATTCAATGCCGCCGGAATTTTTATATACAAAGCTCGGTGATTTGAAAGTTGAGCTGATCGGTCTCGCGGCAAAAGATGCCAAAGAAAGGGCCGAGCAGATTGCAAACAGCACTGACAACAGTATCGGGGAAGTTCGTTCGTCAAAGATGGGAGTGATTCAGATTAATGCAAAGAACTCTACAGAAATCTCCGACTACGGGATGAATAATACCTCTTCAATAGACAAAACCATCACAGTTGTTGTCAATATGAGTTTTTCAATAAAGTAATGAAAATTCAAGTAATAAATAAATAATTAAATCGGCTGACATTAATAGAAATTATTTTTTCAGCATACATCATTTCATTTTCACAATTCTGAATTTTTACCGTTTGTAAATTTCATATTCACTGGTTAGTTTGCGTAAGCTTAACTGAAAGTGTACTTTCATTTTCCGTTATCATGCAAGACCATATGAATTATAAAAATATACGGACATTGATTTTTGCCGGGTTTCTGTAATCGGGAATCCGGCAAAAATTAATAAATCCGGTTTAGTCTTTTGTATAATTGTTATTTATACTGACATTCAGCGGGTGATAGTCATTGAATACATTTTATAATAAGACTAACTTAACAAATGGAAAACATAGTAGCGATAGTGGGCAGGCCGAATACGGGAAAGTCCACCTTATTCAACCGTTTGGTGGGAAAGCAGATTGCAATAGTACATCCCACAAGCGGAGTAACACGTGACAGAAATTACGGAGAAGTCGAGTGGACGGGAAAGAAATTTTTTCTGATTGATACAGGAGGATTTGTTCCGCATTCGGAAGAGAAATTTGAAAAAGCAATAAGAACGCAGGTAAGGCAGGCTATTGAAGAATCTGATGAGATATTGTTTGTAGTCGATGCAAAAAACGGATTACATCCCGTTGACAACGAAATAGCTGATATGCTCAGAAAATTTTCCGGTACAAAAAAGATAATACTTGTTGCAAACAAAATTGATACTATTGAAAAAGAACCTAATCTTCTCGAATTTTATTCGCTCGGACTCGGTGATCCGTTTGCCATATCGGCAATTAACGGATACAGTACCGGTGATTTGCTTGATGCAATCACAAAAGATATTCCTCCTTTTGACGAAAATATCAGGGATGACAGGATTAAATTTGCGATAATAGGAAAGCCGAATGCCGGTAAGTCATCGATTACAAATGCCTTGCTGAATGAAGAAAGACACATGGTTACTGATATTCCCGGAACTACCAGGGATACTATTGATTCTACTATTTTATATTACGGCGACGAAATAACACTTATAGATACGGCAGGATTAAGAAGGAAGGCAAAGATAAAAGAAGCGGTGGAGTTTTATTCTACGATAAGAACTTATAAAGCGATTGAAAGATGCAATGTTGCGCTTCTTGTTATAGACGCATCAGACTTGCTTGCAGAGCTGAGTAAATCTTCGGACATAAAATCTGCAAAATTCAAGCTTGATCAGCAGGATGTAAGAATAATTGAAGATGTGATAAAGCTCAGAAAAGGATTGTTGATAGTTATTAATAAATGGGACCTTGTTGAAAAAGAGTCTAATACGGCTAAACTTGTAGAGCAGAAAATTACAGAGCATCTTAAAAGCTACACATACTTAAAATTCATTTTTATATCTGCTTTGACAAAGCAAAGAATACACAAGGTAATAAGCGAAGCCAAAGCGGTATATGATGAACGCGCAAAGATGGTTAAGACGTCTGAACTGAACGAACTTATTCAGAATGAAATCAGAATAACTCCCCCGCCTTCTTTATACGGTAAAGAAATTAAGATTAATTACATCACACAGCTGAAATCTTCCCCGCCGGTATTTGCATTTTTTGTAAATGACCCGGACGGAATAGCTGAGAATTATAAAAAATTTCTTGAGAAAAAAGTCCGCGAAAAATTCGGATTTAAAGGCGTGCCTATTCAACTTGTATTCAAGAAAAAAAACTGATTTGTTTAAAACCCGCTTATTCCAATAGATTTAAATCTGAACCAATTTTGTTTCGGATTTAAATTATTTCTCCGAATAATTTATTTCACTTAATTTAAACTCAATGATTACAGAAGTATTCACCGCTACAACTTACGGTGTTGATGCATTTATCGTCAGGGTTGAAACACATATAGACAACAGTTTATTTTCATTCGCAATTGTCGGATTGCCGGACAATGCTGTAAAAGAATCAAAGGAACGTGTTGCAGCAGCAATAAAAAACTCGCTTTTCCATTTTCCCATTAAGAGATACACGGTAAATCTTGCTCCTGCAGATATTAAAAAGGAAGGTTCGGGATTTGACCTGCCGATTGCAGCAGGAATTCTGTGTGAAACATCGCAGGTTTCGCCTCTGAAGGTGAAAGATTATTTATTTATCGGAGAGTTATCACTCGACGGGAAACTCCGGCCAGTGACAGGTGTACTCCCCATTGCGCTCGAAGCAAAAATAAATAAATTTAAGGGAATAATTCTCCCGGTTGAAAATGCAAAGGAAGCAGCAATAGTAGAGGGTATAGATATACAGCCGTTTGAAACACTTACAGAAGTTGTAGATTTCCTTAATGATGATGTATCGCCAATCCCGTTCAGAATAAATGTCAGAGAGTTATTCGAAAAAGAACAGAATTATCTTGTAGATTTTTCCGATGTCAAAGGTCAGGCAGAAGTTAAAAGAGCGATGGAAGTTGCCGCTGCAGGATCTCATAACCTGATAATGATCGGTCTGCCCGGTTCAGGTAAAACAATGCTCGCGAAAAGACTTTCTACGATACTTCCGCCGTTAACTCTGGAAGAAGCGCTTGAAACAACAAAGATACATTCTATCGCTGGACTTCTTCCTTCAAATACGGCTATTATTTCAACCCGCCCGTTTCGTTCCCCTCATCATACCGCAAGCGATGTTGCACTTGTCGGAGGAGGACCGAATGCAAAACCCGGGGAAATATCCTTTTCTCATAACGGAGTATTGTTTCTGGATGAACTTACTGAATTCAAAAAGAATGTCCTTGATGTAATGAGACAGCCTCTGGAAGACAGGGTTGTCACAATTTCAAGATCAAAAATAACCGTTCAATATCCGTGCAATTTCATGTTAATTGCTGCAATGAATCCTACTCCGGCCGGTACACAGAAGGAAGCAAGCTTGTATTCTGATTTTGAAGTTCAGAAATTCCTTTCAAAAATATCAGGACCGATTCTTGACAGAATTGATCTTCATATACATGTTAATCCTGTGAAATATCAGGAACTGTCAAGTAAATCGGAATCCGAAAAATCATCTGCCGTAAGAGAAAGAGTTATTAAAGCCAGAGAAAAACAGATTAAAAGATTTTTCAATAAAAAAGGAATTTATTCAAATTCCGGAATGGGATCGATTGAAATAAAGGAATACTGCAAAATCAATTCCGACTGTGAAAATCTTATGAAAATGGCAATAACAAAACTCGGATTGTCCGCCAGAGCATATGACAGGATATTAAAAGTAAGCAGGACTATTGCTGACCTTTCTGAAGAAGATGATATTTCTTCTGCACATATAAGTGAAGCTATTCAGTACAGAAGTCTTGACAGGACTAGCTGGGTTTAGAATGTAAAGAATAAAAAAAACCCTGAAATTTAAATTTCAGGGTTTTTAAATTTACAAAATTGATTTATAAATTATTCTAGAACAAAGATATTTTTTTCTCTGCACATATCTTTCAGAATTTTCGGCCATACTGTCACACTTACTTCTCCCAGATGTGCTTTTTTCAATAAATACATAACGGTTCTTGATTGTCCGATACCTCCGCCTATACTGAGCGGAATTTCGTTATTCATAATCATCTGATGATAAGGCATTTTCAGCATATCAAGCTGTCCGGTTAATTCAAGTTGTTTTTTAAGAGTTTCCGGGTTTACACGTATTCCCATTGATGACAGCTCATGTCTTCTCTTTGTTACCGGATTCCAAACAAGAATATCTCCGTTTAAACCATGATATTTTCGTCCGTCCGGTGATGTTGTTTCAGTTACCCAGTCATCATAATCAGCTGCTCTCATTTCATGCGGATAACCGTCCTTAAGTGTCCAGCCGATTCCGTAAATAAATACCGCAGGATATTTCTGCAATACAGCGGTTTCTCTTTCCTTCCTTGGAAGATCCGGATACATATCAAGAATTTCTTCTGCATGAAGAAATGTTAATTCATCCGGCAGATCCGGATACTTAGATGTTTTCAGATTCGGAAAGTTATCCTGTATGAATTTTTCGGATACTTTTAAAACTGTCCAGATTTTTCTTACAATCTCGGTCAGAAATTCCAGATTTCTCTGTTCGGCAGTCATAACTCTTTCCCAGTCCCACTGATCTACATATGAACTGTGATCGTGATCAAGATAGTAATCCTTTCTTACCGCTCTCATGTCTGTTATAACACCTTCACCGGGCTGCATATTAAACTGTTTCAGGGAAAATCTTTTCCATTTTGTAGCAGCCTGAACTACCTGCGCATCAACGGGATGCTTATCATAGTCATTTGAAATATGAAACTGCACCGGTGTCCTGGAACCGTCACGGTCAAGGTAATCATTAAATCCGCTTTCCGAGTCTACTATAAGCGGAACCTCCACCCTCATCAGGTTAAGTTCCCTGCAGAGTCCGTCTTCTATAAAGCGCTTTAATAATGTAATTGCTTTCTGTGTTTCCTTGGGGTCAAGTAGTGAGTTGTAATCGGTTGGCAGTATTTTAACGAGTTCATCATAATTTCCTATACCCGGACCTGCCAGATCAGCTTTTTTATTATTCATTATTTATATCTCCTTAATTTTGTTTTTGAAACTATACAAATATAGTATACAATTACACTATGTTACAGTGAGATTTATTTGCATAAAAAGAATCCTGACCGGAACAGGAATTTGCCCGGGATTCTTTAAACCTTCATAATTTGAAAGCGGGTTTTTAAAACACAAAAAATCTATGATTACTTACTTTTAAAAATCATCAGAAGTTTTCCGCCCGAATCAAACAAATTCAGTTCACTTCCCGAAATTTTATAGGAAGAAGTGTTTTGAAGTGCATTCAGATAAACTGTTTCACTCTCCATTTCAGGACACATTCTTTTAGTTGATGCCAAAGGTCCGAAAGTAATATTTCCTGATGATGAATTAAAAGTGCCGGAATAGTTGTTGCACGGGGCTGACCCGCTGACTTTATTGTCTGAGCCGCTGAAATTTATCGTTACATCTTTTTCGGATTTAAGTGTATTTCCGTTCAGCTGATATAAAACCCAGCTTGTGTTTTTTATTGATACTTTCGGGGTCTTGCCGCTGTTATCAGAAGAACCGCAGGATGTCAGCATTAATGACGGAATTAACAAACCAAGCATGCAGATAATTGTATGAGTTTTCATTTTAATTTGATTTTAAATATTTAATAAATGATTTTTTAAGTTATAAAATAAATCGTCCGGATTTTACACTGAAGAAATCTCAATAACAGATTACAGAAAACATCAGCAGAAACACTTCTCGCCCAGTAATTTAGAAGGTTTATAATTTCTTTTTACTAGATTAAATTTTTCAATCGTGTTTTTTTTAATGTGTGCTACAGCATCATCTACCGAATCGGTTAATATAAAAAGCTTCAGATCATTTTCGCTTATAGTTTTGTTTTTTACAAAATCATCCAGGAGCTCGGTAAGATTTTTCCAGTAATCAATTCCCATTATTACAACCGGAAATCCCGAAATTTTCTTTGTCTGAATCAAAGTGAGTGTTTCAAACAATTCATCCATAGTACCTGCTCCTCCGGGCATTACCACAAATGCATAGGAATATTTCATAAGCAGCACTTTTCTTACGAAGAAATACTTAAAACTCACCCATTTATCCATATAAAGATTCGGCTCCTGCTCAAACTCAAGTTCAATATTGCATCCGACAGAAATTCCTCCGGCTTCTTTTGCTCCTTTATTTGCTGCTTCCATAATTCCCGGACCTCCGCCTGTCATTACAGTAAATCCGCTTTCCGATAATTTTTTTCCTGCTAAATATGCTGTTTCATAGTAAATATGCCCGGCCGGTATTCTTGCAGAACCGAAAACAGTTACACATGGTCCTGCAAAATGTAATGCACGGAAACCTTTAATAAACTCAAACAATACTTCAATTGTAAATTTAAATTCTTCCCATCTTGACCTCGGTCCTTCAAGAAAGTATCTTTCTTCCTGTGATGCCTGTATTTTTCCTGATTCGGATGCTTTTCCGTTATCTTTAATCATAATAATTTCAGTTAATTCTTTCTGAAAATCTGCTAAGTAAAAAAACGACAGAATTTATTCCCGGCTGACAGAATAAGAATCAATAATAATCCGTTAAGACTATCAGACAATATCAGGAAATTTGTCTTTTAAAATATTAAACTACTTATCCTGAAAATCTGAATAAAATAATTTATAGTGTTAATTAAATCAACCGACAATATGACGTTATTAACGGATCCGGTAATAACAAAAACGGAGACAGTTATATGTCTCCGCCTGGCAATAATTGTCAGATAAAAAATTTTTTTTGACGCTTAATCCTTTTATCCTGTTAACAACCGAACATCCGTTTTTACTTCTTACTTTAAAAACATAAGTTTTAAAACGCTGCTGTATTTACCGGATTCAATTTTACAAAAATAAATACCTCCCGGAAGACCGCTTGCGTTAAAATTGAATTCATACTTTCCTTTGCTTTGTTTTTTATTAAAGAAACCTTCGACAAACCTTCCCGCTATATCATATATCTTAAGACTTATATCAGCTGAAGATGGCAGTTCATAAGTGATTTTTGTGTAAGGATTAAAAGGATTAGGATAACTTCCGGCTTTAATACTTCCGGATATTTCCTGAGCTTTGCTTTCAGAATTTACTGATGCATACACAATATTATCCTTAAGGAAAACAATAACTTTTTTATTTCCGGGAAATGTTACTGAAATGTCTTTATATATACCGGGAACAACTGAAATTGCCTGCGGATCTTTTTTTATGTTTGCCGAGTTCTGAAGCTCGAATTCGGATAAATAAAAACTTCCCGCACCTGAAACAGAGTATGTGAAATATATTCTGTTGTTATTCTCAGTTATTCCGTTTTTATTGTAACTGTCCGGAAGTTTTCTCTTTTCAATACTTTTTTCGGGATCGTTTGAAATTTTAATTCCTCCCGCATCATTATTTATGCTCTGTCCGTTACTGCTAAACCTGGTACCGTATATATTTTTTTCGCAGTTTCTGCCGTCGTTCCAGAAGATACATGCCCCGGAATTTCCGTCACTTATTATCAGAGGATCAGACTGAAAAGATTCTTCATCAATATTATTCTCCCATATTTTTTCAAGTTTGTCGTTAAATTTTATTGTTCTTATATAACTGTCTGTATCAGCTGTTCTGATTTCGGCTGAAAGTATAATCGAGTTTTTGTCTGATAATACGGAATTATGATTATACATATATTCTTTCTGAATATTCATGAATCCCATGCTGTCTTTATTTCCGATAATTTTCAAATTATTGGAATTCACGCGTTCACCGTAATTCATGAGAAGTTTCCCTGAATCACCGAAGTCGGTGTAGTTTCCGTTTCTGTCAATCCTGTTACCGAACAGATCAAATCCTGCATCGCGTGAATCAGAAATATTTCTTGTATCAAGCCATGTAAATATTATACTGTTATCAGAACGGCAGATTAATGAAGGTTTTCTCTGATCATAACCGTTTCCGCAAACTGTCACTTCAGTTCCGCTGTTCCATAATCTCAGACATTCAAAATCAATTTTCTGAGCATGAATATCAAAGTTTCCGTTGTAAAAATTTTCCCAGGCAACGACAATACAATCATCGTGTGTTTTTGCAGAAACGGGACTGAAATTGTATCCTCTGTACAAAGAGGAAAGGCAGACAGCTTCCTGTACATATCCGTACTGAGATATTTTCGAACAATAAATTTCCTCCGAATCAAAAAATACTTTTCTGTAGATTACTACTGCACCTCCTTTCCCGTCTGAATAAACAGAAGGGAAGTCACTTTCTTCCGTAAATCCTGTACCCAGATCTGTATTTACAAGTATTCCTTCAGGATTCCAGTACAGATCGCCTGAACCAGTAATTTTCTGTATAAACAGAGAACCATTGAAGGATTCGTCAAGCCAGCAGACAAGTGTACCGTCATCAGTTCCTGATACACTTGAAATTACGGATGCCGGAAGATATTTCAATCCTGATTCCGGACTTACTCTGATAATGTCTGCAGTTGAATAAGCAGTAATGATTAAAGAAGCAAAAAGTAAAACAGAGACCCTGAAATTCCTGAATTTTTTCATGTCATTTAAAATTTTTGATTAATGAATAATTTTTTAAAACCGGATTTAATTTTTAAAGGCGGTTTTGCTTTAAGCAAATTATTTTTCAAATCCGTTTCAAACTATTATTCGGCTTTAAAATTGTCAAATATCAAAAATTCCGGTTTGTGAAAATCAAATTCCGGATTCTTTGCCTGAGAAAATTTAAATCAGTTGAGAAATTCAACAATGTTCAATAACAAGATTTCAATTTTTTCCCGAATTACTTATCTGATCAGAATCATTTTTTTTGTTTCAGACAGAGAATTGTTCAGCGTAAGTTTGAAAAAATATACTCCTGAAGCTGTTAAATAGTCTTTATATAATGAGGACCTGTCCAGCATAAGTTTGTAACTGCCGCTCTCCTGATATTGATTTACAAGCGTGCAAATCTCTTTTCCCGTGCAGTCAAACACTTTCAGATTTACAAAGAATTTTTCCTTCAGACTGTATTTTATTCCCGTATTCGGATTGAACGGATTCGGAAAATTCTGAAACAATTCAAACCGGGCAGCATTAATTTCAGGTTCTAAAACAGAAGGAATATTAAAACTGTGTTGAAGATTTATTACAGTTCCGAAACTACCGAAGAAGGATACTTCATGTTTGCTGTTTACATTAATATCAAAAAGATTATTTGCCGTAAAGGCGGTTTCTTTTTTCCAGCTGATTCCTTCGTCTGAACTTATAATCACTGTTCCGGATTCACCTGCAGCAATTATCCGGCTGTTGTTTATAAAATCAAGACTAAAGATCGTTTTGAAATATCCGCTTACAATATTGCTCCATGAATTTCCTGAATCTGTTGTTTTACATATTATTCCGTTCGTTCCCGCTGAAAATCCTTTAACCGAGTCTTTAAAAATTATTGTATGCAGGTTTTCTGATGATACCATTGTGTAATTCCAGCTGTTGCCTGAGTCTGTCGTTTTCAGTATAGTACCGTAATCTCCCGAAATGAATCCGGTTGAGCAGTTAATGAAATAAACAGAGTTCAGATTTCCTTCAACGGAAATATTTTTTGCCAAAGTCCAGTTTTCTCCGGAATCCGTGGTTTTTATTAACAGACCTGAACCATCATTACCTCCTGCGGCAAATCCTGTATTTTCATCCGTGAAAAAAATACTTTTCAGATTTCCTGAAGATGATGAATTTTTTACATTCCATGTCAATCCTGCATCCGTCGTTTTCATAATCACTCCATTTATACCTGACACAAATCCTGTATACATATTTATAAAAAAAACTGAGTTTAAATTTTTATCAGATTCACTGTCAAGATTAATCCAGCTTTTGCATTTATCCGTTGTTTTAAATATTAATCCTCCTTCGCCCGCAATATATCCGGTGTATTCATCCGTAAAACATGCAGAGGCAAAATCTTTGTAATTCCCGGACATCACAATCCATGAAAATCCGGAATCCGTGCTTCTAAGAATAGTACCTCCTCCTCCGGTAATGAAAAATTTATTTGAATCAGAACAGGTTATTCCTGAAAACAAACCGGGTTTTTCGGCAACAGGACGGAAAGCTGAATCATGAGTCCAGTTCACACCGCCGTTTGTAGTTTTCAGAATTGTTCCGAAATCTGTTACCGCAATACCTGTAAATTTATTTTTGAATTTAAATTTTTTTACAAGATCAGCCGCTCCTCCGTAAAGATTATTCAGATTCATTGAATATCTGTACCAGTTAACTCCGCCGTTTGTTGTCTTATACACACTGCCGTCCGGAGTATCTGAAACAGAGATTATATTATTGCTGTCTGCAAAATAAATGCTCCTTACCGCTGCAGAAGGAATAATATTTATATTCTGGTTAACCCAGTTCATTCCGCCGTTTGTAGTTTTTAAAATGACATTAAATCCGCCTGCAACTCCGGTAGTTGTATTAAGAAAATGAATACAAAACAGCGGATTACCTGCAGATGTTTGCTGTTTAATCCATGTGTTTCCGCTGTCAGTTGTTTTCAAAATTGTTCCGCTCAAACCTGTTATATATCCTGTCTTATCAGAAATGAAATGAATATCATATATATCTTTTTTATAAACCGGCTTGCTTAATTTCCATGTGTCGCCTCCGTCTGAAGATTTTATTATCACACCTGTCTTCCCTGCAGCAATGATAGTATTCTTGTTAATGTATGAAATCGTATATAAATTTTTTGTATTGCCGGAATTAACTTTGATCCAATTAATCCCTCCGTCAGTTGTTTTTAAAATTTCGCCGGAAATTCCCGTAGCAATCCCGGTTCCTGTATTAAGAAAATCCGCACAGTTAATATTATTTCCCGTAGGCAGAGGATTCAGCCAGTACCAGTAAGATTGTGAATTGACAGGATTCTGATAGATGAAAATTAGAATTGTAAAAAACATACTGAAGTAATAAACATTAAGCTTTTGTCCGCAGGTCATTTTAATCTGCTCCTTTCCTGAATGAACAGGTTTAATTAATTTCCGGAGCAAAAGTAAGAACACTGATGCATTTTATCAAAGAGCATTAATTGCAGTTTGTGAAAATCAAATAAAAAAAACCGGAGTTGATTCTTTCCGGTTTTGAGATTAACTGCTGAGGCAATATCAATTACTATAATTATTTTATAAGCATCATTCTTCTTGATTCTGAATAATTACCCGCCGAAAGTTTGTATATATATATACCGCTTGATAAATTTCCAGATTCGAATTCCACTTCATACTTTCCTCCGCTTTGTTTGCTGTTAACAAGCTCGGCTACTTTTTTACCGAGAACATTATAAACAGAAAGTGAAACATAACTGTTGGATTTTAATTCATAGCCGATTGTAGTTGTAGGATTGAACGGATTAGGATAATTCTGATATAGCCGGAATTCACCGGGAATGATGTTTGAACCTTCTGATATTCCTGAAACAATTCCTCCTCCTTCATTTGCATCATAAAAAGCATTAGGCTGCACATTAGTAAATGCTTCCCGAAGCCCTCGGGGCCAGATTATTACAAGCGAATCTATCACAGAAGCATTTCCCAATCCGAAGTGCACATTAAGCATATTCATGGAGTTGAATGAATTCTGCGCCAGCACTTCTCTGTACTGCCATACAGGAATACCGTTTATAACTGCTTTTACTTTTACCTTAGTGCCGATAGCCGATTTGTTTGACATCCCGCTGACCGGAGCCCCGCCTGTGCACCTGATATTAATCCATTTGTTCCCGTTGTTTAAATCATTTCTGTAAAGACCTTTTGAAGCAGTTGTACCTGTAACAAAAAGATCAAGAGTGCCGTTATTGTCATAGTCACCGGCAGTAGCGCCGAAATTTGTTCCCTGATTAAGTACCATTGCAAGACTGTCTTTTCTTGTAAACGAACCGTTGCCGTTATTGTCGTAATACCTGCACTGTTGATTCAAGTCTCTTGTTACAAAACAGTCAAGATCTCCGTCATTGTCAAAATCTCCCCACAGGTTTGTGAGATAGTTACCGGGATCGGATACAATACTGCCTGCCTGATCTGATGTCATTCTTTCATAAATTCCGTTGTTGTTCCTGTAAAGCATATTCGGAACCCCCGAATAATTTGTGATAAATGCATCAAGATCCGTATCATTATCATAGTCAATCAGATTCCAAACCTGTCCGTCATGCAGGTCAGTGCTTAAGGGTGACAGATTCAGTCTGACAATATTTGCTGTTCCGGTTTCAGTAAGCATATTCCTGTAAAGATAGTCCCGTGATACACTTCCTCCCGGACCGGTACCTATAAATATGTCCATATCGCCGTCCTGATCATAATCAGTCCATGTTGCAACTGTGAACGGCGCAAGCGTATCCGTCAGACCCGGCATATTGACTCTGCTGAATGAACCTTTGCCGTTGTTATGATAAAGCCTGTTGGAATGATTTACCACTCCGAATGCATTTGCCGCTACAATCAGGAGATCATTGTTCCCGTCATTATCATAATCAGCCCATGCACAGCCCCAGCCTGTATTGTAATTAGAATCTCCTATTTCCCCGGTGTTGATTTTGGTCATAATTCCGCCGCCTTCATTCCTGTAAAGAAACGAATAAGGTCCTCCTGTTGAAACTACAAAGCAGTCAATAAACCCGTCGTTATTGTAATCAGACCAGGAATTACCCAGATTCGGCAACTGATTACCCATAGCTGTCTCAAGCACAGTAAAATTACCGCCTCCGAGATTTTTGTAAACTGCTTTCCTGTTAACAAACAGATCAAGCTTTCTGTCATTGTCTATGTCTATCCAGCTTGTACCAAAGTATCCTCCCGAAAGGAAATCTGTTACAATCGGGTTATTTGTATCTGTTATTTTTATAAAGTTCTGTCCGCTTGCTGTCACCGCTCCTGCGAATGAAATGAAGAATGTAATAAGTATTGATAAGACCTGTGAAGAAATGGATTTAAATGAATTCATAATTACTCCTTATTTTAATTTACTGCAAAATACATGAGTATTATTTCATTTAACATCTCACAAGTATATGGTTTTGTAATGTAAACAGGAGAAATTAGTTTCCCGGATTAAGGCTGTATGAAGTTCAGACAATTCTTTCTTTAAGCGCTTTAGCAACTGCTTCGGATTTTGAATGAACATGAAGCTTGTAATAAATATTTTTAATGTGATGCCGGACAGTTCCGACAGTAATAAAAAGCAGGTAGGCAATTTCCTTGTATGAATGACCTTTGCAGAGTAAATCCAGTACGTCAAATTCCCTTTGTGTCAGTTCTGTTTCGGTTTTTTTCTGGAATGATGATACTACAAGTTTTGCAATTTTATAAGACATCGGCGCACCTCCTTCATAAATTTCCTTTACCGAATCAAGAATTTTTTCTTCGGAAGCGCTTTTGTCCAGATATCCGCATGCACCTGCTGTAAGTGCCTGAAAAACCATCGATAAATCCTCATGTACCGTCAGCATTATAATGTCAATTCCGGGATATTTATCCTTTATTATTTTTACTCCTTCGATTCCCGACATTCCGGGAAGCTGAATATCCATAAGTATAACATCAGGCCGGTTCAGAACAATATCCTTGATCGCATTTTCACAGTTTTCATAATTGCCTTTGAGTTCAAATCCTTCAGATTCACTGATAAAATCTCTGAGTGATTCCCTTATAAGCCTGTCATCTTCAATTACGGATACTTTAATCATTTATGCAGTAACTAAATTTGAAACAGTTGTCTTTAATGTAATTCTTGTCCCTTTGTTTTCCGATGAAGAAATATTAACATTAATGTTTATCTGTGCCGATCTGGAAAAAATATTCTTTAAACCGTATCCTTTGGGACAGTTGTTAATGTCAAATCCGTTTCCGTTATCTTCAAGAAGTATTTCAAGATCCCCGCCGTACATTGAAAATCTCAGATTCACTTCACTGCAGCAGGCGTATTTCAGAATGTTGTTCATTCCTTCCTTAAATATATAAATCAGATGTCTTTTGCTGTTCATTGACAGTATGACATTTCTGAACCCGCTTTCGGGACCGCTGAAATTAAATTTAATGCCTGTGTTTTCAAACAGTTCGTTTCCGAAATCCTTCAAACGTACGGCAAAATCGTAAAGTGTGTCTTCTTTCGGATTTAATGCCCAAATGAGATCCTTTGCACCTCTCTGAAGACTGTTGGAAGTCTCAACAATACTGTTTAAATCTTCAGTGAGTCCGTTAGCTGCCGGACGCAGTTTTCTGTTTATTCTTCTGCTGTATAGGGAAATTCTGGTAAGCTTATGACCAAGTTCGTCATGATAATCTCTTGATGCCTGCTCGCGCATTTTTTCTCTCTCAAATTCCTTTATTTTTTCTATCTCTGCGGCATTTCTCAATTCCTTCCTGATTCTGTATTTGTGAATAAAGACTAATCCCGAAATTATAATTACTGATATCAGAACATAGAACCATAGTGTTTTCCAGAACGGAGGGTTTATTATCAGAGTCAAAACCGCTTCATTTACGCTCCAGACTCCCTCCGGATTTACTGTTTTTACTTTAAAAAAATAGTTTCCCGGATCAAGATTACTGTAATATGCCGTATTATCCCTGCCTGAAAATATCCAGTCTCTGTCGAATCCTTCTAGTTTATATGCGAACCGGTTTTTTACCGGATTGTAATAATCAGTTGAAGCAAATTTAAATCCTAAGTTATTCTCGGTATAGTTTAATTCTTTTCTGCTGACAAATGAAATATCCTGTTCTGATTTTTTATTTCCGTCCGGAATTGTCATTGAAACAAGCATTACTTCAGGGATATAATTCCTTTCTTCTGTAACCGGAGGAAAAATTGAATTCATTCCGCTGACACTTCCGAAATAAATTTCGCCATTTGCCGATTTGAAATATGCTCCCGGATTAAACATGTTGCTCTGAAGTCCGTCATCAATATCATAATTTCTGAATGTCCGGGATTTTATGTTAAATTTCGAAACACCTTTCATCGTGCTTATCCACAGATTTCCCGATCCGTCTTCTTCTATTCCGTTGATTACACCGTTTGGAAGTCCGTCTTTCTCGCTGTAATGAAAAAAAGAACCGCTCTTTTTATCGAATACATTCAGACCGCCGCCTGTTCCCGTCCAGAAATTTCCGAAACTGTCTTCGCAAAAAGAGAATACATAATTATTGCTGATTGATCCCGGTTCTTTGGGATTCTGAACAAAGCGGGTAAACTTTCCGGTATTTCTGTCCAGCCGGTTTAATCCTTTGTATGTTCCGGCCCATATGTTACTGTCACTGTCTTCATAAAGAGATAATATTGTGTTTTCACTCAGGCTGTTTATGTCATTTTCAGAATTTCTGTAATGTGTTACTTTTTCAAAATCTTTATCAATCTTATCGAGTCCTTTATCCGTTCCTATCCACAGAATCCCCTTCCTGTCTGTTAAAATTTTCAGAATATTACTGCTGCTGAGCGAATTTGGATTTTCTGGTGTGCTGTAGTATCGTCTGAATGATTCAGTTTCAGGATTAAATTTGTTTAATCCGTTGTCAGTTCCTATCCATATGTTTCCTTCTTTGTCTTCGCTTACAGAATTAATCACGCTGCTGCTCAGACTGCCTGAATTATTGCTGTCATGCAAATATGTCCGGAAATTCACTTTCCTCTGATCCGTTAATTCCAATCCGTTTGAAGTGCCGGCATACAGAATTCCGTCTCTGCTTTCATAAATACATTTCACATTACTCTTTGAAAAAAAACTTTTGAATTTATCTTCGTTTTTACAAACCTTATGAAGTCCGTCAAGATATATACTCAGCCAAATTATTCCGGATTTATCTTTTATAAATGAAATTACATTTTCCGGAATGTTTCTTCCCGGATAAATTCTGATATGCTCGGTATGTCCGTTTATCTTGTTGTATATTTTTAATCCTGAAACAGATCCGATCAGAAGATGATCTTCGCCGTCTTTTGCCATTGTGTAAATGTAACCGCTGTTTAACGAAGAAGAATTTAAAGTGTCACCGGCGTAAAATGTAAATTCATTTTTTATACCGTCGAATCTGTTAAGCCCCTTTCCTGTTCCTGCCCAGATAACTCCGTTTTTATCGGGAACAATACAATTTACTGTGTTTCCGTAAATGCTTTTCGGATCTTCCGGATTATTCCTGTAAACAGTAAATGTTTCACTTTTTATGTTAAATTTATTCAAACCTTCACCGGCAGTTCCTATCCATAAATTACCTTCTTCATCTTCCTCTATGCATCTTATTATATTTCCGCTGATGCTTCCTTCTTTCAGTGAATCTTTTCTGTAAGATTTAAAACTGCCGTTTTCAAATCTGCATAATCCTCCTCCTCCTGTGCCGAACCACATTATTCCTCTGCTGTCCTGAAAAATATCCCAGACTGTATTGTCGCTCAGACTGTTATTTTTATTATCTGACAAATAACGTGTAAATTTTTCTGTCTTCCTGTCTAACTTATTCAGTCCTCCGTTGAATGTTCCAGTCCAAAGATTTCCGTCTTTATCTTCAAAGATTGAAATAATATCGTCGTTTGAAAGAGTATTTGTATCAAGAGGATCATATCTGTATGTCCTGAACTCAAACCCGTCATATCTTACAAGACCGAACATTGTGCCGAACCATAACAGTCCTTTGCTGTCCTGATATGTACTGTATATGAGATTGTTCGCAATTCCGTACTCAAGGGAAATATGCTCTGTCTTATATTTATCCTGTGAATATGTATTTCCGTTCGAACTCAGGGCTATTACATAAAGGAAAACACAAAAAAGTATTTTGTTCATAATAAAAATTATATATTTAATCAGTAGAAAACAATCTCATATATGTGAGATACGTATGTCATAAGCAGCTTGTTTTTCAAAGAAACAGGAAGAATTTAAAGCGGTTGTATCTTCAAAACTGTTTTACCGGAAATTGAAAGTACATTGTGAAAGGAAGTATATCATTTATACAGGTTCGGTAATATTAATATCGCCGGAAAATTATTGCAGATAGCTGTATGCGGATTATGAATTTTCCAGCTGTTATTAAATCCGGAAAACCGGAACAGCTTTACAGGAGACCTTTTGCTTTCAGTATCATGTCAATTATTTCCCGGACAGCTCCTTCGCCTCCGTTTTTTTTGCATACATAATCCACATGTTTTTTTACGACACCGATCGCGCTTTTTGGCGCGCATGAGAATCCCGCTTTTTTTAAAAGAGGTATATCAAATTCATCGTCGCCGATGTAAGCAAAATTTTCATTTTTTAATTTGTATTTCGATTTAAGTTCTTCAAACGGTATGAGTTTGTCTTTAATGTCTTCATACAAATGATGAATCTTAAGTTTATCGGTTCTCATTCTGTTGGTAACAGAGCTCATTCCGCTTATCACAGCAAAAATCAGCCCGAGATCCCTTCCTCTTGTGATTCCGAATCCGTCATGAGTATGGAACATTTTAATATTTTCCCCGGAACTCGAGTAAATAACATGACCGGTAGTCAGGCAGCCGTCAAGATCCATTAAAAGTACTTTAATTTTTGACAAATCTTTTTTCGTTTTTTTCAAATTAATCCCGTAAAGTTATAGATTTAAAAATTATTTTAATTCTGCAGAAGGACAAATATCATTCATAAAACAGTTTTCGCAGTCCGGCTTCTTTGCTTTGCATATCTGCCTGCCGTGCTCGCCGATCCTCATTGAAAATCTGAACTGCGCATCATCAGGAATTATTGCTTTTAAATCTTCTTCTATCTTATCGGGACTGTCATTTTCAGTAAGCCCGAGTCTTCCGGAAACACGCTTTAAATGTGTATCAACAATAATGACGTCATTTTTACCGAAGCAGTTTCCCAGAATTACGCTTGCTGACTTTCGTCCGACACCGGCAAGAGAAGTAAGTTCTTCCATTGTACCCGGAACCGTGCCGTTAAAATTATTTATGAGTGAATTACAAATTGCAATTACTGATTTTGCCTTGTTGTTAAAAAAATTTATTGATTTGATGTTTTCACGGAATTTACTTTCCCCGTCCTTCAGAACATCCGCGGGAGTTTTGTATTTTTCTTTATAAAGCGGTATCATAACCATATTAACTCTGACATCCGTGCATTGTGCCGCTAATACGGTTGAAATCAGAAGTTCAAACGGATTTTTAAATTCAAGATGACACCTTGCATCCTGGTATTCTCTCTCAAGTCTTTTTACAATTTCTGCAGCATGCTTCTTTTTATTCATCAGAAAATTTTTCGTTAAAATATTTAATTAATAGATTAATAAAAAGTTAACATTTTCATTCGGCAAATGAAATATTCCTGAAAATTATGTGACTTCTTATTGTCTGTTACACTCCGTAAAAAAACATTATTTTAACTGCAAAACACAAAGAACAGATATCCGGAATATTAATTAATAAAAAATAAATTCAAATTATTATGTTTACACAATACAAACCGGCATTACAGAAGGAACTGGATTCAATAAAGGAACAGGGACTGTTTAAAAAAGAAAGAATAATCGAAACTCCTCAGGCAGCTTCAATCCTAGTCGGCGGAAAGGAAGTTCTGAATTTCTGCGCCAACAACTATCTCGGACTTTCATCTCATCCGGATGTTATAAAAGCTGCGCATGAAACTCTTGATAAATGGGGATACGGAATGTCTTCGGTCAGATTTATCTGCGGGACTCAGACAATTCATAAAACTCTTGAAGAAAAAATCAGCAGTTTTCTCGGAACTGAAGATACGATACTTTATGCGGCATGTTTTGATTCAAACGGCGGTGTATTTGAGCCGCTGCTCGGTGAAAAAGATGCGATAATATCGGATGCGCTGAATCACGCAAGCATTATTGACGGAGTGAGATTGTGCAAAGCAATGAGATACAGGTATGAAAATAATGACATGAATGATCTTGAAGCTAAACTTAAAGAAGCCAGATCTGCCGGTGCTGTGCAGATATTAATATGTACAGACGGCGCATTTTCAATGGACGGTGTAATTGCAAATTTAAAGGGTATATGCGATCTTGCAGATAAATATGAAGCAATGGTTATGACAGACGAATGTCACTGCACGGGATTTCTCGGGAAAACCGGAAGGGGTTCGATTGAAGTAAATGACGTCATAGGAAGAGTGGACATTATCACGGGAACTCTCGGAAAAGCGCTCGGAGGTGCAATGGGCGGATTTACAAGCGGAAGAAAGGAGATTATTGAAATGCTGAGACAAAGAAGCAGACCTTATCTCTTTTCAAATTCACTCGCACCGGCAATCGTCGGAGCTTCAATTAAAGTGTTTGATATTTTAAGTCATACAACGGAATTAAGGGACAGGCTTGAATCAAACACTAAATATTTCCGCGAAAAAATGACCGGAGCAGGATTTGACATAAAACCGGGAATACATCCGATTGTTCCTATAATGCTTTATGATGCAAAACTATCGCAGGACATGGCGGCTAGACTTCTCGAAGAAGGAATATATGTGATAGGATTTTTCTACCCTGTAGTTGCAAAAAGCATGGCAAGAATAAGAGTTCAACTGTCAGCCGCCCATTCACGGGAAGATCTGGACAAGTGCATAAAAGCTTTTATAAAAGTAGGAAAAGAGCTTGATGTGTTAAAAAAATAGATTTGCAGGAAAAAAGTCAAATACATTAAATTGCTTATAGACAGATACATATTCAGATCTCTGATCGGACCGTTTGTTTTTGCATTATCAACGGTTATTTTCATATTTTTATTTCAGTTTCTGATAAAATCACTGGATCAGTTTGTCGGTAAAGGTTTGAGTGTGTGGGTTATCATTCAGCTGATTTCCCTCAATCTGGCATGGATGCTTACGCTTGCAGTTCCAATGGCTGTGCTCGTCGCCTCATTGATGACATTCGGAACAATGTCGTCCGGCAATGAAATTACAATAATGAAAGCCGGCGGAATCAGCCTTATGCGGCTTATGATACCGCTGTTGCTGTTTTCCGTTATTATGTTTTACCTTATGATTAGATTTAACAATGATGTGCTTCCTGAAGCCAATCATAAAGCACGTGTATTGCTTTATGACATTTCCAAAACCAAACCGACATTTATTATCGAGCCTGGAAAGTTTTCTGATGATCTGAACGGTGTGCAGATTCTGGTAAAAAAGACTTTTCCTAACAGCAACAATATTGAAAATATTTATATTTATATGTACTCTGATCCTCAGAATAAAAATCTGCTTACTGCAAAAAAAGGAGATATAAGTTTCTCTTCAGACTTTAAAAAAGTAATAATGAATTTAACTGACGGGGAAATTCATCAGCTGAGCACACAGGACATAAACAGCCCTTACAGAAAAATAAAATTTGAAAAACACAGACTTGTCTTTGATTCGGAAGGATTCGGGTTTCAGAGTTCAAACGAAAATACTTTTACAAGGGGAGAGCGGGAATTGTCTGCGGATGCAATGAAAGAAGTTGTTGACAGCCTGAAGTCAATGCAGGCGGGACTTGCTGACAGATTTACCGAAGCGCTGAAAAAGGATCTGATTAAGCTCAGCAAATTAAATTTTAAAGATACCGTATTTACTTTTGGGAATGCAGCGGACATTTCTGATGAAACTTCTTCAGTCAATAAATTAAATCAGCCAAAAATAATCGGCTACAGTGATACTCTGAATAATCTTATCAAGCTTTTTATGAACAAGAAGACCGAATATAGAAATGTAATTGCCGAATCAGGACGAATTTCCCGTCAGATTGATTCATATGATGTTGAGATTTATAAAAAATATTCAATTCCATTTGCATGTGTGGTATTTGCTCTTGTCGGCGCACCGCTCGGATACAGGGTTAAAAAAGGAGGATTCGGAATAGCTGCCGGACTGTCACTTTTGTTTTTCCTGCTTTACTGGGTTTGTCTTATAGGAGGAGAAAAACTCGCAGACAGGACTATCTTGACTCCATTTACAGGAATGTGGATTGCAAATATTATCATTGGATGTTTTGGTTTGTATTTAATGTTTAAATCTTCTTGAGTATATTGACAGTGAATAAAATTTACTTCTGATAAAATTTCCAACGGAAATTTCTTAAAATATTGTCAAGCCCCGAACAATATGAAGTTACCCAACTCCGCCAGGTTCGGAAGAAAGCAACGGTAAGTATCCTTTATATGTGATTTGGGTGTCTTGACATTTTTATAAATATTCGAAATTTAAATGGCTAAAACAAAACTCGGAATTGTGGGATTAGGCGGGATTGCTCAGATTATGCACCTTCCCGTGCTTTCCAGAATGGATGATGTTGAAATTGTTTCTGTCTGCGACAGCGAGATATCAAAAGCCAAATCCATTGCTTCCAAATACAGCGCAGGTAAATATTACAGGGATGTCGATAAAATGCTCGATGAAAATCCCGAACTTTCAGCTGTAATCATTGCAACTCAGACAAATACTCATAAAGATATTGCTCAAAAATGCCTTGCTGCCGAAAAGGATATACTTGTTGAAAGACCTCTGGGCAGAAATCTTAAGGAAACGAAGGAAATTGTAGACTGCGCAAAAAAATACAAAAGGAAAATTATGGTGGGTATGAACAACAGATTCAGAAATGACATGATGATGCAGAGGACATTTATAAAAGCAAAGGAAATCGGAGAAGTTTTTTACATTAAAACGGGCTGGGTAAAACCACAGAGTTCGAATCAGAGATGGATACTTGAAAAAGACAAAGCCGGCGGAGGAGTTTTTCTTGACAATGGAATTGCAATGCTTGATCTCGGTTTATGGATATTCGGATTTCCTGAAGTAAAAAGTGTTTCTGCCACTAATTATTTTCATAATACAAAATCCGTTGAAGATTCCAGCATCGTAATGATTAAATTCAAGAATAATGCTACATTCACAATTGAAGTCAGCTGGAGTCTCTTAAGAGAAGGTGAACTTTTTTACTGCAATGTATACGGAAAAGAAGGAAGCTCTTCAATCAATCCGCTTAAGATTTATAAAAGAATGGACGGATATCTGTATAACATTACACCAAAGAAACTTGATACTCCTTCCAACCTTTTCAAAAAAAGTTATGAGTATGAACTTAAGCATTTTGTAAGCGCCGTGAGAGGAAATCACAATATAATTTCAAGCGGCGAAGATGCAATCAAGGTCATGGAAATAGTTGATGCAGTCTACAAATCATCAAAGACAAATAAGGAAATAATTTTTAAATGATTTTTTAATGATTTGTTAACTTCAGATAAGTAGCTTTATGAAAAAAAACAAAGTGAAAAAAAACATACTTGTTGTTGATGACGAAAAAGACATCGTTGATATAATCAAATATAACCTTGAAAGAGAAAATGAGTTTTCGGTTATTACAGCTTCTAACGGAAAAGAAGCTCTCCTGGCTGCGGAATCGGTGCCCGATCTGATAATTCTGGATATAATGATGCCGGAGCTTAACGGATTTGAAGTCTGCAAGCAGTTAAAAAACAATGTTCACACTTCCAAAATCCCGGTCATATTTCTGACCGCAAAGGAAAATGAAATTGATGAAATTCTCGGGCTTGAAATAGGCGCAGATGATTATATCACAAAGCCCATTTCACCGCGAAAGGTTATTGCCAGAATTAAGTCAGTAATCAGAAGGACTAACAGCGAGCTTGAGAAACCCGTAAAACTCAGTGAAAATGTAAAATTCAGAAATCTTGAAATCGACAGTTCGATGCACAGTGTCAAAATAAATGAAAGAGAAATATTCTTTCCGAAAAAAGAATTCCAGCTTCTGCACTTTCTGATTTCAAACCGCGGAAGGGTTTACTCAAGGGAAATACTGCTCAATCAGATCTGGGGTGAAAACATTTATGTCGTTGACCGGACGGTAGACGTGCATGTTGCCAAAGTAAGGGAAAAACTCGGGGAATATTCCGAATTTATTGAAACGATAAAAGGTCTCGGATACAGGTTTAAGGAAAATTGATTTCTGCATAATCCCGTGAATGAAAAGAGTTAATCTGCTGACAAAATACTCGCTGTTATTTTTTACTTTTTTTCTTGTTGTTTTTATTTTTCTGTCAAAAGTAATTGATATTTCAAACGAAGCACTTCTTATCTCAAGTCTTGCCCTGATTTTATTTTATCTGATTTCAGTTTATTTCATATACAAAGAAATTAATGTTTCATTAAAAAAAATATTTTCTCTTTCAGACAGGCTGAAATTACGGGATTCAGAGTCCGGTAATACAGGAGAATTTGATCGGAAAATCAGTGAAATAAACGGTCTTATATCCGAACTGGAAACAATGAAGTCCGGATATGTAATGAACAGGGAAATTTACAGGATAACTAATGAATTTTATTCTATTGCAAAAAGAACTCTGCATGAACTTGAAACTGCAAAAGTTTTCAAAGTTGACAGAAACGAATTTCTCGGTAATGTAGCTCATGAACTTCGGACTCCTATTTTTGCCATTCAGCTTTCTCTTGAAACTCTTCTTGACGGCGCGATTAATGACGAAAATGTAAATATTGATTTTTTAAACCGTGCATTCATTCAGACTAAAAGACTTACTGAATTGGTTGATGACCTTATAAGTATTTCAAAATTCGAGACCGGTGTAAAAATGAGCAGGCGGTATTTCGCAATTGAAAATATTGTCCGAAGTACAATTGACGAACTCAGCGCTCTCGCCGCAAAGAAAAATATTTCCGTAAATTTCTTTCCTCCGGATATAAAGGATGTTAAAGTCTTCGGTGATGAACAAAGACTTCAGCAGGTTCTTGTCAATCTCATTGACAATGCAGTCAAATATACTCCTTCTGACGGGAATGTTAATGTTTCAATCGATGTGCAGGAAAAGGAAGTTTGGATTTCTGTTGAAGACACAGGTATTGGAATTCCTCAGAAAGATATAAAAAGAATTTTCGAAAGATTTTATCGTGTTGACAAAACACGTTCGCGGGAAATCGGCGGAAGCGGACTCGGACTTTCTATTGTTAAACATATACTGGAAGCCCATTCCAGTCAGATTAAGGTTGAAAGCGAACCTAATTTAGGTTCGAGGTTTGCCTTTAGTCTCAAACGCTGAACATTGTTTCATGATTTCGGAATTTTAATCTGTATTTTTTACAAATTAGATTTAGTATTTTTACCGCAATTTAAAATAAAATATATGTCAGAAAATACAAATTTACCCCCAAAAGGCCTTAAACTATTTTTTATGGCAGCCAGAGCCTATTCTTTTCCGGCTTCAATTATTCCGGTGCTTTTCGGATCTGTGCTAGCAGTTGTCCTGAATCCGGGACTTCAGTTTAATTATTTCCTGTTTGTGCTTACACTTATCGGATGCGTTCTGGTTCATATCGGAACAAATATGGTTAACGATATTTATGATTATGAAAAAGGCATTGACAAAGCAGATAAAGAACTCGGAATTCCTCACGGAGGATCTATGGTAATTTCACTCGGCTATGTCAGTATGGATTATATGAAAAAAGGAGCTGTGATTTCACTTTTTATTGCTTTCCTGATCGGGGTTTATCTTTATACTCAGTCCGGAATCTGGATTCTATATCTGAGTTTGTTCGGTTTGTTGTCCGCAATTTTTTATACTGCCAAACCCATTGCTCTGAAATATAAAGCTCTCGGAGATATACAGGTTATACTGTCTTTCGGACTGGGAATGACGCTCGGAGCTTACATAGTTCAGACAGGCACATTTTCATATCTGCCGTTGATATTTTCAATACCGCTGGGTCTGCTGATTGATGCTATTCTGCATTCAAACAATATCAGAGATATTAACTTCGACGGAAAATTCGGGGTTAAAACTCTTCCGATACTGATAGGTGAAAAGCTATCGGTAAAATTTTATTATTTTCTGATTCTCGGTGCTTATATCTGCGTGATAATTTTTGTTGCTTTGAAAATGCTTCCGTCATTCGCACTGCTTTCACTTGTGACTCTTCCACTTGCACTTAAACTCGTTAAAATGTCAGAGGGATTTCCTCCGGAAGCGCAGGCAAGATTTGATTACGGAACAAAGCATATAATGATGACGGCACAGCTTAATATGGTGTTCGGACTGACGCTTGTTCTCGGTCTTCTGATTTCATACCTGTTTTTTATCTGATAAAGAATAATTATTCACGGGAAAAAATTTAAAATTTCCCGTGAATATTTCAAAATAAATGTGTGCTGCAAATTCAGTTTTTCTCAAAGAATTCCCTGTAAATCTTCCATTCGTATTTTGTCTCATCTCCCCTGTAAAGTCTTAATGTCTTGACTCCCTTTTCCTGAAATTTATCCGATTCATATATCTGATTAAATATCACTTTCCTGTCATTTTCCGTGACTGATGAATCAGAAATAAATTTATAGTCTTTGAAATCAATTTTAATATCACTGTAGTTTTTGAACGTCCATTCAATTCTCTTAAGTCTTTCCCTGAGATCAATTCGTTTTCCGTCTTTCCCGAAATATTCATAATCATCAGTCATATAGCTCCTGTATTTATCAATGTCTTCTTTTTCCCAGGCTTTTTTCCAGTTCTCTATCGTGCTTTTTATCAAATATTCATCCGAAGAAAAGTAAGCGTTGAGTTTTGTAATTCCCGAATAAAACAAATATGCAACAGCTGTTATAATTATCAGAAAGCTGCCGAGGGTAATATAAAATCTTTTGCGTGTCAACCTGACCTTTTGTTCGTATCTTCTGCTGAAATCTTTTTTAAAATCGTCGGAAGCTTCGTTAACAGTTCCTGTTACATTATTGTCTTTAAGATTATAACCGCAATATTTACAATAAACAGAGCTCTCTTCCACTTCTGATTTGCAATTCCTGCATTGAATAAAAACTGATTCCGGATTAAGCAGGGATTCCCGGATTTCTTCCGGTGATAAATCTCCGACATCTTCCGGTAAAGCAGAATTAATTTCAATTTTTTTCTCTGTATGCGGATTGTTGATGCATCCGTAAGTTGTACAGCCTTTATTTTCTTCCCAGCATTCTTTGTGATGGGGCACCCCGCAATGCGAACATACGGTGAAATCGGCTCCGTTCTTTATTCTTGACTGGCAGTATGGGCAGGTTTTATTTTTTAGAAAATCATATTTAGAATGAGATTTATTCAATCAGCGAAAAATTTACTTGAATACACTTATTAGATCAAACTCAAGCTGAACTTCTTTATCATCTTTACGCAGTATAATAATATCATTCAGCGGAATTCCCAGATCGATTATTTTCATTCCGGAAATTTTTTCGGCGATACCGGAAGAGGAACTGAAATTATGAAATGATCTATAGCTGAGTATTCTGCCGTCATTTGTCTTTACATCCTTTACCGACATCAGATTTAGATTGGCAAAAAACTCTTTTACAGGTCTGTTGTTTTCGTCTAATAGTTCATAAACTATTTCATTATTAAATTCTATTACAAAGTCGTCACTTTTAAAATATTTTTTTCCTGTATCAATTACATCCGTCAGCTTAACTTCGTCATATTTTTTATTAATTTTATGAATATTGTCAAATGTATAATGCGAAGGACAATCTTCAATTCTCTGATACTCTACAATATATGAATCATTTATGTTTCCGTTAAAAATGAATCCCCGGCCGTTCAGCAGAACAAGATCATCTCTGTTATGAAGATACTTTACTGCTTCCTGCACCTGAACCCCTGCAATAACTGAAGCAATGGTAGGTGTCGTCGGAATTTTCCCTTCGGAAATTTCATCTATTCCAAGCAGCATGCATGATTTCCTTTTGTTTATGAGTTTATAGTCTGTCTCTGACATTGTACATTCGTAACATGAACCCTTCGGAGGAATGAACATTCTCGCAACTCCGGTTAATACTTCTATTGCGCCGTCAATCCATGGTCTGCCGACTTTCCAGCTGGACTGATTTATAAATAATCTCGCTTCCCGGTTATCCAGTCCTCCTATTATCAGATCAGAATTTCGGAAAACACCGAGTCCCAGACTGAAAATATTTCCGTTGAAATATTTTATGTCAATTTCATCGTTTATTTCAAGTGCCCGTTTGCAGATTGTTTCTGCTTTGGATTTGCCTTCATCTTCTTTTCTGAAAAGCACACTTCGGGAAAGATTGCTTTTTTCCACATTGTCCATATCAACCACATAAATGTGACCCACACCCAGCATGGCAAGATTTTTAACAATTTCATTTCCGAGTGCACCGCAGCCGGCAACTAATATCCTTGCATTTTTAAGAATATCCTGATTCCACCAGTTAATAAGTTCAAAACGCGAATATCTGTCATCGTTTATTTCAAGCGACATAAAAATTTTTAAATTAAAATATCTGAAATTATGAATAAGTTAAAGGTTGAAAGATGAAAGTGAAAAGCCGAAAGTTATTAGAAGTAAGCCGGGAACTGAAACACAACTTTATATACGAAAATCAATTAAATATAAAATTTATTGCGCTATATCTGAAATTCTTAATTTTAACAGCAATTTGAAATTCAATCGCTCCGGCTGTTATCTCGGGATGCAGCCTGAGTACATCTCCCTCTTTAACACCGGCTTCGGCAAGCGTCTGACTTTCCGTCAGCTGTTTTCCGGATGCTTTATGATGAAATTTATAGGAAAGGGGTTCTCCGTCAGGACCGGTGACCGGCATTTTCATTTTTGGAAGAAGTACTTCCATAATTCTTTTTACTGAAGCATCATCCGGTAAAGTCGCCTGCTGCTCTTTATTTCCTGTTGCATCTACAATTGTGATATTTATTCTGGCCATATATTACAATTTAAAAATTATAGTTCATTAATTAAATGATAATTTAAAGGTGTTCTATAAAATCCGGATTTTTTCAGCCATTAATAGTAAAATAATTTACGGGTTGAAATTTTGAAATCACAGTTAAGCTGTATTAACCATGGAATTTACTTTGAATTAAGATACCTGGGTTTTCCTTTACATAAAAAAGGTACTTCATGAAATAACAGGGTATAGACTGAAATAAAACTCATTAACTCAAATAAAACCGGATTGTGTTCAGGAAATAAGTAAAAAACAAATTTTACAAAAGAAAAAGCTTAATTTTAAGGCGAGACTTTTGTGGACAGAGACTGTATCGAATCCTGATTACACCAGGGCTTTTCAGGCGATTATAATTTGTTTGTTTTTATCAGCTTTAAAAGATATTCTTTGTTTTTTATGGATTTTTATTCTATCTCATATTTCATCGCTTCTGACCTTGTTTTAAACTCTTCGAAATAAATTAATTTCCATGTTCCTCTGTTTTTTATTGAAAAAACTTTGTTGGAATTATGCTTCCGGACTCTGCTTTCAAGATTGTTTGCCTGTCCTAATATACAAACTTCCGGTTTCTACCGATTCTTTGATATATGAATAATACATAAAAAAAAGACCCCGTATTATAGAGGTCTTTGTGGACAGGGCCGGAATCGAACCGGCGACACACGGCTTTTCAGGCAATTGGTGATCCTGAAATATTCTTGTCTGTGAAATTTGATTATAATATTTTAATATACAGTCAAACCCTGTG
>JAEUSI010000029.1 GCA_016788375.1 Ignavibacteria bacterium | reverse complement strand
GATCTTGATATTTACAATTGTTTTACCGCTCCTTTTAAGTCAGTATTTAGTGCTTCCGTTAATATCTCTGTTATGCCTGAGAAAGGAATTGACCAGATAAGTCTTAATGCTGATAATAAATATCTCATTGTTGATTCTGTTTCCGGCTCGGGAAAGTATTTTATTCACAGCAGCAACATACTCCGGATATCGCTTGATAAATACTATGACTCAAGCGAAGTGTTCAGTGTGAAAATTTATTACAGGCATAAGGATTTATTCAATGAATCTTTTGTAGTAAGGGACGGTATTTTGTATACTGACTGTGAGCCGGAAGGAGCCAGAAAATGGTTTCCCTGCAATGATATTCCGTCAGATAAAGCGCTGATGAGTATATCCTTGAAGGTTCCGGAACAGGTAAATCTGACTTCTAACGGAATATTAGCTGATTCATCGGTAAGCAACGGGATTCTTAATTACAGTTTTCAAAGCACAAAACCCATTGCCACATATCTTATAGCAATAGCAGGAAAAGTTAATTTTAATCTTGATGTAAATTTATGGGAAAAGTATGAAGAAAAGGAAACGATTCAGCTGAGATATTACTGGCAGAGGGGAGAAACTCTGTATAATCTTAACAATGTAAAAAACAAAGTCCCGCGTATGCTTGAATTGTTCTCCAGGCTTTACGGGGATTATCCTTTTGAGAAGCTGGCGTTTGCAACTACCAACAGGGATTATAAATGGGGAGGAATGGAAAATCAGACTCTGATTACTCTTTGTCCGGACTGCTGGCTTGAAGAACTTGCATGTCATGAAATAGCTCATCAGTGGTTCGGCGACATGATTACTCCGGCGAACTGGTCAGATATCTGGCTGAATGAAGGTTTTGCAACTTACAACGAGGCAATCTGGGCTGAGTATAACGGCGGAACTGCAGCGTACAGGAAAAAAATTTCACAGGAAGCCGGAAATTATTTCAGAAGAAATCCCGGAAGACCGATATTCAACAGTGAATGGAATACATCCGTTCCCGCAGACAGTGTTCTTTTCAATGAAGCACTGACTTATTCGAAAGCAGGCTGTGTGATTTACATGCTGAGGTATGTTCTAGGGGATACTTCGTTTTTCAAAAGCATGTATATGTATGCCAACAATCCGGAATTCCGTTTCGGAAATATTTCTACAGTACAGTTTGTAAATTTCATATGCAGTATAAATGAAAACGATCTCAGATGGTTTTTTGACCAGTGGCTGAATCAGCCGAATCATCCTGTTTATCAGAATGACACCTTCATTGAAAAGACAAAATCGGGAAGCTGGAAGCTTGATTATACAATAAATCAGATCCAGAGAAACTCTTCTTTTTTCAGAATGCCGGTGGAATTTAAAGTGATTTTTAAAAACGGAAGCGATACTCTTATAAAGGCGGATAATGAATATAATGTTCAGAAGTTTTCATATGAATTTACGGATGAACCCGTGAGAGTCTCATTTGATCCTGACAATAACATTATTCTAAAGGAAATTGCAAAATAAAAGGAGTACTGAAATCCCGGTAAGGAAAGAATTCACCTTTTCTTTTTCCACAATTGTTCCAGGCGTTTTTTTATTTTCATCTCTTCGCCGTTATCTGAAGGATTATAATATATTTTATCTTTCAGTTCATCCGGAAGATACTGCTGTTCAGTAAAATTGCTTTCAAAATCATGGGGATATTTGTATTCATTCCCGTAGTGAAGGTCCTTCATTAATTTAGTCGGAGCATTTCTCAGATGCACAGGCACCTGATAAGCAGGCAGATTATTAACATCTTCCTTAGCCCTGCTGACTGCAATGTAAGAAGCATTGCTTTTCGGACATCCTGCTAGAAATACGGCAGTCTGTGACAGAACAAGAGCAGCTTCGGGCATGCCGATATAATCAACAGCCGTGAATGCACTGACAGCAAGTGTCAGGGCATTTGGTTCGGAATTACCGATATCTTCGGAAGCAAGCACTATCATTCTTCTCGCAATGAATTTCGGATCTTCTCCGCCTTTAAGCATTCTTGCAAGCCAGTAAACTGCTGCATCAGGATCACTGCCTCTGATGCTTTTTATGAATGCGGAAATAATATTGTAATGCTCTTCCTGATTCTTATCGTATTTAATGTAATTTGTCTGAAATGCTTCCTTGAAAATTTCGTTGGTAAGAATAATTTTTCCCGGAGAATTTTCCGATGAAAGCTTTACGGAAAGTTCAAGTCCGTTAAGAAGTCTTCTCGCATCACCGTTTGAAAGCCCGATTAAAAAATCCCTGTCTTCGATTTCAATTTCATATTTACCGAGGACTTCATCCTTACGGAGAGCATTGTCAATGATTTTAAGGAAGTCGATTTTTGTAAGTTCTTCGAGTATAAAGACTCTGCTTCTTGAAAGAAGAGGTGAAATGACTTCAAACGAAGGATTTTCCGTAGTTGCGCCGATGAGAATAATTGTACCTCTTTCCGAACTCTGAAGAAGCGAATCCTGCTGCGCTTTATTGAATCGGTGAATTTCGTCAATAAACAGAATTGTCCTTTTGCCTTTTTGCTTAAGATTATAAAGTGCTTTATCAATTGCTTCCCGGACGTCTTTGACTCCCGAAGTAACAGCTGAAAGCTGAATGAATCCGGCATTAACTTTTGCGGCAATAAGAAGAGCAAGAGTTGTCTTTCCTACGCCGGGCGGTCCCCACAAAATCATTGATGCAGGCTCATTCTTTTCTATCATAATTCTCACCGGTTTTCCCGGACCGGTCAGATGTTCCTGACCTGCAAAGTCTTCTAGAGTCCGGGGACGCATTCTTTCTGCAAGAGGAATATTTTCCGGATTCTCTGAAACATCTTCTTTACTGCTGAACAGATTCATTGATAGTCAGTTTATTATTGAAATTTAAACACTTAATGTTTACTGATTTTATCTCCATTCACGGTATTACCGGTTTTATTTGAAAAATAAATTCCGGTAAGTATTAACGCCAGCCCTGCAAAGTGAAGAGGGTATAATTTTTCATTGTCTATCACTCCCCAGAGGATTGCAACTACCGGGACAAGGTAAGTTACCGAACTTGCAAAAATTGCATTTGTCATATGAATCAGTTTTGTATAAAGTAAAAGCGCGACTGCTGTTCCCATTACTCCGAGAATCGCAACATAACCGATGCTTTCATAAACTCCCGGAGTGCCGGCAAGCTTAGCGGGAAAGTCAGTTAAAAAAAGAATCACAAGCGCAGGCGGTCCGGCTGTCAGTAAAGCGAGGGAAGTTATCATTACCGAATTCAGTTCCGATAAATAAATTTTGATAAAGTTCAGGCTGACTGCATAGCAGAGAGTTGCAAGAACTATCAGCCACACATATGCATTAAAATTCCCCAGACCGCCTTCTGAGTTAACAAAACTAAGACCTATTGTACCTATAAATCCTGTAATCAGCCCCGTTACCTGAGCTTTTGAAAACCTTAAATTGAATACAAGCACTGCAATTAAAAGCGTAAAAAGAGGAGACAGCGCATTCAGAATTCCTGTGAGCGAACTCTCGAGCTTTGTCTGTGCAACTGCAAATAATACGGCAGGGAGGAAATTACTGAACAGACCGGTGAAAAAAAGAAATTTCCATTTGCCGGAAGGAATCTTCCCTAAGTATTTTATTGCGAAAGGAAATGTAAACAGGAAAGCAAACGAAATTCTCAGAGTTCCCACCTGCAGAGGGGATAATCCGGCAAGCCCTTTTTTTATCAGTATAAAGGAACTGCCCCAGATTAAAGAAAGAATTATCAGTATCAGCCAAGCCAGAGTCTTCTCGTTCTTTGTAATCCTGTATCTCAAAAAGTTTTCATTAGTGTGATTAAAAATACCATAAATAAATTAAAACATTAATTGTAATATCAGTCATTAATGTTCACGGCTGCCTTATAAAAAACCTAACACCGCTTTCAGGAATAAATGACAGATGTAAATGTATCCTTCGATTACGTTTTTAATTACTCTGAAACAATTTAAGAAATAAATGTATCACAGATATTTTCAAACTGATAAATATCCGTTCGTGAATCGGAAGATCATTTCTGACTCAGAGCGGAGATCAGAGATGCAGCGTCAAAGCCGGTTGCAGTATAATTATCACAGACATCTTAGACAGGAAAGAGGTGAAATGAAATGACCCGGAAAATAATTTTACCAACAGACATTTATCCGAACCGGAAAAATGTCAATTCATGATTTCCATTTTATCTTATATTCCACAATATAATGATCAACAGCTGCGCCGATTGTCGGATGGAAAAATTCTTTTCCCAATAACTCAAATATCTCAAATCGTTTCAGCTTATCTTTAACGGGGTCTTTCATTTCAGCAAAATGCAGTTCAATGCCGGATTCTGACAACGTTTTCCGGAGTTCGGAAATCACGTCGGCAGAAGAAACATCAACGCTTGTCACAGGTTCGGCAGCTACTATAATCCTCTTTACGGGAGTTGACGAATCCGAGACTGCTTTCAAAACACAATTCTGAAACAACTCTGCATTTGCAAAAAACAGAGGCGCATCCCATCTGAATAAAACCAGACCCGGAATTGTCTGTGCATCAGGATAACGCTTAATATCATGATATCCGCGGATACCTTCTGCACGTCCAAGCACTGCATAGTGAGGACGCCAGCCGTCCCAGAGAAATTCTATGATTGCAATTACAATCGCTATTCCGATGCCGGGAATTGCTCCGAATACTGCAACTCCTATGAAGCAGACTATGGAAAGCCAGAATTCCCATCTTTGAATACGGTAAATTCTTTTCAGATCATTAATTTCAAAGAGTCCGATAGCTGCAGTAATAACCACTGCTGCAAGCGCACTGTTGGGTAAATTTCTCAGAAGATCAGGTGCGAAAAGAAGCAACAAGGAAACCGATACTGCACCGACTACTCCTGTTAACTGTGTTTTTGCTCCGGAAGCTTCAGCCACCGGTGTGCGTGATGAACTGCTGCTTATCGGAAATCCCTGGAAAAAACCGGATAAAAAGTTTGCAGCTCCAAGCCCTATCATTTCCTGATTTGAGTCTACAAATGTACGGGTTTTATATGAATATATACGGGACAATACACTTGTGTCTGCAAATGAAACCAGTGCAACCGCACAGCCTCCTATCAGTACAGATTGCAGATCTTCAAGACTTATCCAGGGAATAATGAATGAAGGAAGCCCTTCGGGAAGCGGACCAAGTACTTTTATTCCGTAATTCAGATTCAGTTCAAAAAAACCTACAGCCAGTGTAGCAGATACAACGGCAATCAGAATTCCCGGTATTCGCCTGAACGGCTTGAGTAAGATAATTGCAATTAATGTTCCGGTTCCTATCAAAAAAGAAGCAGTATTAACTTTGCCTTCAAACACCGACATAACAATCTGATATATATTTAATAAAGGACCTTTGCTTTCTATAGAAAATCCAAACAGCTTCGGAATCTGGCTGATCAGAACAGTAAGCGCAATACCGTTCATATATCCGTACCGGATAGGTTTTGAAAGTAATTCAGTAATAAATCCCAACCGGAACAGTCCTGCAGAGATGCAGAAAATTCCAGAAACGACAGCCATCATTCCTGCCATTGCTACAGCTTTAGAAGGGTCTGAGACTGTATAAGGAATTACAACAGCCAGAATTATTGCAGCAAGTGAAGAATCCGGTCCGAGCACCATTATGCGGCTGGGTCCGAACAATGCATATGCAAGCAGAGGAATGATAGTAGCATAAAGCCCGTAAATCCCGGGTACGCCGGAAGCTTCAGCATAAGCAATGCCGACCGGAACAAGCATAGTAGTAAGCACCAAACCGGCGGTTATGTCGCTCTTAAGCCAGGATGCATTATAACCTTTAATCATTTGCAATCCCGGAAGCCAGCGCTTCCAGCCTTGTTCGGCAGATGCTACCGGACGTAACAGGCGACCCGGTTCAGCAGGGTTTTTTGAATTATCCATATCCACAAAATAATCTTTTCTCTGAAACTAATTTTTGAACAAAGTATCAATTTTCCCCGCTAAGTCGCAATGCAAAAGCAAGACTGCTATGCGTGTAATATCACATCCGTTCAAAATGTTTAAGTTGAAAATTTTTTAAATCCAAGCTTCCAAGACTCAAAGAGGAAACAATTTTAAAATGTAATACTTTAAGCCAGAAGACTTAGACACAACAATATGTGAGATATAATTCTTACTGGATTATAATTTCACCTCTGAGAGTTTTGATTGATTACCAGCGCTTTTATAAAAATTTTATATAACAACAATTTACCTGACAGATATGATATAAGTATGCTTCCGGAATTTCTTCTAAAGTTAACAAAAGTATTAACCGTACTTTTAAAATGATGCATTAACAGAGAAGTATTGGATTGAAATAAATGCATGTTTGGATTAAGTTAATCCAAATGCCAGTGCTCAGTCATAGAATAATTTTTCATATTGATATGGATGCTTTCTTTGCTTCCTGCGAAGAGGCAATCAATCCCGTACTCAGGGGAAAACCTCTTATTGTCGGTGGCACAAAGGAAGACAGAAGAAGCATTGTCGCATGCCCGAATTACGCTGCCCGGGCAAAGGGTATCAGAACCGCAATGCCACTGGCAAAAGCATTACTCCTTGCGCCTGAAGGAAATTTTATCCGCAGCACAAGAGGACTTTATTCGGATTATTCAAAAAAAGTCAGAGACATTTTTTACAAATACACTCCGGTTGTTCAGCCGGTGAGCGTTGATGAAGCTTTTCTTGACGTAACTGACGTTTTGTATATGCATAATTACAATCACACAGAGCTTGCGGAAAAAATCAAAAACGATATTAAAAGCAGTCTTAAGATTACCTGTTCGATCGGAATTGCAGCAAATAAAATCTGCGCGAAAATCGGTTCGAAAATGAACAAGCCCGACGGAATAACGGTCATTCCTTTCGGAAGGGAAAAAGAATTCCTGAGCGGTCTTACAATAGATAAAATTCCCGGAGCCGGCAAGGCTACTCAGGAAAAACTGAAGAAGTACGGGATAATATACATCGGCGATCTGCTTAAGTACGACAGGTCATTTTATGAAAAAGAAATCGGTATACACACATCCTTTCTGCTTAATGTAGCTTCCGGAACATCAAGCAATACAGTTAATGAATTTAAAGAAGACAGAAAATCGCTTTCAAAGGAAAACACATTCTGGGAAGATACGGACGACAGGGAGTTTCTTCATGCCGAACTTTATTATCTGATGGAAAGGTGCTGTCAGAAGCTGAGAAGCATAAGTACAAAGAGCAGAACAATAACTGTGAAAGTGAAATATTTTGACTTTAAGGTTAATCAGAGATCCTTTACCGGTAAAAAGTATTCAAATATTGAAACTGATTTTTATGAAGACGCCGTCGAGCTTCTGGAAAGGATGCTTTCGAACAAAAAGAAAATCCGGCTTATAGGGATTAAATTTTCAGAGCTGGTAAAAGGGGATGAATTCATGCAGGAGAATTTGTTTGATGATACGGATAAAAAAGAAAATCTGCTGAAGAAAATTGACAAGATTAGAAAGAAATACAATTATGATGCAGTGAAGTTTGGCAGGACATTTGAATTTAAAAAATAAATCCGTGAAAATTCTTCTGCAGACCGGGGACAGAGTAAATGAAATTTAAAAAACAGAATAATGAAAGTAACGTTGTTCGGAGCTGCAGGAGATGTAACGGGTTCTGCATATTATGTGCAGATTGCATCTGCAAGCGTTCTTGTTGATTTCGGAAGTTTTCAGGGCAGGAAGGAAATGCAGATACACAATGAAACACTTACGACTCTGGATCTTAAAAAGCTGGATGCGGTAATATTAACGCATGCACATCTTGATCATACAGGACGGCTGCCCCTGCTTGTAAAAAGCGGTTACAAAGGTCCTGTTTATGCCACCAAAGCAACAATTGATGTAGCAGGTCTGATACTTATGGATTCGGCAAAGATTCAGGGCTATGAAATAAAAAGGAAAAACAAAAAACCCGAAAAAGCAGGTCAGCCGCTTCTGAAGCAGATATACGGCGAAGAGGAAATTAAGAAAGTAATGAGCCTGTTCATTCCCGTACCTTATAATACTCCCTATGAAATTGCAGAAGGATGTTTCGTCAGACTTCACGAATCAGGTCATTTGCTCGGTTCTGCTTCAATTGAAATGGATATAGAAGAAAACGGGAATAAAAAAATAATCGTATTTTCAGGAGACATCGGTCCTGATGACACGGCTATTGTAAAAAATCCTGATCCTTTCAGCTCTGCAGACCTAGTCTTCCTGGAGTCAACTTACGGAGATCACAATCACAAACCTCTTGAAGAAACTCTGCTTGAAGGCAAAGAAATTATCGACAGAGCTTCCGTAAAAAAAGGAAAGATATTAGTTCCTGCATTTGCAATCGGGAGATCACAGCAGCTGCTATATTATTTAGCCAGGGGTTTTCACAGAAAGACATTAAACAAAATCCCGGTGTATCTTGACAGCCCGATGGCGATAAAAGCCACTAAGGTTTATGCCGGACATAAGGAGTTATATGATGATGAAGCTGCAGAATTATACAGGACAGGAGTAATTAAAAGTGATTTATCGGGAATACATATATCGGAATCAGCAGAAGATTCAATAGCACTTAATAATGCCGAAGGTCCATGCATGATAATCGCAGGAGGAGGGATGTGCAATGCAGGAAGAATACTTCATCATCTGAAACATAATCTTTATAAGCCGGAAACAACGGTAATGATAACGGGTTATCAGGGAACGGGCTCGCTCGGAAGAAAGCTTCTTGAAGGCTCAAAAAAAGTAAAGATTTTCGGTGAAGAAGTTGTTGTCAGGGCTGACATCGCGCACATGGGAGGATTAAGCGCACATGCGGATCAAAGCGGACTGCTGAAATGGTTTGATGCTGTTTCCGATTCTAAGCCTGTGCTTGTTCTGTCGCATGGTGAAGACAAAGGAAGAAAACCGCTGGCTGAAATTATCAAAAAAAAATATAACATAAAAGCTGTGCTGCCTGAATACGGCGAAACAATTATGCTTTAAATTATTATTTTAAAACAGATTTCTCAAAATTAAAAAGACCGGATATGGAAAAGAAAAAAGAAAAAAATACTACAGTGAAAATCAAAGACTGGGACAAAGTCTGGGAAAAGTACTGGAATAAATCTGTGAAGACTTCTTATGAACTTCCTGATACCGAAGATGAATCAGCATATGCTGAAAGGATGTTTCTTATAGACAGAAGAACACCGGAAAAAGAAAAGGAAAGGCTTCAGCGAATTACTGCTGAATTTGAAAATGCATTTACTCGCTTGTTTGAAATCGGTCCTGCCGTCACAGTGTTTGGTTCGGCGAGATTCAGGGAAGGGCATCCTTATTATGAACTTACGAGGAAGACCGGAAGGAAACTTGCCGAAGCCGGATTTGCGGTGCTGACCGGAGGAGGACCCGGGCTCATGGAAGCGGCGAACAGGGGAGCGTTTGAAGCCGGCGGAAAAAGTTACGGTCTGAATATTATTCTGCCAAAAGAGCAGTCTGCGAATCCTTATGTAAATGAAAGCGTGGAGTTCAGATATTTTTTTATAAGGAAAGTAATGCTGGTAAAATATTCATGCGCATTTGTGATTATGCCCGGTGGACTCGGGACGCTGGACGAATTATATGAAGCAGCTACTCTTATACAGTGCAAAAAAATCGGTCCTTTTCCTGTTCTGCTTATGAACAGAAAATTCTGGAAAAATGTAACAGAACTGACAAGGCATCAGCTTAATGAAGGCGCAGTCGGTCCGGATGAAATCGGATTTGCAAGAAGAATCAATACACCCGGAGAAGCAGTAAAAACAATACTCAAAAGTATTCCGGAAGATGTAAGGAAGAAACTTGTTCCGCTGAAATAATCAGCTCTTTTTACAATTAATAACAGAATAATAATCCCGTTGTATTTGAGATGTAAATTCCCGGGTTATCATCTTCTGATAGAATCAGAAAGTGTTTTAAGTGAAGTTACTTTTTCTTTGTGTATTTAAGATTAATTATATTCAGCCCGTCAACATAAAATCCTTCAATATTTTTCTGAAGCAGATAGATTTTCTGATTGTAATAGAGAAACAGCCAGGCTGCGTCTTCAATTACAATCTTCTGCATTTCGTCATATATCTTTTTCCTTTCATTGAAGTCGGTGACTTTCAGAGCTTTTTCATACATTTCATCAATCACGGGATTACTGTAACCGACGCGATTAGGACCTTTCGGAGTAATGTTTTTGCTGCAAAAGAGAGCCATGAAGTTTTCCGGATCATAATAATCCGCCCCCCAGCTTGCTCTCCAGAAAGGAAAAACCCCTTCTTCCTGTTTGGAAATCAGAGTCGCCTGAAGCATCTGTTCGAGCTTAAGATTTATGCCGAAGTCTCTTAATTGTTCCTGAACTGCAATAGCAATAGTCTTCTGAATTTCCTCGTTGCCCGTTACAAGCGTTAAATCCAGACCTTTGCCACCCGGAAAACCTGCTTCGGATAAAAGCTGCTTTGCTTTTTCCTTATCATAAACATATCCTTTGATATCCGGATTAAATCCGGGCATGCCTTCGGGAATAGGACCGTTAGATGCAGGAATACCCCGGTTCTTCAGAACGAATTTAATAATTCTGCTTCGGTCAACAGCGTAGTTAAGCGCCTGACGGAGTTTTTTATTACCCGCAAAAGGACCTTCCTTTCCTCCGGGAAGTTCGGGAGACTGCATCATTCCGAAAAAAACAGTCTGCAGCCACGGCTGCTTTATCATAGAATATGATTTTGACTGAGCATCGGCAAGCGTTCCTTCCGGAGTGGAAATCTGATCGTAAGTTTCGGATGAAGGATCATGATAATCATATTTGCCGTTTTGAAAATCCAGAAACTCTGTTTCAGATGACTGAGTAAAAGTAATTTTAATTCCGTCGAGATAAGGAAGCGAATTTCCGTTTTTATCCTTTTCCCTGTAAGCTGTGTTTTTTGTGTATATAAGTTCCTTGTCAATATCCCATTTTACAAATTTAAACGGACCGCTTCCGACAGGATTCTGTCCGAATCTGCCGCCGTAAAACTCAACGGCTTCCTTAGGATAAACAAAGCCGTATGTCATTGTAAGAATGCTGAGAAAAGGGGAAAAGGGCTTTGTAAGTTCAATTGACAGAAGAGAATCATTCAGAACTTTTATTCCAGTAATTTCTTTAACGCTTCCCGAACCGTTTCCAGATTCAGATTCAATATATTCCTTTGCGCCTTTTATCCTGTCTCTGAAAACCCACTGTCCGCGTGATTTTGTCTTTGGATTGTTGACTCTTTCGAGGCAGTATTTAAAATCCTGCGCATTAACCTTCCTTCCTTTCGAATCAGGAAAACAGGCATTGTCATGAAAATATACATCATTGCGGAGTGTGAAATTATAAGTAAGAGCATCTTCGGAAATAGTCCAGGATTTTGCTATACACGGGATAATGTTGTTTTCACTGTCGAACTGAACAAGACCTTCCATCATTACAGACAATCCCCAGATAGACTGAACAGAATTTGACATTACGGGATCAAGGGTTTCTATTCCCTCACTGAGATTAAGATTAAAAATCTTAATTCCGGAATCAGAATCCTTTGAACAGGATTGCAGAATAAACGCAAAAACAAATGTGAGAATGTAAAATAAATTTTTCATTAAAAATAAAATGTATGTTATCAATGGCTGTAAAATAAATAAATACTGATTCAAATAATAATTAGAAACATTAATACGTCTTATCGGCATTAAGATAATGAGTATAAGAGAGAAAAACGAAATCATAACTAATTCGTCCGAGTCCCGGTATTAAAGAAATACTGATTGTTATGAGAATAACCGAAAGTCCTGGCTAAACGTGTTAAATTATTTTATAAAACTGTTATAAATTACAAAAAATAATAAACCGGAAATTTACCAAGGGTATAAATTTTGGTATATGAAAATTTATATCATAAAAAGTATTTTTAGAAAGTTCAGTTAAGCTCCCGGAATAAATGAATAATTTTCAGAGGAAGAATAAATACACTCCTGACGATATTACTCTCATGCAGAGAACAGATAAACAGCATTTCAATATGCGTAATTTATCGTTCATTCAAAAATCTCAGTTAAATTTTATTACTAACAATTCTTTTAATCAATTGTGTAAATTTTTATGCTGATTACTCTTCAGATCAGAAATAAAAGCACAGAGGTAAGGAATTATAGACTCCGATGCTGCAAAAGTATTTTTTAAAAAATAAATATCAGCACAATGGAAAATAAAGGCTTAAAATATTTAGCAGTAAATATTGCAATACTTGTAATTGTCATTATTGTATATGTAATATTTCATAATAAAAATGACGGAGCCAGAAATATAACGCTTTCAAAAGATGATAATATTAAAATCGCATCTATTGTAAATGCAGAAGAAGAGAAATTCAAAAAGGAAGCGGAACGATACGGTGATACAGTTAAAAAAATTGATTCAGTCCGGAAAATATATCTGAATTCTGCTTCAGATAACATTATCTCTTATTTAAACATAGCATATTCGCCGGAATCTGTTTCATCGGAAAACCTCAAAAGCATTTTATCCGGATTGACATTTCAGGAAATCAAATCGCTTACTCCGGGAATATCACTGAAAATAAAATCTTATTTCTGGCTGTCAGACGAAAAGAGATATTATGAAGTATTGTTCTGGTCATTATTCGGAGTGCTGTGCAGCCTGCTGTATTTTCTGTCTGACTTTATAAGCAAGGGGCAGTTTAAGGAAACTGAATTACCGGTATACATTGCAAAACTCTTTTATGCGCCGTTAATGGCGGTTGCGATTACTTTTGCATATAAGAATGTTATAGGCACTCCTGCCGGAATAGATGATTCATCATACGGATTGCTGTTTATTTCATTTGTACTCGGACTTTTCTCGGCAAGAATGTATGATGTATTTAACAGAATAAAAGAAGCTCTGATCCCTCCGTCAGATTCACCCAAACCTCCTCCAAGATATGCTGTAAACGGAGGAGTATCAGGTAAAGATAAAGGCGGAAAAGATATTCCGGACGCTGAAATTAACAAGACCGTAATTAAGCTTATCAATCTAAATGAACACGTTGAGTTTAAAAAATCTCCTTCAGAAAAAAATTATCTTTTTGATAATTTAAAGGAAGGAAGTTACAGCATGGAGGCAGAATTAATAATCGGTTCAGACAAATATAAATACGGTCCTGAAAAGTTTGATTTGAAGGAAAGTAAGTCAGTTGAGGTGTTCTTAAAGGAGTAACAATACCCGGTAGTAATATTCCTGTTAATAATTTATGAAAACAATTAAAAAAATCATAAATTTGAATTTCAGAAATATTTGAAGCTATTGCTGTTAATAGTCAGACTGTAATAAGTGTATTTCAGCAGTGTATTAATAAAACACAATAGCTGTAAAATTTATATACGATTACTGTAATAACCTCATTCAAAGAAGATGTATCAATACAATTTTTCATCATAAAGACAAACAGGATAAGAGATGTATACAATATTAAAATTAATTTCCCTGTGTTTCTGCGTCCCTGTATTAATGGAATACCGATAGTTATTTGACAGACCTGAAAGTCATGATGATATGTGTAAAAATACTTCAGATAAAAGTAAAATTATTCATTCCGAATACCGGAAAGAAATAAAGAATACAAATTCACGTAACCAAAATCTCCTCCGGATTGTCATAAGCTGCAATTCCGAGATTTAAACATTTATTCATATCGTCAGGATTAAACTCAAGATCATTTTTAATCGGTAATTTACCTGAAGGTCTGTATAATTTAATTGTCACGCCTTTTTCTTTAGCGACACGACCCGCAAGTTCGAGATCATTATGCAAAACATCATCCGTAGCAATGCTTATAGTCTGGGAAATTACAGACAAAAGATCTCCGGGCTTGAAATTGTATTCAATTTTTTTGGGTGTCATGGATATTACATCTATTTCCGTGGCTCCGTTATACAGGGCTCCTCTGATCGGAATATTTTCCCTGATTCCTCCGTCCACATAGTGGCGGCTGAGAATTTCAACATTTGGCATTAAAATAGGCTGATTTGAAGAAGCCATAATTGCTCTGACGTACTCTTCGTGCCTGTATATTTTATATTCTTCATAGTCACCGTCAGTTTCCATTTCATTAGTATGAAAATAAACCACAGCGCCGGTTTCCAGGCACACCGTTGCAAAATACACAAGCTTAGCTGATTTAATTCTTTCAAAAATATCCGGTGTTACCTTTTCCCTAACAATTTTTTCCAGACCTTTAGTATCCAGAAAATACCCGCGGTCAAGCGCTTGCCTGATGCTGTTCTGAGTAAGAAGTTTGTCTGTGCTTATGTTTGTGTATATCCTTTTCAGCTCATTTATCTTTCCGAAGTATGCAAAAGTGGTCATAAGCGCTCCTGTTGATGTGCCGCCTATGATATCATATTTGATTTCACCTTCATTGATGAGCTTTGACAGAACTCCTACAGCGAATGCTCCTTTTGATCCGCCTCCTGAAATTACAAGTGCTTTCATGATTTTTAATTTAACTTTTTAAAGTTTTTCATTTAAAAGTAAACGCCGATATCGGGCATAATTGTATAATCTGAATTATTCAGGCTTTTATTGAAACGAACCGCTAAATATACAAAATCAAGGAAATCAACTTTTACATCAACGCCGATAAAATTCAGCTTATTGTAGAATGAGTAAAAGTAGCTGAGTCCGCCTCTGAATTCAATCAAAGAAAATCTGTCTGACTGTATTCTGTAAAGCTTAATGTCATTCCTCAAACCGGCTTCAAACGATCCTCCGGGGTTTTCAAATGCACCGCCGATAAAAGGCGCTATTCTGGCGGCGTTTTTTAAATAACTGAATTCTGTATAAAACCGAAGCGAACCTGTGTAATACGGATTGACAATCTCCTTAGAATCTCTCATTCCGGAGTTCAGCTCAATTACATAAGTAATTTCCCTTGGTGTATCTTCAATCGGATAAATTGAAATTTCTGATCCTGATGAAGTAAACGGATTAAAATCATTAGCTGCTGATATTACCGGGAAAGACAGGATTAAAACCAGTAAGGACTGAATTAATGAGGTCTTCATAATTTTGTTCTTTAATTAAATTCAGCAGTAATTTAATAAATTATGATTAAAAGTTAGAGTGTATTTTTAATTTGATTTCAGAAACTCATCGCCGTGTTTTTAAAAATCATATAAAGAATTTTACATGTAATTATTTGTCAGGAATACAGGAGACATAATAAAGAAGAGATTAAGCGGGATACGTATTGATACTCAGCAATTTACGTATTTACCCCTATTCACTGTAAACAGAATAATAAATAATTTGAATTGGGATTTAATGATAGCAGTATCATAAAACTTTTAAGTCCGGTTTTACATTTTTTAAGTTTTCTAAAATTAAGGAGATAAATAATGAAAGAATTATCATTTGAATTAAACCTCATCACTTCAGACTCAAAGACAGAAATACTTGAATTGCATGAATTTCTTCTGGGTGAAGTACCCGGGCTGGAAATTCAGCTGAAGGAAAATCCCGAATCAAAAGAAGGAGCAATGAGCATAGAACTGCTTCCGGTTTTACAGATTGTTTTGAGTTCGACAGCTGTTGCTGCCGGAGTAAAAGGTCTTTTTACAGTACTGAAGGACTACTTTGAACTGAGAAAACAAAAATATGCATTTGATTCGGATAAAACAAAAATTCAGATAACAAAGACTTCAAATGACGGTAAAACTGAAACTGTTTCAATGCATTTGTTCACTGAAAATGAAAGAAAAACTTTACTGGAATTTATTAACAAATAATATTATGAAACTCTCATATGAAATAAATCAAACTAAGGCAGTATTAATCGGGACAGGAATTTATGAAACAAATGATTTTATTCCGATTGATCCGGTAAAAGGAAACCTGGAAGACTTAAAGAATTTATTTCTTGATCAGGATATAATCGGTTTGCCGGAACAAAATGTAATTGTTCTGGAAAATAAAACTCATATTGAAATTCTTGAGGGACTGTCGGATGCATTAAGCGACAAAAATCTACGCACGGTATTTATCTATTATTCCGGTCACGGTCACAGAACTGCAAAGGACAGATTGTATCTTACAGCATACAATTCAAAAAAAGCTTTTCATCTGATTAAAGCTACCGGTATTGAATTTTCCGATTTTAAAAGTATAATCGAAAACAGCCCGGGAAAACCAAACAGTGTAATTCTGCTGGATGCTTGCTATTCAGGCATTGCAGCGCAGAGTGAAAATTCTCTCACAGAAGAAGAAAAATCCATAAACGGTTCATACATAATTACTTCATCTTCGAATAAAGAGCAGTCATTCTTCGATTCAAAAGCAAGGCATACTTTTTTTACTGATTCTCTGATTGAGACACTTTACGGCGGATCTGAAGAATCAAATATGCTTTTAAGCTTAAATGATGTATATAACAGCCTGCAGAATAAATTACGCATTAAACATATTTCAGAGCCACAGAGAAGGGATAACCTGGATGCAGATGTTTTTTATTTCGCTAAAAATAAAAAATACAGTAAAGAATTTTTCATTAACAAAGCGGAAAATTATTTTAATTCCGGAGACTATACCCGTTCTCTGGAGAATTTTATAGTTCTAGCGGAGAAGTTTAATGATGACAACTATTCTACGCAGATAGAAAAATGTAAAAATGAAATATCGTATTCATCCCTGATAATGAATGCAGACAGCCTGTATAACAATAAAAAATATGAACAGGCGCTGGACAAATACAATGAAGCTAAAAACATAAAATCAGACAGTACTCTGATGTTTAAAATCAGCCAGTGTCTGAACTATATTCTTATAAAGAAGGAGCTGATGGAGGAACAGGAAAGAGAATTTAAAGAAAGAAAACTAAGAAAGCAGGAAGAGCTTAAAAGAAAAGAAGCGGAAGAGCTTAAGAAGAAAGAAGCGGAAGAGCTTAAGAAGAAAGAAGCGGAAGAGCTTAAAAGAAAGGAAGCTGAAGAACTTAGGAAAAAGGAAATTGAAGAGTTTAAGAAAAAGGAAGCTGATGAGATTAAGAGAAAAGAAACAGAAGAGCTTAAGAAAAAAGAAGCTGAAGAGCAAAAGAAAAAAGAAGCGGAAGATACAATCAGAAGCAGGGATGTAATTAGAAAAATGCACTTAAAAGAACCGGACAGAAAGCACAGTACGTCCGGCAAACCTGATGCAGGGAAGAGAAACCGGGAAACCAGTTCAGAAATCCTTTCATCAGCTACGGAAATGAAAAATGATAATTTAAACAACAGTTATCCGGACAATAACGCCGTTGAAAATGAACACGTATCTGCCGGTAAAGGAAGAAAATCTAAATCCTTAAAGTATACAGCAGTTACCGTTGCTGCGGCAATCCTGCTGATATTTTTGTATTTCGGAATAATTAAAGATAACGGGAATGATGCAACTGTTCCTCCAACGGAGCAAATACAGAAAGCAGGCAATGTAACTAACTTAAATGAGATCACCGGAAAAGTAATCAGACATTTATTCAGCGGTGAAGTTCCTGACAAAACAATCATCGTAAAGTTTGATAACTTTATTTATACAGATGACAAAATCAGCAAAAGACAAATGAATGAGCAGACATTAAAGGAAACAATAGCCGGATATAATTTAAAACTTAAAGATGCCGGGATTGCACAAAAAGAAAGCAATGATAGTTATACTGTAAATATTAATCTGACAAATGAAGTAAATGAAAATATAAAATATTCATTATTGTTTTCGCATGATAAGAATGTAATTGATTTAAAAGAATTAAAACTGATTGAGGGATCTTTAATTAACAGAATCAACGGGGAAGAGACAGGCAGGATCAAGGAAAGTCCGAAAAAAATTACGAAGACAGTTAAAAAACCCCGTATTCAAAATGAGACAGGTTTAAATAATCAGACTAACGATAATATCAGAAGCAATACTCCAGCACCAACTGAAACTGTAAAGAAAGAAAAAAAAGATTTATTAAAAGAATCAAAATAAAAAAAATCATGAAAAAAATAATTTTAATATCCCTGCTGATAATAAATTCAACTGTTTGGTCTCAAAACAACAGTGTGAAAATTGATTTACCCGGATATAAACTGGAGGTAAAGAACTATCAGATTGAATCATACAAAAATACAGAAAATCTTATATCGTTTGAGATTAGTATTTTAAGAAAGAACAGTTTGCCTCTTAACATCATAAACGACTTAAAAAATAATTCAACCAAGCTGAATTTGTTATATGTAAGTGAAATATTTTATGATTCAGTTGACAATTCAGTGAAAAACGGAATTGTTGTATACAAATACAAAGAGCTAGGGAAAAACCTTATCCTTTTCGGTTCAATGAAAAAATTAAACAGCCTGAAAAACAAAAACAGTGCAGTATTTTCAAGGGAATTCAGTTTAGTCAGTCTGCTTTACCGGTACAGCAGTGCAGATAAATCTTTATCAGAAAAGGCATCCGGAAAAATAAAGAAACTTAATGAGAATGAATTCAGAGACAGTAAATATCTTGATAATCTTCTTATTAAAGATATTTTATTTGTTTATAAATTTCAATTGAACGAAGATCAGTTGAGTGCGACTAAAACTTATGAAATGTTATACTCAAAATTAAATTCTTCAGGTTTTTTAAAAATTGATTACTTTAACTTGTTTTTGAATTCTCTGGAGCAATATAAAAAAAGCATAAATACAATTGACATCACTTTTGAAAATGCAAAAAATTATTTTAATGAAGACAGATTCGGTGAATGCAGGAGTTCATGCGAAGAATATTTAGAATTAATTAAAGATTTAACTGCAAGTATCAGTATTATGGAAAATGTCAGTTATATAAATTACATGTATGCATTTTCACTTTACATGATTAACAAGGATTCTCCTGAATCTCCTGACATTGAAAAGGCAGCCGGAATATTTTCGGGAATTTCGAATAATGCTAAATCAAAATATTATCTTAAAGCAAATCTGGCTCTGGGAAATATATATTATTTAAGAGAAGAATGGCAGAAAGCGATTAAATGTTACACAACGGTAATCTCAACTGCCGGACCGGAAGAAGAAGTATATAAAAATGCATTTGATAATTTAAAAATGATATCAAGTGATAAATAGCTTGCAGAGACACCCGTTTCGGGTGTCTCACGGTGATTGCCGGATCAGGATTCTGAAAATCTGAAAAAAAGATGACAGAGTAAAATACAAAGCAGCCGGAGTATGAAACATATCACAGCAGATTTGTTAAAAAGCTCAATGAATTTATTCAAACGGTCAGTTGATGAATTGCAGGGAATGCAGATGATTGTTTTAAGCGTTATGAATCTGAATCAGCAAAAGCAGAAAGTGGATAATAGAGTTCTGAATATTTCAGAATGTCGGGATAATGTGCTGCAATGTGCGGTGAATGTGCTGAAATGCATGGTGAATCTGCAATAATGCGCAACGGATGAACTGTAAAGTATTGAGAATCTGCCGCAAAGTGAGGTGAATGAGCTGGAATGAGTTGAGAATCTGCAACAATGTGCGGTGAATGAGCTGGAATGAGTTGAGAATGTGCAACAAAGTGCGGTGAATATGCTGAAAAGAGATCAGAATGCATTACAAAGCGATATGAAAGTGTTGCAAAGCGATCTGAAAGCGTTGCAAAGCGTTCACGATGTGAAGCATTTTTCATTGTACAGATTACAATGAAGACTCGATGAGATGTAAAGAAAACTGTTTGAGTTGCAACAGAGACTATATGAGTCGCAATGAAAACTGAACGAGATGTAAAACATACTGTATGAGTTACAATGAAGAATGAACGAGATGCAAAACAGGCTGAATGAGTTGCAAAACAGACTGAACGAGTTGCAAAACAGACTGAACGAGTTGCAATGAAGAATGAACGAGAAGCAAAACAGACTGAACGAGTTGCAAAACAGACTGACTGAGTTGCAAAACAGACTGACTGATTTGCAAAACAGACTGACTGAGTTGCAAAACAGACTGATTGAGTTGCAAAATGCACTGATACAGAATAAATTGAAAAAAATGTCACTGGAAAAACAGAGGAAATTTAAGGTTTTCAAGATTTGAGTTGAATTATGGCAAACTAAACAACCAGCTCTGTATAACTTGTCACGACTGCATGGCGGCATAAAACGTGGCAATGCGAACATAGAGAGGCGAGGGGTATGAAGGCAGATTAAAATATTTTGCGAATTTTGAGACATATACGGGAAAGTGGTGAAGCTGGGAGGTTACAAAATTAAAAATTGATTACGGAAATGTTTGTATAATTGTAAGGATATTTCCTGACAGTGCTGACTTGCGGGAAGGGACAGGTGTTGCTTTACAGAACACTTTTCAATAACGAGTTTGCTGTGAAAGTGAATTCAATATTACTGATCTCTGACGCATCACTGTTATAAAATGAGCCGTCAGCTTTCTGATTAAAGATTAAATACTTTAAACCATAAAGGTACATAGCCCCATCAGTTCCCGAATTATCATAATACTGAAAAAGAGTTACCAGCAGTTTATTCAAATCATGATTTTTAATACAAAGCATTATCAAAGATTCGAATGCAATTTTCATTTCAGATTTTTTATTAAGCCCGCATTCCGGTAAAACTTTCAGCCACTGAAAGTTTCTAATTTCACCTGATAATTCAATTACAGACTTTAATAATGTTTCTGTCTTAACAGATTTGCAGAATCTAAATTCTCCGGTTTGAATTTCCGGAGACCTGTGCATTTTTAAAAATTTATCAGAACTGATAATACTCTGACGGATCAAATCTTTATCAGGATCAGTCTTTTTCCCAGCATATTGTTTTTTACGTCCGGAATCAGACTGATTTTCAATCAGCAAAAGCGCGGATAAAATTCCCGCAACAAAATTAGGGTGATACAATTCTTTAAAGGCATAAGCTCTTCGTGTCTTTTCATCTAATTTCGTAAATATGTCTTCATCAAAACCGGGACTCGGAATAAAGTTCAATGAATCCCAGACATAAGTATAAGTTTTCCAACCCAATAAAGAGTAATCATTAAAACTATCATTTAAAATTACGCTGCATATCAGTAATTCTCCCAGTAAATCATAATCCTCATGCAACAAACTCCACAGGATTAACAAATCAACCAATTCTTTTAAATGATTATCTCCTGATAATTTAAATTCATCTGTATTACCGAAATCCGTTAAATAAATTATAGTATGTGTAAGCGCATAAATATCATTTGTATCCATGAGTCCTGGGAATGTTCCGCTTTTCAGAACAGAATAATCAAGCAGTATTCTGGTTTCTTCTTTAGAATAGTTTTTACTGACAAGATACTTTGTCCAGATTTTGTCAAACTGTCTGAAGATGACTCTTTCTTTAAAATCGTAAGATTTGAATTTGAAAGAATTTGAGATAAGATTATCCCATTCAACGTCGGGGCAGCCGGCTGCAGTCAGCAGAATGCTGCCCTGGCCGATTGTATTTGCATACCACGGGTTTTTGAGTATAAGACGGAAGTTGTATTCAGATCTGATTAAAGGATTAATTATTTCAATCAGACCATCAAGATCGTTGTGAATTTCCTTAAATGTACCGGAAATTCTTTTTGCTGTGTAAACAACTGTTGCAGCTTCGGCAAATATCTTGTCTTCAAATTTCTCTGCTTTATTGTCAAACTCTTTCCAGTAAGCCGCGAAATCTTTTATCTGTTCAAGATTTTTTAAAGCAAATTCAATTACATATCGAAGGCGAATTTGAATTTCATTGTCGTCAGGATATAGATATTTCAACCGAAGTTAGTTTACATTTCCGAATAATAACAGTAAACAGAATTATTACTTTCCTGCCTGAAGCTTCTTGTTTAGAGATTCAGAAAGACGGAGAGTCTCAATAAGCGAATCAGCAAGCTTCACATTGATTACAGAAATCTGCTCAAGGATACCGATATTGCGGATATACATATAATGCTTATAGCAGATTAAATCCCAGGGATCATCAATTGAGGCAATAGATTCGAATGCTTTTGATGTAATAAGCTGTTTAAGAGTAATGTCAAGATTTATTGTGTTGGATTTTGTTGCAAAATCCATGAGCTGTTTGGCGGTGAGTGTGTTCATAATTTTTTCTTTTAAAGTTAATAAATATAATTTTTATAATCAAATTATTTTAGTAATACTGTCGGGTAAAAGCTGGCGGGTTTTCTTTTCCGGAGCTTTTCTTCTGACCGATCGAAAGAAAAGCGGCAAATATAAATCTCAAAGATTCGCAAAACGTTTTGAACGGATGAGATCCGATACTAATGTTAACATAAAATAATTTCTTTTATGATAGATTTATTTTATATAAGTTATTTTGAAAATGTCTGAACTGTGATTTTTGTGATTTGTATGATTATTATGATTTGTATGATTTGTATGATGGCTATACCGGCAAGAATTATAACAGTTAGTAGTATAATTTCTTTAAACTAAGACTATATCAAACGAAATTCAAAGAATGTCTGAACTGTGATTTTTGTGATTTGTATGATTATTATGATTTGTATGATTAATATGATTAATATGATTAATATGATTAATATGATTTGTATGATTGCTTTACCGTCAAGAATTATAACTGTCAGAACCTTGAGTAAATACATAAATCAAATAAATCACCGGAATCATATAAATAGCAGTTCAGACAATATCATACTTAGAAATGAAATTAAACAAATCACAGATCAGACAAAAAACAATAACAAATAAAAATTATAATGATTAACGAACAATATAAATATTCGGAGTTGACATCTAGGATTATTGGATGTGCAATGACAGTACATACAACTTTGGGTAATGGTTTTCAGGAAGTGATCTATCAAAGGGCATTAGAGATTGAAATGCATTTAATAGGAATTGAATTTATAAGAGAATATGAAATGCCAATATATTACAGAGATGAAAGGATAGGAACAAGGCGGGTTGATTTTTTGGTCAATGACATTATATCTGTAGAATTAAAAGCAATCATAAAATTAGAAAATGTACATTTTGCACAGGCAATCAATTATTTAGAAGCATACAATCTTGAAATAGGATTACTTGTTAACTTTGGTGAAACGAGTTTAAATTTCAAACGCTTAACCAATAAAAAATACAAACCGCTTAAAGTTTGATTTGAAATAATCAGACTAACAATAAAGAATAATATCTAATCAAAAGAATTATTATAAAACGAAATGAGCACACTTTCAAAAAGAGAGAAGAAAATCGCCCGTGAAGTAATTGAAAAAGGATTACAAACAGAATTTGCGAAGGCATTAAATGATGCAGATACTGTTCTGCAGAATTGGAAAAATAAGGAAACAGATAATCGAGCTGCATACCATTTGCTTTTTGATACAGTTAAAGACAATGATAAACATATTGCCCGAAGATATGACGGAATAACAGGATCTAAGTATATTGATACAATTTCAGAAAAGTTGATTGCAGGAGTAATTTCTATTTGTGATCTGAAAGAATTCAGAGAGGAAACACAAAATGAAATTACGATGCCATACAGAATCCGCAAAAAAAATCAACTATTGAATAATACTAAACAGACTGAATAAGGAAATATTAGTAATAGCACTCATTCAATAATGATTAAAGTATGGAACTTCTTTTATACTCTCAGTTATGCAGGGATAGGATAAAGTCGGTAGAGGAAGTTCACTTATGAAGAGTTCAAAGCAAGAGATAAAACATGTTTAGATATTACCGGTTGAACTTATAAAGAAGTAAATAGATTTAATGAAATATAAAATTTATTTTATTCCTGCTATTAAATCAAAACGGAATCCATGCGATGAAAAAAGTTACTCTTAACTTATTAATTCTTTTTGTATTTGTACTTGTATCTTCCTGCGGGAAAAAGGAGGAAACGAAGACTACCGAACTCAAAGGCGGAATTAAAGGCGGCGGTATTTATAAGTCTAATGAACTCGAAAATATCAGAAGTCTCGATCCCGTCGGCATTAATGACGTCGTGTCTCATCACGTCGCGCATCAGATTTATGATCTTCTTATTGATCTTGATTCAGCATTGCATCTTACGCCCGAACTCGCAACCAGATGGGAAATTTCCGATGACGGTTTGCTCTATACTTTTCATCTAAGGAAAGGAGTATTGTTCCAGGATAACGCATGTTTCCCGAACGGAAAGGGAAGGGAAATGACAGCTGCAGATGTTAAGTATTCTTTTGACAGAGTCTGCGACCCGCGCACGGGAACTCTCGGTTTTGATTATTACAAAAATTATGTCGAAGGCGCTGATGAATTTTTTCAGGAAGCCACAATTGCAAAAAGAGAATCAAGGGAAGCAAAACTTGCAGGAGTTTCGGGATATATCGCAAAAGATGATTCTACGTTTCAGATTAAATTAAAAAAACCTTTCGGTCCGTTTATTTATTATATGTGTCTTGGCTTTGCATACGTTATTCCGAAGGAAGCAGTGGACAAATACGGAAAGGATTATTTCCAGAATCCTGTCGGAACTGGTCCGTTTATTTTTGTCGACTGGAAACCGGATCTCGAACTTAATCTTAAGAAGAATCCGAATTACTGGGCTAAAGATGAATTCGGAAATCAGCTTCCGTATGTTGACGGCGCAAAGTTTAAGTTTATTAAAGAAGTATCACAGCAGCTGCTTGAATTCAGAAACGGAAATATAGACGAGTGTTACAGAATTCCGAACGAATCATTTAAGGAAATTGTAACTCCCGAAAAGAATCTTACTCCTGCTTTCGCAAATTTCAGACTTCAGAGAGTCGCGTCTCTTGCATCACAGTTCTATGGTTTTCTTACAACCGGAAAGATTTTCAATAATGAAAAGGTCAGACAGGCGTTTAACTATGCAATTGACAGGGAAAAAATACTGAAGTTTGTACTCAACGGGCAGGGTTATATGGGAGCGATATACGGAATTGTCCCGCCGTCAATGCCTGATTATGACGTGAAAAAAATCAAGGGTTACGATTTTAACATTGAGAAAGCAAAACAGCTAATGGCAGAAGCGGGATATCCGGACGGAAAAGGTTTTCCGGATGCAGTACTTCAGATTAATTCCGGCGGTGACAGAAATATTCAGATTGCAGAATCAATACAGAATATGCTAAAGGAAATCGGAGTTAATATGAAACTGAGCATAATACAATTCGCTCAGCATCTCGATAATATAGATGCCGGCAGGGCGGATTTTTACAGACTCGGATGGATTGCGGATTATCCTGATCCTGAAAATTTCCTGAATCTGTATTACGGGAAGAATGTTCCGAAAGACCCGAAGGCAATCAGCCCGATTAACAGCACAAGGTATCAGAATCCTGAATTCGACCTTTTGTTCGAAAAAGCCATAGCAACTACCGACATGAAAGAGAGATACAAGCTTTATTATGAAGCCGAGCAGATAGCTGTTTCTCAGGCGCCGATGATGTTTATATATTATGACGAGGATTACAGACTGCTTCAGTCATATGTACACGGTTATCCGCTTGATCCGATGCACCGTGTCAATTTCAGGCATTTATGGCTTGATAAATAGCAAAGAACTTTCTATTTTACAGCTAAATTTTTACAGAAATACTGTTCTTTAACAAATTATTTTTTTAATATAAATGGAGGATTAATAAATGGTAAAGCTAAAACTATCCGGACTGCCTCTGTTGCTGTCATTAATTTTTACAGCAATTGTGTTGGTCGGTTGTTCAAGCACCCAAAATATTTCCCGTAATGAAGATGAGAATTATTCTTCAAAAGATGTTAATGGATACAAAAACTCAAAAGAAGTGGTATCCACCAGCACCTTAGAAAGCAAGACCTCAATTAACAAGGATAATCTCGAAGCAATATCAAGCAGTCTCGCAGGTTTCATGTCAAGTCCTGAATTCAGCGGAAGTGTGGACAAAGATGAAGTTATGTTCAAAATTATTGAATATATAAACACTCCTTATTTATGGGGAGGAACTTCAAAAAGAGGAATCGATTGTTCGGCATTTATTCAGACTGTAATGTATCAGGCTCTCGGAGTTACACTGCCGAGAACGTCACTTGAGCAGTCAAGCGTCGGTGAGCCGGTAGAAAAAAGCGATCTGAAATTCGGTGACCTGGTTTTCTTTGATACAATGAGAAAAGGAAGAGTAACACACGTCGGAATGTATCTGAGCAACGGTTATTTTGCTCATTCAGGTTCCAGAACAGGAGTTGCAGTTGCTTCTCTTGATGATGAGTTTTACACCAGAACTTTTCTGAAAGCCAGAAGAGTAGCGGGAAATTAAAAATGTAACTCAGGAAAAATTAAAAAATCTCGATCTCATATCTTTGGGGTCGGGATTTTTTTTTGAAATGATTTTCAGTTTATATTATGTACACATATATAATCCGGAATTTAATATACTCTGTAGTAATAATAATCGGCGTACTCACGGTTACTTTCTGTCTTCTTTATATTGTACCGGGTGACCCTGCCCGTATGATGCTCGGACAAAGAGCTGATGTTGCATCGGTGGAAGCAGTACGCGAAGAGCTTGGACTGAATAAGCCCGTTTATGTTCAGTATATTAGATTTATGTCCAATGCATTTCAGGGTGATCTCGGAAGGTCATACTCTACAAACCGTGAAGTCGTGAAAACAATTGTAGATAAACTGCCTGCAACAGCTTTGCTTTCATTCAGCGCGCTTACAATCTCATCTATAATCGGAGTGCTTCTTGGAATCATATCGGCAGTAAAAAAATATACACTATTTGACAATTCAGCAATGGTATTTGCGCTGTTCGGAATATCATTCCCGCAGTTCGCTTTCGGGCTTATAATGGCGCTTGTTTTCGGACATCTTCTCAAATGGTTTCCAATCTCCGGATATATAAACGACGGAATGCAGTATCTCATTCTTCCGATGCTTACTCTTGCTTTAAGACCTCTGGCAATTACAGCAAGAATAACAAGGTCTTCAATGCTTGATGTAATGAGTCAGGATTATGTCAGAACGGCAAAGGCAAAAGGGCTCAGTTCATTCAAAGTTACTTTCAAACACACGCTGAGAAATGCTTTGAATCCGGTCATAACCACAATCAGCGCTTCGCTTGCTGCAACTCTCGGCGGAGTATTTTTTATTGAGTATATATTTAACTGGCCCGGAATAGGGCTTCTTGCAATTGATGCCATATTTAAGCTTGACTTTCCGATGATTCAGGGTACGGTTCTTTTCAGCGCAATAGTCTTTGTGGTAATTAACTTTTTTGTGGATATAATTTATGCAATGCTCGATCCGAAAGTTAAATTGTCGTGAATTATAAGTTTCAGTACTTGTTTAACCGATTAAATTATTATTTTGAACTTTAGTTTTCATAACATAATATTTCTCCCGGACTTCTCTGTATTAAGATTGTATCTCGAGACCGGGCTGAATTAAGCAGCATTTGATTCTTTTCCCTAACTGAGCCGGATAAGGTGAAGAGAAATTTTAAAAATATACTTTTTATAAATAAAGCATTTCAATGGATCCCGTTTCGGAACCTGTCACACTGGAAGTATTGTCTGACGAGAAAAGCAGAAGTCTCTGGTATTATTCATGGAAGAGGTTAAAGAGAAACCGTCTTGCAATGGTCGGATTATGGGTTATAATGCTTCTTATTGTAATTGCCCTGACAGCGCCGTTAATAGCTCCGTTTAATCCCAATCAGCAGATACTTGAATATTCGGCAAAGCCGATCGGTTTTGAAGGTGAAGTGCTGGTTAAGAAAACAAATGAGTCGAATGAATTAGAAAATAAATTTATTCCCGTAAAGAATATTGTAAAAGAAGAGAACGGAAAAATTTATTATACGGATTTCAGTGATGCTGAAGTCAGTATTTATACGGATGAGCTTGAAAAGACTGAAAAGGGATATACGGAAACTTTAAAATATCATTTCGGAACGGACAGATTCGGCAGAGATGTTCTGAGCAGACTTATTTACGGAAGCAGAGTAAGCCTGATGGTGGGACTGATATCCGAAAGCATCGCAATATTTATCGGACTTGTTCTTGGTTCGATTGCCGGATATTACAGAGGGAAAACCGACACAATGGTAATGTGGCTGGTTAATGTTATCTTTGCGTTTCCGGCGATACTTCTGATAATAGCATTATCGGTTGTACTCGGTAAAGGCCTGTGGCAGGCGTTTGTAGCCATTGGTTTAACGGGCTGGGTTGATATAGCCAGAATAGTAAGAGGGCAGTTCTTTTCACTGAGAGAAACTGAATTTGTAGAAGCAACAAAAGCTATAGGATTCAATTCAGGCAGGGTAATAGCAAGACACATACTCCCTAACTGTCTCGGACCGGTAATAGTCACAGGAACGGTCGGACTTGCATCAGCAATTATATTTGAAGCGAGTCTGAGTTTTCTAGGACTCGGTGTACAGCCGCCTACAGCAAGCTGGGGACAGATGATTTTCGACGGTTATAAATATATTGTTGTCGGTACAAACTGGGGGCTGGCGGTTTTTCCGTCTATTGCGATAATGATGACCGTCTTCGCCGTTAATCTTCTCGGCGACGGGCTCAGGGATGCATTTGATCCGAAATTAAAAAGATAATTCTTCTTCGCATAATCTTCAGCATTCATACAATCTTTTTCAGATTATACACTGTCTTTCTTGACTTTTCATTGTCAACAGCTTCCACGGTCGCCGTTAATGTCTCATCACAGTTATTTACATAAGTAATTTTCTGAGGAAAGTCGTGTCCGGGATTTTCAAATACGAACTTATTATTCCCAGAATAGGTCAGTTTAAACGAAACCGGCTTCGGGTTATGGCTTACATCAGCGGTATAATAAACATTCCCTCCTTCTGCATGAATTTTCAGAATCTCGTTATTGATAATCTCTCCTTTTTTAATAAGATAAGCTCTGC
>JAEUSI010000299.1 GCA_016788375.1 Ignavibacteria bacterium | reverse complement strand
AGTACTATTTTTAGAAGTAAATCACTGTTTTATGGCAAAGTCAACGAATCAAATCGGTTTAGACACCCGGCTTACCGAAAAGCTGGCGGCATCGTTAAACGATCTGCTCGCTAATTATCAGGTGTTTTATATGAACGCGAGGGGCTTTCACTGGAATATTAAAGGCGACAAGTTTTTTGAGTTACATCTGAAGTTTGAAGAACTCTATAATGATGCCCTGATAAAGATCGATGAAATTGCTGAGCGAATTCTTACGCTGGGGTATGTTCCGGTACATAGTTTTTCGCAGTACATCAAAGTCTCTAAAATCCAGGAACGTAACAACGTAACCGATGGCCGGGTAGCGGTTGATTATGTATTGTCTGGATTGAGTACGCTGATTGTGAAAGAACGTGAATTGTTGAAAATGTCTGAAAAGGCTGACGATGAAGGAACAAATGCACTGATGAGCGATTACATTCGTGCACAGGAAAAACTGGTTTGGATGTACTCCGCTTTTTTAAATAAGAAATCATGAGAACTTTCGACACCCTTTCGCAAGCCATGACAGCCCTTAAGCAGGAGGGCTACGTGTACGACTTTAATTTACATCCGGAATGGATTGAGTGTCCGCCACTTAACCGCAGGTTTGGGCCGCAGCACTTTCATGTCGATCAGGTGCATCGCTTTGAAGGCATGACCAATCCCGATGAC
>JAEUSI010000298.1 GCA_016788375.1 Ignavibacteria bacterium | reverse complement strand
GTACCCGACGTCGCGCCAACATCGCTCACATAGTTTCCACGGAGCGATTTCACCGCATCGTAATCTTCCAGCCGAATATCTTTGTTGTATTTGCGCGCGTGCTCCAATCGCTCAACGCTTGAATAATCCTCAATCGAATATTTCTGCACGCTAAACGCATTCGTCCCGATGTCCGCAATCTTTTCATCCACATAACTATTGAAGCCTTCAATCAGCGACACCACGATGATGACCGTCGCAACGCCGAAGATGACGCCTAGTAAAGTGAGGAATGACCGCAGTTTGTGACCGAGAATAGAGGAGGAGGCGAGTTTTAAGGCTTCGATGAAATACATAGAATTTTGGATTTTAGATTTTGGATTTTAGATTACGGATTCAATTTGTCATCTTCGGTAACCGCTCGCCGTCAGAACCGAAGAATCCAAAATCCGCAATCTAAAATCCAAAATTAAGGACTATTTGCCCGCATCCTTTTCTAAATACACCTTCTTCATGACGACTTTGTTTTTCAGTAGCTCGCGGTCATCGGTTGGAGCCTTCGTCATTGCCTGCACCTGACTCATCCCTTCAATCACTTGTCCAAAGTTGGTGTATTGTCCATTCCAATCGGGGTAGGCGCTGGCACAAATAAAAAATTGCGTACTTGCGCTGTGCGGATCATAGCCATTGCGGGCGGCGGCTACGGTTCCTTTCA
>JAEUSI010000297.1 GCA_016788375.1 Ignavibacteria bacterium | reverse complement strand
ATCCTTCCGTTTTCTAGGAAAATACCTCGTGTGCATAATTGTTGCACTGAACTCAGATTATGAGAGACGAAAAGCACTGTAGTACCCTCTTTACCAACTTCTCCCATTTTCCCCAAACACTTTTCCTGAAAATCAGCATCACCTACCGCAAGCACTTCATCAACAATTAATATATCCGGCTCCAAATGGGCAGCTACGGCAAAGCCCAAGCGAACCATCATTCCGGAAGAATACCTTTTAACAGGAGTGTCCACATACTTTTGTACTCCTGCGAAATCAATAATTTGATCAAATTTTCGCTTTACTTCTGAGCGTTTCATCCCAAGGATGGTTCCATTTAAGTAAACATTTTCCCTTCCTGTTAACTCAGGATGAAATCCCGTTCCGACTTCTAGGAGACTTGACATTTTTCCTTTATAGCGCACCTCCCCAGTGGTTGGACTGGTAATTCGGGACAAAATTTTTAATAAGGTTGATTTCCCGGCACCGTTTCTGCCAATTATTCCTACCGCCTCACCTTGATTGATCGTAAAATTGATATCCTGTAAAGCCCAAACGAAAGGATTATCGGAATACTCAACACGATTATTTAAGGATGCAACCTTTTGAAACGGATCTTCTTTCCCTCGAACAATATACCACCACCTTTTCAAATCCTGAGTTAACATTCCAGTTCCAACTTCGCCCAAACGATAGAGTTTAC
>JAEUSI010000296.1 GCA_016788375.1 Ignavibacteria bacterium | reverse complement strand
CACCGATTGCGAATGCCGGAGTAGATACTATCTTGTATTGTAATCGTACGACCATCAATTGGTCAGCTACATCAAACGTAGCAGGCGCAACCTATGCATGGTCAAACGGAGTAAACACAGCAGCAAACACAACAACAGTTCCAAATACATACACAGTAACCGTAACAAATCCATTGAACGGATGTACCGCAAGTGATGCGATGGTAATCAGCCAAAACATTACAGCACCGATTGCGAATGCCGGAGTAGATACTATTTTATATTGTAATCGTACGACCATCAATTGGTCAGCTACATCAAACGTAGCAGGCGCAACCTATGCATGGTCGAATGGATCAACAACAGCAGCAAACACAACAACAGTTCCGAATACATATACAGTAACCGTAACAAATCCATTGAACGGTTGTACAGCAAGTGATGCGATGGTAATCAGCCAAAACATTACAGCACCGATTGCCAATGCCGGAGTAGATACTATTTTATATTGTAATCGTACGACTATCAATTGGTCAGCTACGTCAAACGTAGCAGGCGCAACCTATGCATGGTCGAATGGATCAACAACAGCAGCAAACACAACAACAGTTCCAAATACATACACAGTAACCGTAACCGATCCATTGAACGGATGTACAGCAAGTGATGCAATGGTAATCAGCCAAAACATTACAGCACCGATTGCGAATGCCGGAGTAGATACTATTTTATATTG
>JAEUSI010000295.1:251-716 GCA_016788375.1 Ignavibacteria bacterium | reverse complement strand
AATATAGCCTTCTTCCTGCATGTTGTTCAGGACCGTATTGCGCCTATCCAGACAGTTTTCGGGATGCTCGATGGGGTCATAATAGCCCGATGGATTCTTAACCATACCAACAAGCATTGCGCATTCGTCAAGAGTTAAATCGGTTACTGATTTATCGAAAAATGTCTTGGCTGCAGCTTCCACGCCATAAGCGCCCCTGCCGAAATAAACCTGGTTAAGATAAAGCAGCAGGATCTCATCCTTAGTATAAGTCTTTTCTATCTGAACCGCGGTAATTGCTTCCCTGAGTTTCCTGGTAAGCGAGATTGCCTGCCCAATTTCTGTCCGGTAAAGATTTCTTGCAAGCTGCTGGGTTATTGTGCTGGCACCTTCCTTGATAGAAAAGCTCATCAAATTCTTCATGAATGCTTTGGCTATCCTGTCAACATCTATTCCCCAGTGCTTATAAAACTTCCTGTCTTCTGT
>JAEUSI010000295.1:0-241 GCA_016788375.1 Ignavibacteria bacterium | reverse complement strand
GGTAAGATCTTTTGGGATAGCGTCAAGCGATACTATTGTCCTGTTTTCTATAAATAGCTGGTCAATAAGCTCGCCATCTTCAGAGTAGATCTTTGTTGCGAGGTCTGTTTTGGGATTTTCGAGGCTTGAAAGCGGCGGCAGACCGTTAAACAGGTAAGCACCGTATGCTATGCCGAGCGCCCCGATTATGATGACAAACAGAGCGAATACACTTATTTTGCGCTTTGATGACTTTTTCTTC
>JAEUSI010000294.1 GCA_016788375.1 Ignavibacteria bacterium | reverse complement strand
CGCAGGAAACACGGTCGTGCTAAAACCATCGTCCGATTCGCCTACCATCGCGGCCAAGTTCATCGAGATCGTCGAGGAAGCCGGCGTTCCGGCGGGCGTCGTCAATTTTATAACCGGCAGCGCCGGCACCGGCGAAGCGATGGTGACGAGCCCGAAGACACGGTTCATTTCGTTTACCGGATCGAAGGGCGTTGGGCTCCATATCAACGAGGAGGCGGCGAAAGCACGTCCGGGCCAGATCTGGATCAAACGGGTCATTGCCGAAATGGGCGGAAAGGACGCGATCATCGTCGCTGATGATGCCGATCTTGAATCAGCTGCGACGGGTGTCGTACAGGCTGCTTTCGGATTTCAGGGGCAGAAATGTTCGGCGTGTTCACGATTGATAGTTGACGAAAAGGTGCACGACGAGCTGCTTGAAAAAGTGATCGCCCTGACCAAAGCGCTCAAGGTCGGCCAACCGACCGAAGTTGACACGAACGTTGCGGCCGTCATCAATAAAAAGGCCTTTGACAAGACGCTTGGCTACATTCAGGAAGGAATAGGCGAGGGCGGCTATGTTGTTGCCGGAGGCAATGGAGACGAAACGAGCGGCTATTTCATTGAACCGACGGTGATCGATAATGTGAAACCGGGTGACATCATCGAACAGGAAGAGATATTCGCACCGGTCCTGGCCGTGATCAAAGCACGCGATTTTGACCACGCCTTGGAGATCGCTAACGGAA
>JAEUSI010000293.1 GCA_016788375.1 Ignavibacteria bacterium | reverse complement strand
GGCGGGCTTAACATACCTTGTTCAAATTGGTACTTTTACTTCAGACCCGGGTAAAGCAAAATATGCTGATCTTGGTAAAGTAACCGTTGAAAAAGACGGAGCTGTTTATAAAGTTTTAATTGGCGAGTATCCCTCAAAAGAAGAAGCTTTAAAAAAGCGTGACGAGCTTGTTACCAAAGGTTATAATGGCTTTTTGGTTAAATATCAGAACGGTCAGAGGGTAAAATAGCTACCTTTTGGGAGGTGTCACCTTGTCACCAAATCGTGTCAAAAATTTTATTCTTATGCACATTTTGACCAAATTCTATTAAAAAATTGGCTTGGTACGATTTATGAAGTTACATTTGCAAAAAAAATTCCTTAAACATTAAAATAATATGGCAAAATCAAGTGTAAATGTAAAGCCTTTAGCAGACAGAGTTCTTGTAGAACCTGCACCGGCAGAAACAAAAACAAGCGGGGGGATCATTATTCCTGATACAGCAAAAGAAAAACCAATGCGTGGTAAAATTGTGGCAGTTGGCAATGGTAAGCCTGATGAACCAATGACCGTAAAAGTGGGTGATATTGTACTTTATGGTAAATATGCTGGCACAGAGCTTAGCATTGAGGGTAAAGAATACTTAATAATGAAAGAAAGCGACATCTACGCGATCATTTAATCCGGATTTCTGGTTTCGGGTTTCTAGTTTAAATCCGTTTATCAGCAAGCAAAACAAGAAACATTAAACATAAAAACAAGAAACATATAATATGGCAA
>JAEUSI010000292.1 GCA_016788375.1 Ignavibacteria bacterium | reverse complement strand
CCTCGTAATTAAAGCCAGAACAGAGAACCAAAAAAAGATGGTGAGTGCTTTGATCAAAAACGACATGCTGTTTGCCATCGGTCCTGCGGGAACCGGGAAAACCTATACCGCCGTGGCTTTGGCGGTGAAAGCCCTCAAAAACAAAGAGGTGAAACGCATCATCCTTACCCGGCCAGCTGTGGAGGCCGGAGAAAACTTGGGGTTTTTGCCCGGTGACCTGAAAGAAAAACTGGACCCCTACATGCAGCCGCTATACGATGCTTTATCTGACATGGTACCCAACGATAAACTTAACCAGTACATCGAAAACCGTGTGATACAGATTGCCCCTTTGGCATTTATGAGAGGAAGAACTTTAGACAATGCTTTTGTAATACTTGATGAAGCACAGAATACCACTGAAAGTCAAATGAAAATGTTTTTGACACGCATGGGCGCCAATGCCAAATTTATTGTCACCGGCGATGTAACGCAGGTGGATTTACCGAGTAAACAGCCCAGTGGTTTGTTACAGGCCGTGCGCCTGCTCAAAAAGGTTGAGGGCATTGCCATGATTGAACTCGATAATTCGGATGTGATTCGTCACAAATTAGTGAGAAGCATCATTGAAAAATACGAAAGTAAATAGCAGGATACATTAGGCGCATACTATTCCTTCACTATTTTTTTATGCACCACTGCCTGCTCATCCGAAATCCTCAAAATATAAGTGCCTGATGCGAGTGCGCCCGCATTAAACTCGTGTTTACCGGCATTCACTGTTTCCATG
>JAEUSI010000291.1:358-776 GCA_016788375.1 Ignavibacteria bacterium | reverse complement strand
GTTCATTGTCGAATGGGTGCGCCGGGCAACCACGTTGCCGATTGATGCGCACCTGATGATTGAAAACCCGGACAATTTCATCGGCGCATTTGCCGCCGCCGGAGCCAATCTGATTTCGGTGCATCCTGAAGCGACGTATCATTTGCACCGCACGATCAGCTACATTCATCAGGCTGGTTGCCAGGCAGGCGTGGTGCTGAATCCGGCGACGCCGTTGGCGATGATCGAAGAAGTTCTAAACGACGTGGATTATGTGCTGGTGATGTCCGTCAATCCGGGATTCGGCGGACAGAAATTCATTCCTTCGACGCTCGACAAACTGCGACGACTGCGAACAAAGATTCAAGCCAGCGGCTCACGAGCGCGCATTGAAATTGACGGCGGAATTGGAATTGAAAACGCAGCGGCAGTGGTTGCT
>JAEUSI010000291.1:0-348 GCA_016788375.1 Ignavibacteria bacterium | reverse complement strand
CTGCCGGAGCAGAAATTTTAGTCGCCGGGTCTGCCGTGTTCGGCAAACCGGATCCGGCAAAAGCTTTGCGGGAGCTGCTTGCAGCGGCTTCGGTTCAGGCCAGCGAACCATCGCTGGCTTAAGTGTGATTCTCTACCCTGCCTTGCTGGGCGGGAAAAAGTTAGCGGGAGTAGTTTTTATGAGATTGAAAACTCTGGTTCTGATTACGATGTTGTCCCTCATCGCAGCCGCTTGCGGTGGCAAGGACAAGGTCAAAAACGAAAATGCCGCCATTCCCGGACGCGACAAGGAATTGTATGAACAGGCATCTGTGAAAGCGCAAAAAGGGCGTTACGACGAAGCGCGATT
>JAEUSI010000028.1 GCA_016788375.1 Ignavibacteria bacterium | reverse complement strand
ATAGTTCAGGAAATTCAGAAGAATTATCTGGATGATTTCGATTCAGAAGAAGCCGTAAAAGCAATCCGGAAGGCAGTTTCGGAAGAGCATAATCTGCAGGTATACTCGGTTACGCTGATAAAACCCGGAACTGTTCCAAAGACTTCAAGCGGTAAAATTCAAAGGAAGGCATGTAAATCCGGAGTAGAAGACGGAAGTCTGGAAATAGTTGTTCAGTGGAGAAACAACGAACTCACAGATTACAGACAAACAGGAGTTAAAACTCAGACTGATAAGAATTCAATAACAGGGAAAGAACAGGTTAAAAAGGAATTTATTTTGAATAAATCAAATCTGAAGGAATGGCTGACTGTCAGGTTATCCGAACTGATGCAGATTAAAAAAGAAACAATTGACACATCAGAGCCGTTTGCAGTTTACGGAATAGATTCGCTGAAAGCAGTTCAGCTTTCGGGGGATCTTGAAACACTTCTCGGCAAAGAACTTCCGGCTGCGATTGTTTATGATTATCCGAATATCAATTCACTTGCTGATTATCTTGCAGGAGATACGAAAGCTGAAACAGCAAATGTAAAATCATCTGTCTCTTCCGGAAAACAGAATGCCGGAAATGAACCGGTGGCAATTGTCGGAATCGGATTAAAATTCCCCGATGCAAAAAATGTTAACGAGTTCTGGATTAATCTAAAAAACGGAAGAGATTCAATCAGACAGATTCCCGAAAACAGATGGGATAAAAATTCACTTAATCCTTCAACCGTTACATTCGGAGGATTTGTTGATGATACAGATAAATTCGATCCTGTATTTTTCGGAATATCACCGCGGGAAGCGGTTCAGATAGACCCTCAGCAGAGATTTACTCTTGAAACGGCATGGCAGGCACTTGAAGATGCAGGCATTAATCCGAATGATCTTGCCGGAACAAATGCAGGAGTGTTTATTGGAATCTGCACTTATGATTATGCGAGATATTCTGCTGGAAGAAAAGAGTATTTTGATGTTTATACAGGAACCGGCACTTCACTGAGCATAGCGGCAAACAGGCTTTCTTATTTCTTTGATTTCAGAGGTCCTAGTATAGCAATTGACACTGCTTGTTCCTCTTCGCTTGTTGCTCTGCATACAGCATGCGAAAGTCTCAGAAACGGTCAGTCATCTGTTGCGTTAGCAGGCGGTGTAAATCTGCTCTTAGCGCCTGACTGGAATATAGTTTTCACCGAAGCGGATATGCTTGCTCCGGACGGAAGATGCAAAACATTTGACAAAGATGCAGACGGATATGTAAGAAGCGAAGGCTGCGGAATTGTCGTATTAAAAAAGCTGTCTGATGCAGAAAGAGACGGTGACAGAATTTACGCAGTGATCAGAGGTTCGGCAATTAATCAGGACGGACGGAGTAACGGGCTTACAGCACCGAACGGTCCGTCTCAGGTAGCTGTGATTAAGAAAGCTGTTGATAATGCCGGAATAAATGCAGATGAAATCAGTTATGTTGAAACTCACGGAACGGGAACTCCTCTCGGTGATCCGATTGAAGTAAATTCAATCAAAGAAGCATTAAGCACAGGAAGGGAAAAAGACAAAACACTTCTGATTGGTTCAGTCAAAACAAACATCGGACATCTTGAAGCTGCGGCGGGAATTGCCGGTGTAATCAAAACATCACTTGCGCTTTTCAATCAGGAAATTCCGGCGCATCTTAATTTTAAAAATTTGAATCCGGAAATACTCATCGAAGGAACTCCGGTTAAAGTAGCTGATAAAAACAAAGAATGGAAAGGTGAAAAAAGATTTGCAGGTGTAAGCTCTTTCGGTTTCGGCGGTACAAACGCTCATGTAATTCTTCAGAGCGCTCCTTCAGTGAAAACTACAGCCGTAAAATCAAAGCCTCACAATATTCTTACACTGAGTGCAAAAAACGAAAACTCGCTGAATGAGTCAGCTGATAATTATGAAAAATTTCTGAATGAAAACAAAAGTCTGAATACAGACGACATTTGTTTTTCGGCAAATAAAAGAGCCGGGCATAATCACAGGCTTGCGATTATTTGTTCAGACACTGAAGATCTGAAAAAGGAAATTGCAAACTATAAGAAGAGAAGAGAATCTCCTGACGTGATACACGGCACTGTAAGATTAAATCACTTTCCGAAAATTGCATTTCTTTTCCCTGGACAGGGAGCGCAGTATATCGGAATGGGAAAAGAGCTTTATGATACGCACCCGCTGTTCAGAAAAACAATCAACAGGTGTGATGAGATTTTAAGGAATCATCTTGAAAAGAGCCTGCTTGAAGTTTTGTTTTATGAAAAAGATGAGAATCTTAATCCGATAAATGAAACAATGTATACCCAGCCGGCTTTATTTTCGGTTGAATATGCGCTGGCTCAGCTCTGGATGTCATGGGGTGTAAGACCTTCTGTTATGATGGGTCACAGCGCGGGAGAATATATTGCTGCATGCCTTGCAGGTGTATTCAGTCTGGAAGACGGACTGATGCTTGTAACAGAAAGAGGAAGACTTATGGAAACACTTACAAGCAACGGTGAGATGTACACAATATTCACTGATGAGAAGAAAGCAAGAGAAGCGATTAAAGATTATGCAGATACGGTTTCAGTTGCATCCATAAACAGCCCGTTCAAGACCGTAATTTCCGGGAACAAAGATTCACTTGCAAAGATACTGCCCGGATTTGATTCCGCAATGATTGAGTACAAGAAAATAAATGTATCAATTGCTTCGCATTCGCCGCTGATGAAGACGATGATAGAAGAATTCAGGAAAGTATGCAATTCCGTGAAATACTCCGCTCCGGCAATACCGGTTGTATCAAACATTACCGGAGAAATTGTTACGGACAGAATTTCCGGCGCGGATTACTGGTGCGAGCATATAATGTCCGGTGTCAGATTTTCCGACAGCATTAAAGCATGCGTAAATTACGGTTGTGATACGTTTATTGACCTCGGGCCAAAGCCCACTTCAATCGGAATGGGACAGGAAAGCGTTATGGATCCAAAGATAACATGGCTGGCGAGCTTTAAGAAAAATTTCACCGCTTGGGAAACAATGCTTCAGGGACTCGGAAGACTATATGTAAACGGATTAAATCCGGACTGGAATAATTTTGACAAAGACTTTTCGCATAAATTAATTTCCCTTCCGTCCTATCCGTTTCAGAAACAAAGATACTGGATAGACGAATCGAAGGGCAGCAGGTCAAAATCATTTTCTCCTTTATTTGCATCAGAAGCTGGCAGTATAAACTCACTTACAGGCAGCTTGATTAATACTGCTTCGGAAAATGAATTTATATTTAACTCTGTCATAAGCGGCGATTCCCCAGCTTTTCTGAATGGACATATTGTTTTCGGTAAAACAGTTTTTCCCGGAGCAGGATTTATTGAAACGGCTTTGAGCGCATATTCTTCAGTTATGAAAATTGATAAGATTAGCATTTCAGATATTATATTTCATCAGATACTTTTACTTGAAAATGACGAGCCGTCAAATGTTCAGACTGTCTTATCCCGGTCAGGTAAAGATTCATTTACTTTCAGGATATACAGTCAGAGTAATATAGACGGAAATGTCTGGACTCTTCATGCATCAGGCAAGCTGTCCGGAAACAAGCATAAACATGATGAAAATGGTGGAATAGATAAGTTTAAGAAAGAGTTCAGCAATGAAATTAATGTCAATGATTTTTATCGCAGAATTGACAAAACAGGCGTTGAATATAAAAAAGAGTTCCGAGGTGTAAAGAAACTTTATGCAAATGACAAATCTGTTTTTGCATTTATCGGCGTTGATACACTTAATCTGGATAAGTTCTTGATTCATCCGGCATTACTCGACAGCGCTTTTCAGAGTGTACTTTCAATTCTTGTAAAGGAAAACGGAAATTATGCATTTATACCTACAGACATTGAGGAATTCAGAATTTTCGGCAGATGTACTGACAGAATATACTGTAATGTTAAATTGCATTCGCAAAAGATTAAATCGGAAAAGGGATATCACAAAGCAGATTTGGATATTTATTCTGAAGAAGGAAATTTAATTGCAAAATTAAAATCACTGAGACTCAGGGAAGTTAAACGTGAAGAATTAATCCCGGCAGCGGATGAAATCAATGACTGGTTCTATGGAATCAAATGGATTAAAAACAATCAGGTAGTAAAGGAAACCGTCAGTCTGTTTATGCCTGCCGCAACAGAAATCGTGAAATCCTGCAGTAAATATTTTTCCCGGTCATTAAAAGAGAATGGATCAGACCGTTACGTCAGAGGAATCCGCAAACTCAATTCTCTCTGCATAAATTACATGCTGAGAGCTTTGACAGATGCAGGTGTTAAATCCGGAGCCGGGAATATATTCAGACCGGATGATTTTAAAGTAATCCCATCACAGAAAAATTTATTTTCAAGGATTCTTAAGATTTTGGAAGAAAACGGATATCTTAAATCAGCGGACGGCAGATATGAAACAACAGAATTATTTACTGTTAATGAAATCATCACTGATTCAGAGAAGCTCAAAAAAGATTTTCCCGAAATAAGCGCTGAATTTAATCTGCTTTCAAATTGCGCCGGAAAACTTCATGAGGTTTTGTCGGGCAGGACGGAACCTTTGCAGCTTCTTTTCCCTGACGGAGATCTGTCTCAGACAACTTCATTGTACAAAGACTCCCCTGCTTTTTCAGCAATGAATAATGCAGTTAAGACTGCTGTTGAAAAAATAGTCAGTTCACTTCCTGATGGCAGAGTTCTGAGAATACTGGAACTTGGCGCCGGCACAGGCAGCACGACATCTTTTCTGCTTCCAGTTTTACCTGCAGAAAAAACAAAATATATTTTCACTGATATTTCTTCATCATTTTTTAACAAGGCAAAGGAAAAATTCAATCAGTACGGATTCATTGAATTTAAAACTCTGGATCTGGAGAAAGATGCTATTGTACAGGGCTTTGAAAAGAACAGTTTTGATTTGATAATTGCTTCAAACGTAATTCATGCTACGAAAGATCTGAAGACTTCGGCTGAAAACATTTTAAAACTTCTTTCCGGAAAGGGAATACTTATTTTAAATGAAGTTACTGAAAAGAACAACTGGATTGATCTGACATTCGGAATGACAGAAGGCTGGTGGCGTTTCAGCGACAGGGATTTAAGACCTGATTATGCATTGCTTTCAGGTGATTCATGGAAGAGATTTCTTAAAGAAACCGGATTTGAAACCGCGGTTGTTTCTGCGCCGGAACCGGAAGACAATTCTTCATTTACTTCACAGTCACTGATAATTGCAGAAGCTCCCGAAAGAAATTTTGCTGCCAAAAGTAATAATCATATATTATTTTTCTCTGACAATAAATCAGCAGTGAATATTTCATCATATTTAAAGAATTCAGATCTGAGTTTCTCTTTAATCACTGACAAAACAGATAAGCATAAAGCCAAATCATCCGGTACAATATTAGAAGCAGATTTTTCGGATAAATCGGATTTAGCAGAATTAATCATCGGAATACAGGAATCAGTTCAAGACAGGAAAAAATTGTCAGTGGTATATATTAATTCACACAACAGCGGAATAAAGACAGGTGACATAAAAAATGAAACTGAATCATGCTGCATAAAGCTAGTAAACATCTTAAAAGCGATTTCCGAATCAGGTTTAAAGAATAATCCATCGCTTTATATTGTAACTCACGATTCACAGTATGTTATAAAAGGTGATAATCTTAATGGGCTTGTATTTTCTCCTTTAAACGGTCTCGCAAAAGTTATTAGGATGGAACATCCTGAATATAAATGCAAAAGTATTGACTTTGACAGCAAGTATGACATTAAATATCTGATTGAAGAAATTAATCCGGATTCCTTATCTCCTGAATTTTCAGGCGAAGAAATAATTGCATTCAGGGACGGAGACAGATATACTGCAAGGCTTGAAAAAATAAAAACAAAATTTAATGATGACAGCATCAGAATTCATAAAGACAGTTCATATCTGATTACGGGAGGTCTCAGTGGAATCGGATTACTTACGGCTAAATTCCTTTCGGACAAAGGAGCGAAGCATCTTATTCTGAGCGGAAGAAGAGATAAGACCGATGAATCAGATGAATTATTAAATCAGATAAAATCCGCCGGAACTGAAGTGAGAATTATTAAAGCTGATATCACAAATAAAGGAGATGTTGAAAATATTTTTTCTGAAATAAAGAAGTCTGGAACGCCGCTGAAAGGAATTATACATTCAGCCGGAATACTCGATGACGGCGTAATAATGAATCAGACAAAAGAGAAATTCAGCAGGGTAATGTCTCCGAAAGTTCTCGGAGCATGGTATCTGCATGAGAACTCGAAAAAATTAAAACTTGATTTTTTTATAATGTATTCATCGGTTGCTTCGCTTCTCGGTTCAGCTGGCCAGTCGAATCATTCATCGGCAAACGCATTTCTCGACGGTCTTGCATATTACAGAAAATCGAAAGGTCTCGCAGCAATGAGCATTAACTGGGGAGTCTGGTCAGAAATCGGCTCTGCAGCGGCGAAAGGAGCAGACAAGCAGGAAAAGATTCCGGGACTGAAGACAATTAATCCTTCACAGGGAATCAGAGCACTCGAAAGAGCAATGAATACAGGAAACACGCAGACGGGAATTCTGCCGGTTGACTGGAAAAAATTCAACGAAAGATATAAAAGCAGATTTACGGAAGGACTTACTGATAAATATTCTGATACTGCATTTACTTTTAAAAGTGAAAACACAGATACAGATTTTATTACAAGTCTTGAAAATGCAGGACCTGAAGATCAGACTGAAATTCTGAAAGAATATTTCCGTAAAGTGATATCGGGAATTATGGGACTTGAGCCTGATGAACTTGATGCGGAACAGCCTTTAAATACAATCGGACTGGATTCACTTATGGCGATAGAGCTCAAGAATAAAGTAAACTCAGAGCTCGGAGTAGATCTAAATCTTGTAAGATATATGGAAGAAACTAACATCAGCCAGCTTGCGGAGGAACTGAAGGAGCAGCTTCCGGCTTTACTGAATAAAAAAGATGACTTGCTTACAGGTTTAAAGAAAGCCCCGCAGGAAAACAAGTTTGATCTTCTTATAAAATATTTTCAGAATTTGATTTCGCGCATAATGGGATTAAGCCCGGATGATCTGGATATTGAACAGCCGCTGAACAGTGTCGGCCTGGATTCACTTATGGCAATTGAACTTAAGAACAAGGTTAATATTGAACTCGGCGTTGACCTGAATTTAGTCAGATACATGGAAGAAACTAATATAATCAAACTCGCTGAAGAACTTAAAGAACAACTGCCGGATTATTCCGGAGAAACTGATTCAGAGGCAGAGGAAATTAAAACCGTAATTTCCGATGAGGATAAGACAAGGGATTTACTTGCAAACATTGACAATCTGAGTGAAGAAGAGCTTGAAAGACTGTTAAAGGAAATGAATTAACAAAATCTTTATTACAATTTGAGCAAAGAAATAAATTTAAAAGAACTTACTGCAAAAGAAAAAATTGCACTTCTAAAAAAGCAGCTGGCCGAAAAGGCGAACAGGGAAAACGAAGTGATTCCGCTTTCTCACGGACAGAGCGCTTTGTTTTTTCTGTATCTGAATTCTCCCGAAAGCTCCGCATATAATGTTTCGTTTACCGCCAGAATAATTTCACCGGTAAACTTAAACCTTCTGAAAAAATCATTTCAGATACTTCTCAATCAGAATGAATCCTTGCGGACAAGATTTTATATAAAGGAAGGCAGTCCTGTTCAGGAAATACTCGGTTATGAAGAAATCTCGTTTGAAGAGATAAACTGCGAAGGTCTGTCTGAAAAAGAACTTAAGTCAAAATGTATACAGGTATACAGAATTCCTTTTGATCTTGAGCATGGTCCGGTGTTCAGAGTTTACATTTTCAGAGTAAGCGAAAGAAACCATGTACTGATGATGAAGATGCATCATATCTGCTGTGACGGATGGTCGCTCGGAATCCTTCTTAATGAACTTAAAAATATATACGAATCTGTATCTGAAGGAAAAGAAGCGCACTTTATTCAGCCCAAAGTAAAATATTCCGATTATATAAATTCTCAGGAAGAAATTATTAACAGCAGCAAAGGGAAAGAACATCTTCTTTACTGGGAAAATGAACTCTCAGGGGAAGCTTCCATTCTTAATCTGCATTCCGGAAAACCCCGTCCTGCAATGCAGACATTCAGCGGAGTCTCTGAATATTTTACAGTTGACAATAAACTTTCATTCAAGCTGAAAGAGCTGTCAAAGAAAGAAGGAACTACTTTGTTTGTTACTCTTTTATCCGCTTATCAGATACTTCTTCACTTTTATACTTCACAGACTGAAATTATCACCGGAACGCCTACAGCCGGAAGATATAAGTCCGAGTTTGATAACATGACAGGATATTTCATAAATCCTGTGGCAATCAAGGGTATGTTTTCCTCCGGTATTACATTCAGGGAATTCATTCAGCAGATAAAGAAAAAAGTAATCGGCGCGCTTTCACATCAGGAAATTCCTTTTCAGGTGATAGTTGAAAAAATTCTGAAATCGCGCGACCCGAGCAGGTCTCCTGTCTTTCAGGCATTTTTTGCAATGCAGGGAATTCCTAAAGGCAGGGAGATTCAGGAACTTATAGTTCCGGGCAATAAAGGCGTTAAAGTTAAGTTCGGAGATCTTGAGATTGAATCTTTTGACATACCGCAGCAGGAAGGACAATTCGACTTAATGCTTGAATTTTTCGAAGGCGGGAATATTTTTACGGGAGTATTAAAATACAATAATGACGTATTTGAAAGCGGCTTGATAAAGCAGATGAGCGGACATCTGTGCAATCTGCTTCAGGACATCGCGGATAATCCGGAAAAACCGGTATCTGACCTGAGTATTTTATCTGATTCTGAAAAAAATAAAATTTTAAAAGAATGGAATAATACTGCAGTTGAATATGACACTTCACTTCTTATACATGAATTATTTTCAGCGCAGGCAAAGGCGACTCCGGATTTAACTGCAGCTGAAATCGGAAATGAATCTATTACTTACGCAGAACTTGATGCTGTTACAAACATGCTGGCAATTCTGCTGATTAAAAAAGGCGTTGTGCCTGATACACTTGTAGGAGTTTATCTTGACAGATCATTTGAAATGATAATTTCGCTTCTTGCGATTTTAAAAGCCGGCGGAGCGTATGTTCCTGTTGATCCTTCTTATCCGAAAGAACGCGTTGATTATATGCTCGATGATTCACAGGTTAAGATTGTATTAAGCAGAGAAATTTTCAGAAGTGGTATTTCAGATTTTAAGAATGAAGTAATTTTTACCGATGAATTTTCAAAAGTCAGTGGCACAGAATCTTCTTCAATTCCGGAAGTAAGCCTGTCTGCCGGGAATCTCGCTTATATGATTTACACGTCTGGTTCCACCGGTAAGCCGAAAGGCGCGATGAATACTCACGGCGGAATACTGAACAGGCTTCTCTGGATGAAGGATTATCTCGGCATTACTTCATCGGACAATATTTTTCAGAAGACTTCTTTCAGTTTCGATGTTTCAGTATGGGAATTTTTCCTGCCTCTTATCAGCGGAGCGAAACTTGTATTTGCTAAACCGGAAGGACACAAGGATACTTCTTATCTTGCAGAAGAAATCATAAATAAAAATATTACCATAATGCATTTTGTGCCTTCCATGCTACAGGTTTTTCTTGAAGAAGGGAAAGCGCAGGAATGCATTTCACTGAAGAAAGTAATATGCAGCGGAGAAGAACTGACTAAACCGCTTCAGGATCAGTTTTTCAGAATTTTTAAAAATACAGAGCTGCATAATCTTTATGGTCCGACGGAAGCTGCGGTTGATGTTTCATACTGGAAATGTGAGAAGGAAAGCAAGCTGAATTTTGTCCCGATAGGAAAGCCGGTTGATAACACTCAGATTTACATTCTTAACCCTTATCTTAAAAATGTTCCTGAAGGCATACCCGGAGAACTTCATATCGGCGGAGTGCAGGTTGCTAAAGGATATTTTAACAGGGAGGAACTTACATCCGAAAAATTTATTCCTGATATTTTTTCCGGTAAAGAAAATGCTAAGATGTATAAAACAGGCGATCTTGTCAGATATATGCCTGACGGTAACATTGAGTATCTCGGAAGACTTGATAATCAGATTAAAATAAGAGGCTTCAGGATAGAGCTTGGTGAGATTGAATCCGTTCTTAACAGAATGGAAGGAATCAGAGAAGCGGTTGTAATTGCCAAAGAAATCCGTCAGGGAGATAAAAGGATTATTGCTTTTCTTGTTAAAGATGAAGAAGAAAAAGCAACACTCAATGATGTCAGAAAATATCTGAAAGAGATTCTGCCGGAATATATGATCCCGTCGCAGATTACATTCATTGATAAAATTCCTTTGTCACAAAACGGAAAAGCAGACAGGAAAGCCCTGACAACAGTTGAGTTTTCACGGGATGAACTTCATACTGAATTCAAATCCGCTTCAAATCCTGCGGAAGAAATTCTTGTTAAGATATGGAAAGAGGCACTGTCTCTCGACAAAGTCGGAGTGAATGACAATTTCTTTGAACTCGGAGGCGATTCGATAATTAGTATTCAGATAATATTCAAAGCAAATAAGGAAGGGCTTAAAATTACTCCAAAGCAGATATTTCAGTTTCAGACAATATCCGAGCTTGCATCGGTGATTGATACAAGTATTGAAAATACCGCACAGCAGGATATTGTAACAGGAGAAGTTAATCTGACACCTGTTCAGCATTGGTTTTTTGAACAGAATCTGCCGGAACCGGATCATTTCAATCATTCTGTGCTTCTTCATGTTCCGAAATACCTGAAAACCGGATCACTGAACTCTGCTGCTGAAGAACTTATTAAGCATCACGATGCGCTGAGATTATCATTTACAAAAAAAGACTCCGGCTGGAAGCAGTATAATGAAGATTATTCAGACAATACAGTATTCAGCACAGCAGATTTTTCCAGATCTGATGCTGAGAATATTCGGGAGAAACTGGATAATGATATAAAGGAAATGCAGCGGACTTTAAATCTGTCTTCCGGACATCTGATTAAAATACGACACTATAAAATGCCTGAAAGTACTGACGACAGACTGCTGATAATTGTTCATCATCTGTGCATTGACGGAATTTCATGGAGGATACTGCTTGAGGATCTTTATACTGCATACAGTCAGTCATCGTCGGGTAATAAAATTGAATTATCTGACAAGACTGAATCTTTTAAAGAATGGAGCAGAAAACTTAAGGCATATTCGGATTCGGATAAAATCAAAGAACAGCTGAAACACTGGATTTCACTTTCCGGTACTGATGCTGATGAGATTCCTGTGGATGACAATTCAACCGAAGATAGTGCATCTTCGGAAATGTCTGTAAGAGCTGAACTTGACAGTGAAAATACAAATCTCCTGATTAAAGAAGTTCCAAAAACATACAACACACAGATCAACGATATACTCTTAACTTCTTTACTGACATCTTACAGAAAATGGTCAAAGAAGGAAAAATTATTTATAAATCTTGAAGGTCACGGAAGAGAAGAGATACCGGGTACAGCTGACATATCCAGAACTGTCGGATGGTTTACTTCAATATTTCCGGTATTGCTTGATTCTGCTGTTTCTGATGATAAGGGGGATATAATAAAATCCGTTAAAGAGACACTTCGCCGGAATCCTGACGGGGGCATTTCATACGGAATGCTTAGATATATTAGTGAAGATGCATTAATAAAAAGTGAAATGCTAAAAATTCCAGAACCTGAAATTGTATTCAACTATCTCGGGCAGATTAACAAAATTATAAACGGTGATCAGGAGTGGAAACTCGGAGACAGGCTGATAGTTTTAAGCAGGAATGAAAACGGAAAAAGGAAGCACAAGCTGGAAATAAACAGTGTTTTGTCAGACAACTGCCTGAAACTTGATTTTACATACAGTAAAAATATATTTAATAAAGAAACCATCGAAAATTTTGCACAGATTTATATTACAGAACTTAAAGAAATTATTTCACACTGCATATCTACAGAAGCAGGAGGTTATACACCTTCTGATTTCTCCGCGGCAGGTCTGGATCAGCAGGAACTTGACAATTTACTCGCAAATTTAAAATGACAGATGCAGCAGAATAATAAAAATAACATTGAAGATATATTTGAATTAGCACCTCTTCAGCAGGGAATACTTTTCCATGCTTTGTATTCCGCGCATTCAAGCGCTTATATTGATCAGTTCTGCTATAATCTGACCGGAAATCTGAACGAAGATAACTTCAAAAGAGCGTGGGAAGAAATTGTCAGAAGGCACGGAATATTCAGAACATCATTCCAGTGGAAAGGAATCTCAAAACCTGTTCAGATTGTAAACAGAGAAGCGGAATTATCATGGAAGTCATTTGACTGGTCAGGGAAGTCAGTCGAAGAACAGGAAAATGAATTTAATTCATTCCTGAAAATGGACAGATCTGATTTATTTTCATTTGAAAAAGCGCCGCTTATGAGATGCACGCTGATTAAACTGAGTGATGAGACATACAAATTTGTATGGACATTTCAGCATATATTAATGGACGGATGGAGTTACCCGATAATTCAGAAAGAAGTGTTTACTGTATACGAATCCCTGATCAAAGGAATTCCGCATAATCTGCAAAGACCGTTGTCATATAAGCAGTTTATACTCTGGCTGAATCAGCAGGATAAAAATTCTGCGGAAAGATTCTGGAGAAAGGAACTATCCGGATTTGACTCCCCTACTCAGCTTAATGCTTATGATACGGTGAAGGAACCCGGACCGGAAGAAGTTAAGGAACTTGACTTAATTCTGAATGAAGCTCTTACGAACAGTCTGCAAAATTTTGCAAGACAGAATCAGATTACGCTTAATACAATTATTCAGGGTGCCTGGGCAAATATTCTAAGCACTTACAGCGGCGAACAGGATGTATTATTCGGCGGGACAGTTTCCGGAAGGAATCCTGACATAAAAGGTGTAGATACAATGGCAGGATTATTCATAAACACTCTGCCCGTAAGAATTAAAGCGGATAAGACTGAAGCGCTGATTCCCTGGCTGAAAAAAATTCAGGAAAATCATATTGAAAGAGATCAGTATTCATACAGTTCGCTTGTTGATATTCAGGAATGGAGTGAAATACCGCGGGGTACTCAGATGTTTGAGAATATTCTTGTATTTGAAAATTATCCGCTTGATAAATCTTTTGAAAACGGAATAGCCGGGATAAAAATCAACAACCTTAAAGCTTTTGAAAGAACAAATTTCCCTCTTACAATCGTAATTGCTCCCGGAGAGAATCTTGCCGTAAAATTTATTTACGAGACTTCTAAATATGAAACTGAATTTATAGAGCAGGTTCTTCAGAATTTTAAAACATTTCTTGAAAATGTTTCACTGAACCCTGAAAGAAGAATTTCGGAAATTCCCGTACTCACAGAAAAAGAAGCAAACAAGATTTTGTATGAATGGAATGATACAAAGGTAACTTATCCGGATAGCAAGCCTGTACATGAATTGTTCAGGGATCAGGTAAAGAGAACTCCCGACTCAGTAGCAATAGAGTTCGAGGACAGACAGATGACATACAGTGAACTCGACGTGATTACGGATAAAATTGCAAATTATCTTATCAATGCGGGAGTCAAACCCGAGACTATTGCCGGGATATGCATTGACCGTTCACTTGAAATGATAACCGGTCTTCTCGGAATACTAAAAGCAGGAGGAGCTTATGTTCCAATTGATCCGTCATATCCGCAGGAAAGGATAGATTATATGATTCAGGATTCCGGTATAAAAATTCTTCTGACATCAAAAAACCATAAGGAAAAAATTATTAATCATAATGCTGAAGTTGTTTTTCTTGATGATGAAAATAAATTCAGCAGCGAATCTTCTGTTCCTCCTGAAGTAAAGCTTACGCCTGAAAATATGGTATATGTGATTTATACTTCCGGATCAACAGGCAATCCGAAAGGCGTGATAAACATTCACAAAGGTCTTACAAATCAGATCTTATGGATAAAGGACTATCTCCGGTGCAGTCAGGAAGATGTTGTGCTGCAGAAGACATCTTTTAGTTTTGACGTTTCGACATTTGAATTGTTCATGCCTCTTATCTGCGGGGCAAAACTGGTTTTTGCAGTTCCGGACGGGCATAAGAACAATGCATATTTGATTGACGTCGTTAACAGAAAGAAAATCACAATAATACACTTTGTAACTTCAATGCTTGCAATGTTTCTTGAGGAAAAAGGTGCAGACAAATGCACGTCATTAAGATTATTTGTCAGCAGCGGAGAGGAAGTTACTTTAAATGTACAGAATTTATTTTTCAGAAAATTCCCGGACACGGAACTTCATGACTTGTACGGACCAACGGAAACATCGGTGCATGTTACATACTGGAAGTGTGATAAACATACAAAACTTAATACAGTCCCGATTGGTAAACCTGTTGCAAACACACAGGCATACGTCCTTGACATGTATTGCAATCCTGTCCCGGCGGGAGTTGCAGGAGAACTGCATATCGGCGGGGATCAGGTTGCAAGAGGTTACCACGGAAGAGATGAGCTGACTCTCGAGAAATTCATTCCGGATAAGTTTTCGGATAAAGAAGGCGCTAAAATATATAAAACCGGCGATCTTGTAAGATTTATGAAGGACGGTAATATTGAATATTTCGGAAGGAAAGACAATCAGATAAAGTTAAGAGGATTCAGAATCGAACTCGGCGAAATCGAAAATGCAATCAGTCATTACCCGGGAATTCGGTTAACTGTTGTCATAGCTAAGGATTATCATGATGGAGACAAAAGACTAATTGCTTACATAGTCACCGAAGACAACAATGCTTTTAAAATCCCGGAACTGAAAAATCATCTTCAGACAAAGCTTCCTGTGTTTATGTTACCTTCCGAATTTGTTTTAATGGATGAGATTCCTTTGACAGGATCCGGCAAAGTCAACAAAAAAGCCCTGCCTGAACCGGAATTTATCAGAGCAAATGAAAGTACAAATTATTCCGAACCTAAAGACACACTTGAACTCCAGCTTGTAAAAATCTGGGAAAAAGTTATCGGCAAAAGACCGATCGGCATAAAGGATAATTTTTTCGAACTCGGAGGACATTCTCTTCTTGCATTAAGATTATTCGGATATATAGAAAAACTCACCGGTAAAAAATTACCTCTATCAACTTTGTTCAGTTATCCGACAATCGAACAGCTTGCAGTGATATTAAAGGATGAAGGCTGGAAACCGCAGTGGAAGTCTCTTGTTGCAGTAAAACCCGGCGGTTCAAGACTTCCGTTCTTTTATATTCCGCCGGCAGCAGGTACAGCGCTTGAAGTTAAAGATCTGATAAAATATCTCCCTGACAATCAGCCTTTTTATATTCTGGAATCTGTCGGTCTTGACGGGAAAGAACCTCCTCATACGGAGATTGAACAGATGTCCGTTCACTTTGTTAAGGAAATTCAGTCGCTTCAGCCGGAAGGTCCGTATTTAATCGGAGGAAGATGCTTCGGAGGAAGAGTTGCTTTTGATGTCGCGCAGCAGCTGACAAAGCAGGGTCAGAAGATTGCTTTGCTTTCAATTTTTGATACGTGGCCGCCTTTCACGGAGAAACCTGTTGATCATATTCCTCAGAAAAGGGATTCGAAGCATTTTATCAGCAGTACAATTAAGCATATCAGAACAGGTGAATTCTTTAAAGTAGCTTATAATTACAGTTCAAATGAAATAAAAAAACTCATCAAGAATCTGAAGAATAAATACGACGATACATTCAGCAGTGAAAGGAAAAAGATTTATAATCATATAAGACAAATTCATTTCAAGGCACAGGACAGATATATTGCAAAGAAATTTCCCGGGAAGATAACACTCATTGAATGTGAAGCTACAAAAACGGAATACAGGAAAAGATGGGAAAGCTTAGCCGGAGGCGGGCTGGAATTTTATGTTATTCCCGGCACCGATCACAAATCTATCGTAAGGGAACCTAAACTCCGTGAGTTTGTGGAAAAGCTTAATTTTGTACTTGATAAAACACACCGTGAAGTTTACAGTATTAATGAATCAAACGGATCTGCAGGCAATGTTTTTAAAAAAGTTGTAACTTAAAACAATTAACTTTAAAATCTTTGCGTAATGAAATTACCCGCCGGCGAAATTCACATTTGCATACTAGATACAAGAAAATACGAACATGAAATAATTCACTTTGAAAAATTGCTGTCCGGAGACGAACTGAGTAAAGCAGGCAGATTCAGGATTGCAAAAGACAGGATCAGCTATGTAATATGCAGAGGCAGTTTAAGGAGTATTCTGTCTGAATATACCGGGGTAAATCCTTCTGAAATAGTTTTCTCATATACTTCATTCGGAAAGCCGTTTATAAAAGACTCTGAAATTAAATTTAACCTTTCTCATTCCTGTGATTACGCTGTAATAGCATTTAGCGGCATAAATGAAATAGGGGTCGACATTGAAAGATTAAGAGAAATGCCGGACGCAATGAATATTGCATCAAGATATTTTTCGGAAAAGGAAATACTTGAATTTTCCGGTTTAAAGAATGAAAGTATCAATACTGAATTTTTCAAATGCTGGACAAAGAAGGAAGCTTTTATAAAAGCAAAAGGAGAAGGTCTTTCGTACCCTCTGAAAAATTTTTCTGTATCTGTAGGTGACAGTCGCCGGGCTGAAATTATTGAAATTACGGGAAATCCTGCGGAAGCAGAAAACTGGTCTTTATATGAAATTGAAATAAACAATGAATATGTTTCTGCACTTGCAGTAAAATCATTAAAAGCGGATCTCGTATACAGAAATCTGCACTGGAAATTTTTCAATAAAACTATTGTAATTTAAAATTCTGAGCAGTAATTTACATCGGATAAATTATATATTTCGTTAAATCCGGAAACAACTGACCGGATCAAACCGTATAATTTTCTTAATTTTAAAAACTATAAATAAGGAGTAAAAATGAATTTCAATTTTTCAAGGAACATCCAGACTATTGTAATATCATTTCTCGTATGCTCCACGGGAGCTCTTGGATATCTGTATTATGACACATATAAAACAAATATCGAAGACCGTGAACTGATTAAACAAATAAGCGCAGAAAATCTCGATATGTCTCAGGATATTGAGATTTACAAAGACAAGTATGACAGGTTAAAAAATGAAATTACTTCCGTAAAATCGAAAGTAGAAAAAATCACTTACCGAAAGAAGATTCACAGGAAAAAATTCATCTCCTCTGCCGGTAAAAGCAGCAAACACCGATCACACTACAGCCGGAGCAAAGTAAATTACAAAAAGCTGTATTTCCAGCTTAAGAGTGAATGCAGCAAGTATAAATCACCTAAAAAGTATAACAGGAACAGATAATATTTATTTTATAACAGCAGTTTTAAAAAAAGAAATATCCGTAAACTTTAAAATTTACGGATATTTTTTTTAAATCTTTGGGGATCGAATTGAGTTCGGAACCCGGCATTTAAGAGTTCCGGATTTTCAAATTCCTTAACATCAGTTTTTAGAAGAGAAAACCGGTACAAGCTCTCTGTCTATTCTGTCCCAGTCTTCATTTCTTCTCTGTGCTGACGGATATTCGAAATAAAATTCTTTATCACCGATTGTCGTGAATACGCCGATAAAAAAATTTCCGTCCTTGCCGTCAACTTTCATCAAATATTTTACAAAACTCATATTGAAAATCTGATTTTGTATTTTTACTACCATAACTTTTTTCTTTCCCCCTGTGAATTAATTTTCTTTAACACAGCACAGGTATCAAATGTTAAAGCTTTAAAAAAACCTTTAATAATTTTAATAATACTTTACTCCGGGCTGCAGATCACATACCGGAAAAGTATTATTTTTCTGAATTTGTTTTTACAATATAGTAAATTCATATTTTTTTTAATACATATTTTTGAGAGAAATTGCCGTCCTAGCAGTCAGTTTTTTTTGTCAGATATAATGTATTAACTATGCCGAGAAAATTATTCTTTAAAAAATCAGTTTCAAAATTACATTTGCTGCTGAGATCTGTAAATTCCTTCACATTCAAAAAAGTATCAACAGACCTGAACAAATAACTGTAAGCACTGCTGCCGGAAATTTTATTTCCGATATAAGGCATAACTTTTCCGAAATACAGATTAAACAGTCCGGTTTTAAATCCTTCGCCTCTGAACATTTCCAGGATAATCAGCTTTCCGTTCTTTTTCAAAACCCTGTTAATTTCTCTGAGAGATATCTCCGTGTTTTCAAAATTTCTGACACCGAATCCAATTGTTACAATATCAAAATATTCATCATCAAACGGCAATGACTGGGCATCTGCTCTTACCAGTATCAATCTGTCTGAATTGACTTTTATTTTCTGAATATCAAGCATTTTCCGTGAAATATCCGCAGCATAAATTTTCAGAGGACTAAGAGAAAGTAGTTCCCTGCTTAAATCTCCGGTCCCGGTTGCAAGATCAAGCAATACTTCCCTGCTGTAATTATTTTTCCTGATGTACTTTACTATTTCCTTTCTCCATTTTATATCAATATTCAGAGTGAATAAATGATTGAGCCTGTCATAGGCAGGAGCAATATCATCAAACATCGATTCGATTTTTGATTTTGATTTATCGGGTGATTCCTTCATATCAGCTGAATCTTAATGATTTCACAGGATCAAGTCTGGAAGCAAGATATGACGGTATTATTGTGGCGAGGAAGGTTAGTAATACAGTTATGAGTGAAATAAATATAATGTATTCTGATTCAAGAAGAATCGGGACGCTTTTCATGTAATACATTTCGGGAAGTGAAAAGAATTTATATTTAAGCTCAAGGAGACAGATTCCGATACCAAGTATATTTCCGAGTATAATTCCGGTTACTCCGATAATCAGACCGTCATACAAAAATATTTTCATTATCTGAGATCTGCTTGCTCCCAGCGATTTCAGAATTCCAATAGACCTGGTTTTTTCCAGAACAAGCATAAGAAGAGTTCCCACTATGTTAAAAGTAGCTACAATAATTATCAAACCCAGAATTACAGGAGTAGGAGCTTTCTGAAGTTCAACCCATGTAAAAAGAGGTTTAAACAGTTTATACATTGATTTTGGGAAGTAAGGGTATCCTACGTCTTTTTTGATTTTTGCAACGGCTGATTCAACGCTGTCTATGTTGCTCAGTGTAATTTCAATTCCCGTGACATTGCTCCCCAGCTTAAACAGCTTCTGCGCAGTTCCGATATCGGTATAAATTATTACATCATCATAATCTCTCAGTCCGGTTTCATAAATTCCAGACACAATAAACTGCTGAATCTTAGGCGGATTTAACGGTGACGGAATACCGTTAAGACCGAAAACAATTACTTTGTTTCCGGTATCTATGCTTAATTTCTGCGCAAGTTTGTCACCGACAAGAAGTCTGGAAAACACGGAATCTTTAGGTACAAGATTAAATTCTCCCCTGACCAGTTTATTTCTGGCGGTTGAAAGATCAGTTTCGGGAATAATTCCTTTTAACATTATCCCTTCGACATTTGACTTTATCCTCAGCACAGCTTCTTTCTGAACAATCGGAGATATTCCCGTAACACCGTTTATACTGTCTTTGATAATGCCGATTGCCCTGTCATAGTCATCGAGACCCTCCGACAGGAATGAATTTATCTGTATATGCGAGACCAGTCCCGCAACTTTCTCCCTGATTTCCTTTTCAAATCCGTTCAGAATGGAAGTAGTGATGATAAGCGCTGCCACACCGAGCATAACACCAGTGATGGAAATGTAAGTGATAAACGAAATGAATCTCGAATCGCTTCTTGAAGAAAGATATCTGCCTGCTATGAATAATTTAAAATTCAAATAAATGTGTTAATTAAGTAAATATGCTTTAATAAACCCGTCAAGCTCGCCGTTCATTACTCCCTGTGTGTCGCTGGTTTCAAAATCTGTTCTGTGATCCTTTACCATATTATAAGGATGAAAAACATAGCTTCTGATCTGGCTTCCCCATTCAATTTTCTTTTTACTGCTTTCGATTGTCTGCAGCCTGGCAATCTCCTTTTCCTTCTCAATCATATAAAGCTTTGACTTAAGCATTTTCATTGCATTCAGTTTATTCTGATTCTGCGATCTTTCATTCTGACACTGCACCACAATACCCGAAGGCATGTGAGTAATACGGATTGCTGTTTCAACTTTATTGACATTCTGTCCTCCGGCGCCTCCGGCTCTGAAAGTATCAACTTTAATATCGGAAGGATTTATTTCGATCTCAATATTGTCGTCAAGCACTGGGCTCACATAAACTGCTGCAAAGGATGTATGTCTTTTCTTATTGGCATCAAACGGAGAAATTCTGACAAGCCTGTGAACTCCGTTTTCCGCCTTAAGATAACCGTATGCATATTCACCTTTCACTTCAATAGTTGCGCTTTTTATTCCCGCTCCGTCACCGTCCAGTCTGTCTATGAGAGTTGTTTTAAATCCTTTTTTCTCGCAATACCGAAGATACATTCTCAGCAGCATTTCAGCCCAGTCCTGCGACTCTGTGCCACCCGCGCCGGAGTTAATTGTAATTATTGCATCCCTGACATCATCTTCATCGGACAGCATATTCCTGAATTCCATTTCATCAAGCTCTTTTTCAAATTTATTGATATCATTTTCGATTTCAGATTCAAGCGATTCGTCATTTTCGGATTCAGCCATTTCTATCAGTCCGGTAATGTCTTTATAATGCGTGTTTACTGAGTTGTATTCCTCAACCCATTTTTTAAGAGAAGAAATTTCCTGGAATATTTTCTGTGCGGCTTTATTGTCATCCCAGAAGTCATCTTTCCGGGTTACAGCTTCAAGCTCTTCTATTTTAAGTATCTTATTATCAACGTCAAAGAAACCTCCGTAAAGAGCTCAGTTTTTCTTTTGAATTCTTTAATCTGTATTTTTGCTGATCAAACATATTTAATATTTTAAATTTTTTTTCTGAAATTTATTTATTTTTCTATTTCCATTTTAAGTAATGCTGAAGCTAATGTCTTTCCCTGCGCATCAAGTTTCAGCGATACTGTCCCTCCGCCGCCGAGTGTATTATTCAGTATAAAATTAAGCGCATTTATATTCGGCATTTCATATCTGATTACTTCACCTTCGCAGATACCTGCAAAATATTTCTTTACTTTCTCCGCCGTAACTTCTCTTTTTATGAGTTCATAATCTTCTTTCTTATAGGCAATCAGACCTATATTGGCTGCATCTCCCTTATCACCGCTTCTGCCGTGACAAATTTCCCTGAGCTGAATTTTCATTATTTTAAATTATGGATTTATTAAAGTTTTAATATGCGGTTTTCTTCTTTTATACGGACACTGAGAACAACTGCATTCAGTACAGAAAAAATTATGGCAGTATAGTACAAATCAAATATCATCGGAACAGTGAAAATTTCACAGATTACTATAATATAATTCGGATGTCTGAAATATTTATACAAACCGGTCTTAATCAAATCCTTTCCTTCAATCCGGAAAATTCTTGTATTCCAGTATCTGCCGAGTGATCTGATAACGCTTATTCTTGCTGTCTGAAGTATAATGAAAAATACCAAAAACAAATAATTAATAACATCAAATTTAGAATGTACCGGTTTCAGGTTATACTCTGCAATCATGCTCAGAATATATGAAACGTGGAGTATTACGATAAATTTATAATGACTCTGTCCATACTCATTTGCGCCGTTTTCTGTCAGCCACTTACTATTCCGGTTTGAAATAACAAGTTCGGTAATTCTCTGAATTACTATTAAAATTATCAGCAGGTAAAAAATCAAGACAGGTCTTTATGTAATAAAATTGAAATTGAAAATTTTTCTGTTAATTATTTTTAATCTCAAGCAAAACCATATCGCTTGAAAATCCAGGTCCGAGCGACATCATAAGCCCGAATCCGTCTTCTGTCCCCGTTTCCGTAAATTCATTTAAAACATAAAGCACCGTTGCACTTGACATATTTCCGTAGTTTCTTAATATTTTTTTTGTATTGGAAAACAATCCGGGATTTATTCCGAGTGCATTAATGTATGCTTCAATAACTTTTTTCCCGCCGGGATGTACAATGAAATTCTTAATGTCTTTAAGTTCGAGTTTATTGCTGCTTAAGAATTTTTCCAGATCCGGTCTTACGCTGTTTCCTACAATAGACGGTATATCTCTGGAAAAAACGACTTTAAATCCTGAATTCATGACTTCCCATCCCATTACATCAAGAGAATCGTAATAAAGCCGGCTCTGAGTACCTGCAATTTTTATTTCTCTTCCCGAATCGGATTTAATATTGTCTCCGGCTACTATAACCGACGCTATACCGTCAGAAAACAGTCCGGTAGCTATCAGATTACTTTTGGAAACATCTTCCCTTATAAAAGTAAGAGAACATAATTCTGCAGCAATAACCAGAACTACAGCATCCGGATTTGCCGATGCAATTACCGAAGCCTTTGCGATTCCTGAAACTCCTCCGGAACAGCCCAATCCCCAAACAGGTATCCTGTTAATGTAAGGGTTTAGTCTCATATGATTTATAACAAGAGCGTCAATACCCGGTGTAGAAATACCGGTTGATGAAACGAAAATCAGATCAGTTATATTGTCTTTTCCGACAGATGCTTTATTCATACAATCTGCTGCTGTTTCAGCAGAATATTTCAACGCAAGTTCGGCATAAAGCTCGTTTCTCTCCTTAAAAGATTTTTTAAGTTTAAAATAATCCAGAGGAACGGCAAGATTCCTGTAATCAATTTCTGCATTATCAAATGCTTCAAGAATTTTTTCTATGTCGGGATAATCAGAGGAAAACATATCCCTCGAAAAATTTTTTAATTCGGATTGCCGGGCTTTAAACGGAAGCTCTGAAACGGAAACTGATAAAATCCTGGGCAAATTAATTTTTTAGTTTATGCAATTTAATATCATTATTCATTAAATTGAATGTATTAAATAACATACAATTCAGTCTTAAACCATTTATTCGCTTTTCCGGGAATGAATTGTTTGTATTTTTAAATTTACATCAATTACTTATTTTAAACAGTTAATACCAGAAATTTTTTCAAATCCCGGACTTATTTAAATAAAACACTTCCGGTTTATCATACAATTAATTCTGACCTTTTGCCGGAAAGAAAAAATAAAATATTCATAGTTGCCGGAGAAGCTTCGGGCGATATGCATGCTGCTTCATTAATCAGAGAAATTAATGTTCTGAATGAGAATATCACTTTTTGCGGAATAGGCGGGAATGAAATGAAAAAGATGAATGCAGAACTTTTATACGGGATTGAGGATGTGAATTTCATAGGCTTTTCTTCCGTAATAATGAATATCAAAAAGATAAAAGCTGTTCTGAAACAATGCGAACTGAGAATAAAGGAAGATAATCCCGATGCAGTGATTCTTGTCGACTATCCGGGTTTTAACCTAAAGCTTATCTCCAATATCAGAAAATTCTATAAAGGAAAAATTATTTATTATATTTCCCCGCAGCTTTGGGCATGGCACAAAAGCAGGATAAAGATTATCAGAAAGAATGTTGACCTTCTGATAGTCGTATTTCCTTTCGAAGTTGATTTTTATGAAAAAGAAGGCATAAAAGCTGAATTTGCCGGACATCCGCTTGTAAAAAGAATTGACGGTTTTTTAAACAGCAACCTTAAAGAAAAGAATGATAAAATACAGATAAGCATGCTTCCCGGCAGCAGAAAGGATGAGATTGAAAGAATGCTTCCCGTGCTTATGGAAACAGCGGTTAAGTTTCAAAATGAGTTTGAATGTAATGTTAACTTTATCTGCTCATCAAACTTCAGCAGGGCTTATTTCACTAAAGCAATTACAGGAAGTAACTTTAATATTATATATGATGAAAACAACACACAGCTTAATTACAGGACAATTCTGAATTCAGACCTTGTAATTACAAAATCCGGAACATCCACACTTGAATGTGCGCTCATAGGTACACCGTTCTGCGTAATCTATAAAACCGGAAAGCTTAATTACGCTATAGGCAGCCGGATTGTAAAAATTAAAAATATTGCAATGGTAAATATTTTATCGGGAAGGGAAATTGTCAGGGAATTTTTACAGGATGATGCAAATCCGGAAAGAATTTTTCATGAGGGGAAAAAAATCCTTACAAATTCCGTGTACAGAAATGAGATGAAAAATAATTTCCGGCATTTAAGGGAGATTCTTACAAAAGAAGATGCATCTGAAAATGCAGCAAGACTGATAGTTCAGAATCTGGAAGGTAATTAATTTGAAAAGCATACTGAACTTCCTCGGACTGAATGTACTTCCTTTTTTGATAAATATGCTTTTTGCAACACTCAGTATGAATATTAAAAACAAGCCTGAATCCTTATCGAATTCTGTATTTATTTTCTGGCATTCAAAAATGCTTGCAGGCTGGCGACTGTTTAAGGACAGTAATACTGCTGCACTTGTCTCACAGAGCAGCGACGGTGATATTCTTTCTAACTTACTGGTTAAATGGAACTACAAAGTTATAAGAGGATCAAGTTCAAAAGGAGGAAAAGAAGCATTGTTCAGTCTGATGGAGAATGTCAGCAGCGGTATTCCGGCTGCAGTAACTCCTGACGGTCCCCGCGGTCCTGCTAACGTTATAAAAAACGGAGTACTGGTAATTTCCTTAAAGTGCGGTGCTCCGTTGATACCTGTCAGGATAAATTACAGACATAAAATTGTCCTTTCAAAAAGCTGGGACAGATTTGAAATTCCAATGCCCTTTTCCTCATGCGATGTTTATTTCGGAGAGAAATATTATTACAATACATATCTTTATAATGAGGAACTTGAAAATTTTAAAAGTAAACTCGGCAGTGAAATGTCTTAAAACAATTTATAGAAGTGTTGCAGGTTATAAAAATTCTGCTGATCCCCGTATCTGTAGTTTATTCTGTTATTATTTTCTTCAGGAATAAATTTTATGATTACGGAATAATTAAAACCCGGAAGATAAGCAGACCGGTTATTTCGACGGGAAATATTACAACAGGCGGAACAGGAAAAACTCCGCTGACAATTCATATTGCCCGGTATTTTCTTGATAAGGGAATCAGCGCAGGAATTATTTCAAGAGGTTACGGGCGAAATTCAGGTGAAATTCTCACTGTCTGTAACGGGAATGATATTTTGGTTAACGCTGATAAATCCGGCGATGAACTGTCAATGATTTCCGAAGAACTGCTGAAAAACTATAAAGGTAAATTTTATATTGTTGCCGGAGCTGACAGAATAAAAGCCGCCGAACACCTGCTTAAGAATTTTAACGCCGGCATAATAATTCTTGATGATGCGTTTCAGCACAGAAAAATTTTCAGAGACACAGACATCGCTGTTATTGATGCACAGGATTTTTCGGAAAACAGATCAGGTTATTTTTTTACTGTTCCTTCCGGAATGCTGAGAGAATACATGTCCGGATTAAAGCGCGCAGATGTAATTGTCCAGAACAATAAAGCTTCTGATTACGGAATAATTCCGGAGCTTAAGCAATTCAGTCAGCTTGTAATTTCCATGAGGTATAAAACAGAATATATTATAGATTTTAAAAACAGTATTTTAACCAAATCCGGTTTTAAGGCAGTTGTATTTTCCGGTATAGCGAATGACGAATCATTTCTGAAACTGATAAACAATGAAGGAATTGATATCAGAGATACAGTAAAATTTCCGGATCATCATAAATACAGTGATTCGGATATCGAAATGCTGAAAGCAAAATATTCTGAAGATACAGTTTATATTACAACAGAGAAAGATTTTGTGAAAGTCAAACAATTCAGAGATTTCACCGAAAAATTCCCTGTATATTACCTTAAACTTAAAACTGAAATTACGTTAAACGAAAATATTTTTTATCACATATTAGATAATGCTTTAAATGAAAATAGGAGTAACAAAAACTGAGTCAAAAATAGATTTTTATCTTGAATGGTTAAGAAAGTATAATATAGATTTTACGGTTCTTGACTTTGAAAACGGCAGTAAAGAATATGACCGTCTGAGAGAGTGCAGCGGATTAATGTTAACGGGAGGGATTGATATTTATCCTGAATTATTCTGCGACTGGGATACAAAGGAAAGGAAAGGAACATATCAGCCCGGAAGGGACGGATTTGAACTGAATCTTCTGGATTCGGCACTGAATAGTAAAATGCCGGTGCTGGCAATTTGCCGCGGACTGCAGCTGGTAAATGTTTATTTCAGAGGAAGCCTGATTTTTGATATTGAGGAAACCCGGAAAGTAAACCACAGAAAAATTTCTAAAAACGAAGACAGAATACACAGAGTGAATATATTCAAAGACACGTTGCTTTATAAAATTACAGGCGTTGAAAGCTGTGATGTCAACAGTTCACATCATCAATCTGTTGACAGGCTCGGGGAAGGTCTTATGATTAATGCTAAAACAGATGACGGTATAATAGAGGGAATTGAATTTTCGGATAAAAAAGGAAAGTCATTTCTAATAGGAGTACAGTGGCATCCGGAAAGATTTAAGAATTTAAAAGAGCCGGCATCAGAGAATATTCTTAAGTCATTTTTAAGTGAAGCGGAAAAATACAACTGAATTCAGAATGTTAAAATATTCAAAATATTTACTGATTATAACGGCATTGATTTTTTATTCATGCACGGCATCGGAAACAGAAACAAGCTCGGATATTTCATTTGAGGAATTAAAAGCCAGAGTCAATTCAGGATCTGAGAAACTTGTTTCTCTTGATGCAGACGGAGAGATATCTATTGACTCTCCGGAACTGAACAATACAGGATCTATAACAGTAAGCATTAACAAACCGGACAGTATCTTCACAAAACTTGAAGGACCTTTCGGAATTGATGTAGCTGATCTTCTGATAACAAGAAAGAATTTTATTTATTATAATGTTTCGGACAATAAAGTAATAAGCGGCCAGTCAACTCCGGGAAATCTGAGAATAATAATGAAGGTTAACGTGAATTTTGACGAGCTGATAAATGCTTTTTCGGGAAAGTTTATATTTAAAGATGAAAAATATGACAATGTAAGCATCTCGCAGAATGACAACAGTTATATAGTTAATCTTAAAACAGGAAAAGAAATCAAGAGATTCTGGATAAACAAGGAAAACTATTATGTCTCGAAAGCAGGGACATACGACGAAAAAGGAAATACAAAGATTGAGATTATTTATGAGAATTTTTACGAAAAAGACGGAATTCATTTCCCGAAAAAGGTTACAATCAACAGACCGTTTGAAAAACAGAATATCTGGCTGACTTATTTCAATGAAGAGTTTAACAAAAATAAGCTTTCTTACAGACTTAAGATTCCGAAAAGTGCAAGAAAAATTGAGTGGAAATGATTACAGGACTGAAGGAATATAATGTTTCGGTAATCCTGACTCTTTTTAACAGCAGGAATTTTCTTAACAGATCTGTTAATTCTGTTTTAAATCAGACATACAGGGATTTTGAACTTATAATTGTTGATGACGGGAGCACTGATGAAACCGAAACAGAATTATTCCCTTTGTTAAAAGCAAATCCGGATATAAAATATATCCGGCACTCAAACCGTAAGCATCCATTGTCACTGAATACGGGAATCATAAACTCCTCGGGAAAGTATATTACTTTTCTGGATTCTGATGATGAATATCTTCCTGAACATCTTTTTCTCAGAGTTGATTTTATGGAAGAATTCCCTGAAACTGATCTCATATATTCTCCTGCGCTTCTTATCGGAGACGAAAAGGATTTTTATGTTCCCGATGCAGCAGACATAAAAAAGCTTATACATCTTAATGAATGTATAATCGGGGGAACATTTTTCGGTAAGCGGAAAATCTTTGCCGAACTTCAGGGATTCAGGAATGTATATTCTCATGATTCTGATTTTATCAGAAGAGCATCGGCAAAAGGCAATTATATTATTTCAAAATTCGATGAACTCACTTATAAATATTACAGGAATAATCCGGAAAGTATAATTAATAAAATGCTTGAGCATTATTATGACGGCAGATGAATCACTTATGCGGGAATGCATATTTCTGGCAGGAAGCGGAAAAGGGAATGTGTCTCCGAATCCGCTTGTAGGCTGTATTATAAAAAAAGACGGAAAAATTATCGGTAGAGGTTTTCACAAAAAATTCGGAGAAGCGCATGCAGAAGTCAATGCTTTCACAGATGCGAAAAAAAACGGTTATAAACCTGAGGGAGCTGATGTTTATGTTAACCTTGAGCCGTGTTCACATACCGGAAAAACTTTTCCCTGCACGGATCTTCTGGTAAGCGAAAGAGTAAAAAGAGTTGTTATCGGCACGAAAGATCCTTTTGAGAAAGTGAACGGAAGAGGGATCAGGAAATTAAGGAAAGCAGGGATTGAAGTTGTTACAGGAGTACTGGCGGATGAATGCAGGGAACTGAATAAATTCTTTTTCAAATATGTCACGCAAAAGCTCCCGTATGTAACTCTTAAAATAGCACAGAGTATTGACGGAAAGATTGCACTTAACAATTTCAAATCCAAATGGATTACAGGTGAAGCATCGAGGAAATATGTGCATAAATTAAGAAGCGAATATGATGTGGTTCTCATAGGCAAAAATACAGCTAAGCTTGACAATCCGTCTCTGACAGTAAGGGAAGTTCACGGCAGGACTCCGTACAGGATTGTTATTGACAAAGATTCTTCATTGCCGGGCAGCCTGAAATTATTCACGGACAATGAGAAAGAAAAGACTTTTGTTGTAACGGGAGTTTCAAAAAAAGCTGTAACAGAAATTTACAGTAAAAATATTATCAGGGTAAAAGAAAAGGATCAGAAGCTTGTACTCAAGGATATTCTGAAAAAGTTTTATGCATTAAACATTACAAGTGTTCTTGTTGAAGGCGGGGCAAATCTTTATTCACAGTTTGTCAAATCGGGATTATTTGACGATCTTTATCTCTTTATTGCTCCCAAAATAATAGGAAAAGGCATTTCATCATTTAATGACTTTGAAATTTCAAGATTAAGTGATGCTAAAAATCTTAAGTTCATATATTCGGAAAATTTTGAAAAAGATATATTAATATATTATAAAAATGTTCACAGGAATAGTACAGACAACAGGTAAAATCACAGGAAGAAAGTTAAAAGGCGACAGCATTAAGTTTACCGTCACTCCTGAAGCCGGCGGTTATTTAAGGGATATCCGTCCCGGAGAAAGCATTTCCGTAAACGGTGCATGTATGACAGTAGAAAGCAGGCAACCGGGAAAGTTTGAGTTCACAACAGTCAATGAGTCATTAAGCAAGACAAATCTCGGAGCTCTTAAGCTGAATGACTTTGTAAATCTGGAGAAAGCGATGAAGCTTGATTCAAAACTAGACGGGCACATTGTTCAGGGGCATGTAGACACTACCGGCACGGTAAAGAAAATAATACGGCTTAAAGACAGTCATGAATTTTATTTTGAATTTTCGCCAAGGTTCAGGGATAATATTATTTATGTCGGTTCAATTTCCATTAACGGAGTCAGCCTGACGGTTGCGCAGATTGTAAAGGAGTCGAAAAAAAGCATTCTTATAAAAACTGCAATAATTCCGCATACGATTAAAATTACAAATTTCAGATATATGAAGGAAAAGGATCCGGTAAATATTGAATTTGACATGTTAGGAAAATATGTAAAAAGAATTATGTTAAATAAATAATTATAAATCAAAATTTTTATACAGTAATGGCATTTGAATCGGATAAAACAATGTTCGAGATTTACCGGGAAAAGGAATTCAACAGGAAATTCAGAGTGGTTTATTACACCGAACTTACCGAGCACAACAAAGAATCCGAAATTAATCAGGCTCTAAACGGTGAAACAATTTTTGACGGATTTCTTAAGGACAGGCTGAAGGAAAACGGCAAGGCAGTAATCAGGGAACTGCTTAAAGAAATGAATTCGAACGGTAAAACCCTGAACAGAGAAGAAATAAAAAACAAACTCAGCGAATATTTAGCGTAACAGTTTTAAAACGGAATTGTAAATATCCCTTTCATTAATTTTAAGCATACAGTCAAAAGTTCCGACCGGGCATTTCTTTCCGCCGTGAATTGCACAGGGACGGCATTGAAGACCTTCGGTTTCAAATACTATATCATTTTTGCCGTAGGGATAAAAGCCGAATGCCGGAACAGTTGCTCCGAACAAAGCAATTACATCCGTACCGACTGCATTGCCGATATGCAGCGGAGCTGAATCATTGGTAACAAGCACGGATGCTCTCGAAATCAGTTCAGCAGACTCCGGCACGGACAGCTGGCCGGTAACATTTACGATATTTCTGTTTTTAGAATTATTCTGAATGAAATCTGAAACTTTCCTGTCACTCTTACCGCCGGCTAAAAATATTTTTACTCCGGAGTTTGTGAACATGTCGCAGAGATTTCTGAACTTCTCTTCCG
>JAEUSI010000289.1 GCA_016788375.1 Ignavibacteria bacterium | reverse complement strand
CTCCGCCTCCACCGCAACCGGCGACTACTGCGAAAGTTAACACCGTCATGAATAAAATTACTTTGTTCATTTTCTAGTCTCCTTATATAATTTTATAAATGAACGATGCATAATATTTTGAATTATGCACCGTTCATGTTGCATCCATAATCCTTATTTAATAAAAAGCATTTTCTTCGTCTTTACCACATTGCCTGCTTCAAGGCGGTAGAGGTAAACGCCGGATGCGACGGTGTTGCCAAACTGATTCTTGCCATTCCAGCGAATTTCATAACGGCCCTGTCCTTTTGTTGTATTTACCAGCGTCGTCACTTCCTGACCAAGCATGTTGTAAACCTTTAGAACAACCTTGGATTCTTTTGCAATGTCGTATCTAATCGTTGTGGAAGGATTAAACGGATTCGGATAATTCTGCGACAATGCAAAATCGGTCGGTATAAATTTGTGATCCGGGTTATAGAATACGGCCAACTGAGTGCCTTTGAAAGCGGCGGTAACTTTACCGTCTTTGCCTTCTCCGCCGGCATATTTCCATTCGCCGTCAATCCGTTCATAAAGCCCAATCTTACTTTCATCAAAATCCGCATATTGCGCTCTGATCGCTTCTATGTCGGCATAATTGAATTCCGCTTTGAAATTAGACGCAGTTCCAGTCGCCGCGACATCGATCGGCGCGCCGAGAGAATGCCAGTTGACGGGCGTTTCACCTGCTACCGATTTTCCAAGAACCCAATATCCGTCGCCGTTTCCGGTGAGCGTATAATTCTCAAATGACGCGCTCTTAGATAACAAGGAGACCGTGTAGCCCCGGCTGATGGCAGTTCCGAA
>JAEUSI010000288.1 GCA_016788375.1 Ignavibacteria bacterium | reverse complement strand
ATCTAAGAAGTGCTTGGCTATAAGCAAGATATCACTCCCACGTTCCCGTAAGGGTGGAAGATGAACGGGAAGTCCTAAAAGGCGATAATACAAGTCCTCCCGGAACTTACCAGCCTTTACCTCTTCCGCAAGATCACGGTGAGTTGCTGTGATAACCCGTACGTCAAGTTTAATCACCTGATTACTACCGATCCGCGTGACCTCACGTTCCTGTAATACGCGCAACAATTTCGCCTGGAGGCTTGGATCCATTTCACCGATTGCATCCAGACAGATGGTGCCGCCATCGGCGTCTTCAAACTTTCCGATGCGCCTGGTCAGAGCTCCGGTAAATGCGCCTTTCTCATGTCCGAACAATTCACTTTCGATCAGTTCAGATGGAATGGCAGCGATGTTAACAGCTATAAAAGGCTTGCTTTTTCGTTTGGAATTGTAATGTATAGCCTTGGAAACCAGCTCTTTACCAGTACCTGTTTCACCTGTTATAGAAACCGAAATCGTGCTTTTTACTGCCTTCTCGAGCATACCGAATACTCTTTTGATGGCCGTGCTGGAACCGATGATACTCTTCTCAAATTCGTACTTATCAGAGATTTCACGCTTCAGGTAATCAATCTCTTTAATTAATGAATGTTTGTTTCGTGCATTGTTTATTGAGTTGAGGAGTCTGTCTTTAGTATCCTGATCCTTAGTGATATAATCGAATGCACCACTCTTCAGAAGCTCGACCGCTGTACCGATTTTCTCCTGTGCAGAAACGATGATTACAATGATGTTCGGATCGTAGTTTTTGATCTGCTCAAGTACCTGCTGGCCAGCCATGTCGGGCAGGG
>JAEUSI010000287.1 GCA_016788375.1 Ignavibacteria bacterium | reverse complement strand
TGCGTGAACTTCGCATGCGCCTCTACATACAACCCATTCTCCCACGCCGTCCACCCCTCATCCAGCGCCGGAATTACCGTGTCATCACCGCAACTCATCACCGCAAGTAACATTAAGCCTGCTAAATACTGCATTGTTCTATTCATATCTTAATCCTCCGATTATTTGCATGGAACATTGATCCATGATCAATGTCTACTGTTCATTGTTACTTGATGAGTAGCATCTTCTTCGACTGAACGCCCTTGCCCATCTCAAGACGGTAGATATAAAGCCCGCTCGAGACCTGCGTGCCTGTCTCATTCTTCCCGTTCCATATCGCCGTGTGATACCCGGCGCCTCTGGTCTCGTTTATGAGCTCCTTCACCTTCTGTCCCAGTATATTGTATATCACCAGTTTCACCCGTCCCTCATCCGGCAGGCCAAACTTGATCGTCGTGCTCGGATTAAAAGGATTCGGATAATTCTGTGAAAGCTCTATGCTCTTAGGCAGAAACTCATGCGTCGGATTATAGAACAATGCTAAGCTTCCCGTCTTCTCTATCTTCGCTGTGACGCCTCTCTCTCTACCTTCGCCGCCTTCATACACCCAATTCCCGTCTTCTTCTCGGTATACGCCAACTTTACGCTCGTCAAACTCCGGATAGCGAACCCGTACTGCATTCAGCTCTTCCTCGGTATAACTGAGTTTCAGCGTCAGCGCCTTCTTGAGTTCCACCGTGCTGATGATCTCAAACTGCGCTCCCACCTGTTCCCATTCCGTATTACTTTCAGCTAACTGTTCCTTGCGCAGCGTTTTACCGAGCTGGACTTCTCGTTCATCTTTCGTCCCGCTCTCCC
>JAEUSI010000286.1 GCA_016788375.1 Ignavibacteria bacterium | reverse complement strand
AATTTAACCCGGAAGGATTCCTGGTGTACAAAAACTTCCTCGAAACAACCGTACAGATTCTTCCGCTGCATGCATTACGCGCAACCGGAGGTCTGTTATACCTGACAGGCGCCATCATCATGACGTACAATTTGGTAAAGACAGCGTATGCCGGAAGTTTCATTGCCAACGAACCCGCCGAAGCCGCACCACTTGCGAAGAACTATGTTGTGAAAACAGGCGGCTGGCACTATCGCTTGCTGGAACACAAGCCTTTACTGTTCACCGTACTCGCACTGATTGCCATTTTGATTGGCGGAGCTATCGAACTCGTTCCGACATTCCTCATCAAATCCAACGTTCCAACCATCGCCAGTGTAAAGCCTTATACTCCGCTTGAACTGCAGGGCCGCGACATTTATATCCGCGAAGGTTGCGTAAGCTGCCATTCTCAACTAGTCCGCCCATTCCGCTCAGAAACAGAGCGTTATGGCGAATATTCAAAGTCCGGAGAATTTGTATATGATCACCCGTTCCTGTGGGGATCAAAACGTACCGGTCCGGATTTGCACCGCATTGGTGGAAAATATTCCAACACTTGGCACTATAACCACATGCTGGCTCCGGATGCCGTTTCAACCGGTTCGATCATGCCAGCCTACCCATGGTTGTTCGAACAGTCTATTGATAAAGCCTCCACGGGTGCAAAGATTTCCGCACTGCGTACGGTTGGCGTTCCATATCCGGAAGGTTATGAAGAAACTGCCAACGCTGAACTTGAACAGCAGGCTGAAGGAATTACTGCCTCATTGAAAAAAGATGGTATTGAAGTATCCAGCGATGCCGAGATCATAGCCGTAATCGC
>JAEUSI010000285.1 GCA_016788375.1 Ignavibacteria bacterium | reverse complement strand
CACGCGCGGCGCCTTGACGTTGCGCATTGGCGAGCGCCAGGTCGGAGCTGCGGCCTCGTCGCCCCACCACCGAAAGAAGTTGCGGATCGTGCGATACCGCTGGTGGACGTAGGACGGCGCGTGGCCGCGAGCCGCCAGGCTCTCAAGCCACCGGCGCACGTCATCGGGACGCGCCGCCTCGACGTGGCTCAGGTCGTTGGCCGCGCACCACGCTCCCCACTCGCGCATCGCCGGAACGTGGATCTTGGCATAGGTGTTCGGCTTGACCTCGCCGCGCTTCGCGGTCAGGTAGTCCTCTATCCATTGCTGCATGGTGCGCTCCCCCCAAACGGAAGTATGTTGGTCTGTGGGGAATGTATCCATGTCGCCCCGCGCAAATCGCCGGGGAAATGCGAGGTTTTGGGTTACGGAGCGTGACCAGTATCTTAGAAGGCTGCTGCTCTATCCGATTGAGCTACGGGCGCGAAGCCTGCAAAATACGGGCGTTTTCCGCAATTCGCACATACCAGAGCGCGCCAATATCGAAGCGGGTATGCTGGTTGTGCTATTCCCTCGCGCGTCCGGCGACGCGCTGAGACTCTAGCACCGGCCGCTAGAAACGACAAGGCCGCAGGTGGAGGGAGACACCTGCGGCCTATCCCCGCTGCGCCTGGCGGGGTCGCCCTGAGCGCACACCAACACTACCGCCGAAACTGCGTCAGGGCTGCGCGGGCGGAGGAGGAACCCGCGCTTGCGACTTTTCTCGGTCGCTGATGTGATTGTATTCAGACGCTATATACCGAAATCCGTCGATCCTGATGCTGTCGGCGGGCACCTCGCGGTCGTTGACCCACACGCGCACAGGCCCAA
>JAEUSI010000284.1:540-862 GCA_016788375.1 Ignavibacteria bacterium | reverse complement strand
GAGACTGTATTTATCTTTCCATGGGCCGTGGTTATGAAAAAAGTCGGACTCTCAGCATTTATTGAAATTTTAATTTTCCTGATCATTCTTGGCCTTGGGTTGTTATATGCCTGGAAAAAGAAAGCATTGAAATGGGAGTAAACCAAAACACCATAGACCCACAGAAACACCAGGAACTTCTCAAAGAGTTTCCCGGAGAAGTTGTGCGTGGCCCGGGAAGTAACATCGTGATTACTTCCATAGACAGTGTTGTGAACTGGTCCAGGGCAAATTCACTTTGGCCCTTGGTATTCGGCACCAGTTGTTGCGCCATTGAAATGAT
>JAEUSI010000284.1:0-530 GCA_016788375.1 Ignavibacteria bacterium | reverse complement strand
GCACGCGCCACGCCACGCCAGGCCGACTTAATTGTTATTGCCGGAACTATCGTAAATAAAATGGCACCGGTACTAAAAAGACTTTATGATCAGATGGCCGATCCGAAATATGTAATCGCTATGGGAGCCTGTGCAACCTCTGGTGGGCCATTCTATTATAATACCTATTCGGTGGTAAAAGGTGCTGATCATATTATTCCGGTGGATGTATACGTGCCCGGCTGCCCACCACGACCGGAAGCTTTGTTGTATGGCATCATGCAACTACAGAAAAAAATTAAAGGAGAATCGCTGGCCGAGCCCCGCGACCCGATGAAGGATTTTGTTTAACCTCACCCCCCTCCCCTCTCCTAAAAAGGAGAGGGGAGGTAACGGATACTAAATGGATAACGAAGCGTTAAAAGAATTCATTCTGCAACGAGTACCTGAAGCTGAACTAGCTCAAGGTACTCAATACTTACAAGTTGTTGTTCCTGCTGAAAAAGCTTACACCCTCCTCTCCGAACTCAAATCCAATCCGCAAACTTCTT
>JAEUSI010000283.1 GCA_016788375.1 Ignavibacteria bacterium | reverse complement strand
GTCTTCGAGGCTGCGTCCGGACCGCGGGGCCGGTGAGGGGAACTGGTGAGCCCACGGAGGAGGGCTTCATCGTGCGCACGTACGGAGACACCGCCCCGGCTGCGACCCCGGATCCAAGCCCTGCCCCCAGTGCACGAGATTCGGGCCCCGCGGTCACAGGGCCCCAGTTCAAGGCCACGCACCATTCAAACGATCTTGAATGTGATGAGAGTCAGGAGGTGACAATCGCCGAACGACCGGCCCGCCGAGGTACGCCGCCATCCACGCCGGTTCAGGCTGGTTCGTTCCGACGAAGATCTAACGGACGATCTCGAGGCCGGTTCTCGATCTCCCGAGAACCGGCCTCTGACGTGCACTTACAGGGTCGGGGTGGCGGGATTTGAACCCACGGCCTCTTCGTCCCGAACGAAGCGCGCTACCAAGCTGCGCCACACCCCGGTAAAGCCTGGCCAGGATAGCCGAGTCGGGTGCCCACCACGAAACCTGCGAGTCGACTGACGTCGGGTGCCCGCGTGGTGCCAGTCGTTGACTCATCGGAGAGTGTCCCAGCAGGTGCTGACGGCGCGGTGCTGGTCCCCGACGATCCCGACCTGGCGAACCGGGTGATCGACGTCCGCGACCTGGCGGCGCTCAGCGCACCCGGGCGAACGGAGCCCTCACGTGTCGATGAACCAGGTGTAGGCCATCGGCTCCCACAGACCGATGTCTCGTCGGTGGTCCCCACTGTTCACGCCCCCGCCGTTGGCCGGGGGTGTGATGTGCTCGAACTTGTAGTACGTGCCCTGGATCCGCCCAGCCCACCCCTCCACCGTGGAGCCGACGAACAGCGCGCCCGGCCAGGAGAACGTGTGCTCGGTGAGGAACAGAGCGCCGCTGGCTG
>JAEUSI010000282.1 GCA_016788375.1 Ignavibacteria bacterium | reverse complement strand
TTTAATACATATAACCCCCTAAATGTGTTTTTTAAATTTTTGCCGCATTTTCTAATTTTTTCTGGAATTTTATCACTGGGGGTATTTTTTTCTTTGGGGGTGCTTTTTTTTTTATCTTAAAATATAAAAGCGACTGCAAACTTCACAATTTTCACCAGCTATCCGGAAAGAAGTGAATATTTTTCCGTTCCCGCAAGGTGACTTCGCTTCAGTACAATTGAAACCGGAGTTAACTTATTCCGAAGCACCCTGCGGAATCGGGAATTTACTACAACGTTTTCGAATGAAGTGCTTTAGGCAGGATTATTCCTTATATACATACATAAAATTACTTCATGTATTCCTTTGCAAGCTCTGAATAACCGTCAGCGCTTTCTCCGATTTTTCTGATTTCATCTTCACTCAGTTTTCTGACTATCCTGGCAGGCACTCCGGCAGCAAGAACTCCTTCAGGAATTTCAAATCCTTCTCTTACTACAGATCCTGCCGCAACAAGACTGTTATCGTTTATTACGGCTCTGTCAAGTATGACCGAACCCATTCCGATAAGCACATTATTTCCGATTTTACATCCGTGAATTACGGCGTTATGACCTGCAGTTACGTTATCGCCTATTTCCAGATTATACAGCCCTCCGGTAACATGAAGAATACATCCGTCCTGTATGTTTGTATTGCTTCCGATTCTGACGGAATGTACATCACCTCTTATCACCGAATTAAACCATACGCTCGAATTATTTCCGATCACCACATCTCCGATAACATCAGCGCTTTCTGCGATAAACACATTAATACCGAACTCTGGATATTTGTCTTTGAATTTATAAATCATGTGTTTCAGGTTTTTCCGTGAGGCTTATTTCAATTTCACCCTGCCTGAGATTTACA
>JAEUSI010000281.1 GCA_016788375.1 Ignavibacteria bacterium | reverse complement strand
TGTGGTAGTGACAAAAGAAGATTTAATCCGGGATGGTTTTGGGAGCAATCCGTTGTTCTATACTTTTGTAGCAGAACTGGACGGTGAAATTATAGGCATGGCGTTGTACTATTACCGATTTTCTACATGGAAAGGAAAGACTATCCATCTCGAAGATTTGATTGTTACTGAAAAAAGCAGAGGTACAGGCGCCGGAATGGCACTGTATTCTGAAATTATAAAAGAAGGAGAAAGAGAAAATGTACGCCGCATCGAATGGAATGTCCTGAACTGGAATACGCCTGCTATCGAATTTTATGAGAAATCCGGAGCAAAAGTCTTATCAGACTGGCGCGTTGTCCATATGGACGAACAAGGAATTGATGATTTTTTAAGAGGTCAAAAGTCTAAGGTTGAAGGGCGAAAGTCAAAAGTCTAAGGTCGAAAGTTAAAAGTCGAATGCGAAGCTGAAAGCGATAGGCCATAAGCAGTAAGCCAAAAATCTAAAATCAAAAATCTAAAATCATAAATCAAAGGTCAAAAATCTGAAATCAAAAATCAATGAGAGTATTTAAATTTGGAGGTGCTTCAGTAAAAGATGCCAATGGCATTAAAAATGTATACGATGTCTTGCAACAGGTTGGCTATGATGATGTCTTGCTTGTTGTTTCGGCTATGGGAAAAACGACAAATGCTTTGGAAGTCGTCATAAAGAACTACTTTGAAAGGTCGGCCGAGCTGCAATCGTCCCTACAGGATGTCAAGAAATACCACAATCAGATTTTGCTTGATTTGTTTGAAGATGATAAAAATGCCGTATTCACAGCCATCAATCAGCTTTTTTCGGATTTGGAAGGCTTCCTGAAAAGCAACAAATCGCCAAACTATAATTTTGTTTATGACCAGATTGTCAGCTTTGGGGAGATAATTTCGACC
>JAEUSI010000280.1 GCA_016788375.1 Ignavibacteria bacterium | reverse complement strand
GTGAATAACATTCCGGGCGTGATTGGTTTTCTCGGAACCAACGGAACCGGAGCTTCCAAAGAACCTGTAGCCCTTCGTCAGTCAGAGGTGAACAGGATTCTCGGTAAAGTTGATGAGATTGACAGCTTCGAAGAAAAACTGGGTACTCCTTTTATCAAGGGAGAATCTGTAAAGGTTATGGACGGCCCATTCTCAGGCTTCACCGGAACCGTAGAGGAAATATTCGAGGAAAAGAAAAAGTTAAATGTCATGGTAAAGATTTTCGGTCGGAACACTCCGGTCGAATTGAATTACATGCAGGTTGAAAAACAAGAGTAATTAGTACCCACGAAAAATGGCAAAACAAGTTACAGGATATTTGAAACTGCAGGTAAAAGGCAACTCAGCAAACCCGGCTCCTCCAATTGGTCCGGCCCTGGGTAGCAAGGGTCTTAACATCATGGATTTTTGCAAGCAGTTTAATGCAAGAACCCAGGATAAGCCCGGTCAGCTTTTACCTGTATTGATCACGATTTACAATGACAAGTCATTCGACTTCGTCATCAAAACTCCTCCTGCCGCTAACCTCATTTTGGAGGCTATGAAAAAGCAGAAGGGGTCTGCAGAACCTAACCGTACGAAGGTGGGTTCAATCACTTGGGATCAGGTGAAAAAGATTGCAGAAACGAAAATGCCTGACCTCAACGCATTCAAAATTGAGTCAGCAATGAAAATGATTGCAGGTACTGCACGCAGCATGGGCGTTACCGTGTCTGGAACAGCACCCTGGGCTAAATAACATTTGAGGTATGGCAAGAATTTCTAAGAACAGAAAAGCAGTTACCGCTAAATTCAATCTGGAGAAAGTATATTCTCTGGATGAGGCAACCAAAATGCTGAAAGACGTCACGTTTACTAAGTTCGATGCTTCAGTTGATTTGGATATCCGCCTTGGCGTTGACCCGAAGA
>JAEUSI010000027.1 GCA_016788375.1 Ignavibacteria bacterium | reverse complement strand
CTGAAGTACTCTGTACGGATTTTACTTAATGAGTATCATACTCTTCGTATCCGTAAAATCTCCGGCATTAAGCCTGTAATAATATACGCCGCTTGCCAGGCTGTTTCCGTCAAACTGAACTTCATAGCTTCCCTTATTTCTGAATCCGTTTACAATTCTTGTTACTTCTTTTCCATTAATATCATAAACACTCAGATTCACATTTCCTGAAACCGGAATCTGAAAATCAATTGAAGTAACCGGGTTAAAAGGATTCGGATAATTCTGTGAAAGGCTGAAGCTACCTGCACTATAAATGTTTTCATCAATACCGTTAATAATGCTTGCAGTCTTTAAAACTATATTATTGTTCGGATCAAAAGCCAGGCTTACAGGCTGTCTGCTGAATGTAAACACGAAAGTCTGATTGTTAACATTGTTCATAACTCTTAAAGTTGTATCTCCTCCTCCGGAAAAACCTATTTTTATTTCAACAGGCATTTGAAAGAAGGAAGGATTTGACTGTGTCTGTTTTGCAGTGAACCTTGCATCCCATGTTCCGTTGCCGTTATCAGTGAAGTAATATGAATTCGAATAAAGCGGATGATTAGGCTGGTATATCCACTGATTAAAGAACCAAGTTAAATCCTGACCTGTAACCTGATTTATTTTTGTCACAAAATCCGCAGTGACTGAATTTTTGAATTTGAAGCTGTTCGTATCCGTTGAATAAGATTTTATTGCATTAAAAAACATTGTGTCTCCGAGTGTATATCTGAGCATATGAAGAACACATGAACCTTTGGCATAAGTAATCGCATAATTAAAAAGCGTATTCTGCGGCGGGGTTATGACAGCCCAGCTCGGATTATAAACGGGAATCCCGGGATTAGAACTCATATAAGAACTTGCATTGCTTGTGATGGCAGTTTTATATGCTGAATATCCGGTTGTATATTCCTTCCATAGAGCTTCGCAGTAAGTTGCATATCCTTCATTAAGCCAGATATCAGCCCATGTTCCCGGAGATATCAGGTCACCGAACCATTGATGTGCAAATTCATGAGCAACCACGTTTTCGCTCCAGTAATTAGGCGCAAGAATTATCAGAGTCTGATTTTCCATTCCCCCCCAGGTGAACTGATTGTTTGCAGTCGCAAATCCGACTTTTTCAAACGGATATTCACCGAAAAGATTTGAAAACCGTGTTACCATTGAAGGCATTTTTGATTTAATATTTGCGAGTCCGGATTCACCGGTATTCCAGTAAAATCTCATCTGAATGCTGTCATTCGGATTTGAAATTTTTCTCCAGTACAGCAAGTCAAGATTGTAATTAACCTTGCCGATTAATGTAGTCAGATAAGTTGTAACGGGATCTTTGCTGTTCCAGTGATAATATATTGTATCGCCTGTTCTTATAGAGTCGGCAAGACTTCCGTTTGAGCCAAGCACGACAGTTGACGGAACTTTAAGAGTAATGTCAGTTTTTGCTTTGTCCGAAGGCTTATCCCAGCACGGGAACCAGCTCCTTGCGCCTTCCGGCTCTGCATCAGTAAATACCATACCGCCTGATGCATAAAATCCGTTATCGGTGACATTGTTATGCCTGTAATAAATTTTAATTGTGAACAATTCTCCGGGATTATAAGTCCTGTCAAGATTAACAGTCGCAATGTTCGATGTGTGAGTAAATGCGAGTGTCAGCGCATTCATTTTAACCGAATCTATGACAATCGATGTATTGACAGCATTAAGCTTAACAGAATTTATAACCGAGTCCGCCTTTATATTTATTTCATTTGTTGCTTTATAAGCTTTGGTATAAGGCGAAATAAAACATGAATATATATCCAGATTTAATTTATACTGAAGCACGTCAAATGAATGAACGGGAGAATTCTGTGAATCAAAATATTCCTGAAAGGAAACATTGTTTAAAGATGACTTTCTGTCAGAACAGATTTTTGATCCCTGAATTTCCTGCTGGGAATAAGCTGAAGTTAAAAAAATAAAGGTTAGTATAAAAAAGGAAATAAAAGTTTTCATAATGTATGATGTTTGATTGATTGTATACAAAATATAAACATAATTATTCTGTCATAAAATTCAAAAATATTAACAACATTTATATTTGTTTATCCCGGATACTGCAGGTTTTAAATTCTGCACTTCCGGATTCTCTTATAATTCCGAACTCAGTCTCTCCTGTTTCGGTCATTTTTCTTATATAAGGAACACACAGAGCGCAATTATCCGCTATTTTCATTAATCCTGCAAGTTCCTCAAACAAATGAATATTTTCACGTGACATAAATTCCTTCATTTCGGCGAATGAAATATCATTACAGATACATTTAACAACCAATATTTTGAATTATTATTTTTATTAAAAATCAATTCCGGTTCTTATGGGTATTCCCTTGTCAAAGTAATGTTTTACTTTTCTCATTTCAGTAATCAGGTCCGCTCTTTCCTCGAGACCGTCCCATAATTTATGACCGGTCATCACGAGTTCAAACTTTTTATTTTTTTCCCAGAGAGTTATCAGTTTTTCAATTTCTTCTTTTTCAATTAAATGATAGACAACAGCTGCAATTCCTTCGTCAAGAATCAGCAGGTCCTGTTCAGCTTTCTTAATGAGATTCCCTGCAATTTCCAGCGCTCTTTTTGCTTCTTTGAAATCCTCTTCCGAGTTTTTAAATCTGAAAGTACCGTCTTCGTTCATTCTCTCGCACCCGGTCGAATAAAATTCAATGTCATATCCTGCTTCTTTAAGTTTACGCAGTGTATTTAGTTCTGAATAATGCTCGTTAGTTCCTTCATATCCCTTGTCAAATTGAACAAGTCTGACTCTTAATCCTGCGCCGAGTGCGCGCATTATCAGTCCCATAACGCATGTTGTTTTTCCTTTGCCGTATCCGTAATATATATGAAAGCAATGCATGTCTTCCGGCAAAAGTTTCTTATAGCCCTCTATTGTTTTTTTAATTTTTTCCTTATACCTGCTTCCGCCGGCTTTCGAAGCTTCTTCTATTTTTACCATTATAAGATTTTAATGTTCTGTTTTGTTCTGAAATTAAATGCTCAGGTATTAATAAATAAAATTTAAGTCTGTTAAATTCATACGGCATCTTCCCGGATATCAGTAATCCAGACTGAGTCCTAATTTATAATTTCTCAAAGGCATCGGATATCCTGATATTATCTGATAATTATTATTGAATACATTATTGATTTCAAATTTTATCTGCGCGCTGACTTTCCCTGCTAAGCTGAAATTATAATAAACATTTCCTTCCGTCAGCCCTTCTGCCGGAAGATAGTATAGATTCTCCGCATCCGTGTACCTGATTCCGGTATAACTGTAAAATACATTCACACCGGCATTATAAAATATCAGGCCAGCATTTATTTTCAGCTGATGAGCAGGTATATAAAAAACCTTTTTGTTGAATGAAGGATCTCCCGTAAAGTCAGAACTTTTTTTAACGGAATTAGTGTAAGAATAACTTAATTCAATATTTGCTGAAATATTCTTTGTAATCTGCTTCATGCTGTTAATATCCGCGGAAATTACCTGCGATAAAGTATTACCAGTATTCTGCGGCGTCCATAATCCTGAATTTCCAGGTGTCCATACGATTTTGTTGACAGCATTAATGTTGTTGTAAGTGAATTCAATTTTATTTTCCGAATAGAGGCTGAAACCGAAAATAAATCCGGCATCGAAATTTACAGATGTTTCAGGAACCAGATCAGTGTTCCCTAAATCTTTCCAGTATAATTCATTGAATGTAGGAGCAGAGAAATTATTTGCGATACTTGATTTGAAATTCAGATTCAGATTATCAGAAGGTCTGAAATTTATACCGAACTTTCCAGAAACAACATTTTTATTTATATCTGAAATAAAATCATACCTCAAGGAAGGAAAGATCTTCAGGTTCATGCCGGTATTTATTTCGGAGACAAGATATAAACCGGTCTGAATTCTTTCTGCATTATCAGAAGTTTCATTGCTGTACAAAGCAGAATAGCTCAGTTCATAACCGCTTATAATCTGAATGTTTTGCTTCTGATAATTTATCTGTGATGAATTTGAAAGAAAAATATTTTTATAATAGCTGTTAATATAGACTCCGTTATTGAAACCGGATAAATTATTCTGATAATTAAGCTGGGATCTGAAAGAAATATTTTTATTAAAAACAGTTTCATACGAAGCAATACTGTTCCAGTTTTTATCCGACTGATCAGAAGCTGACGGATCTGATCCGGTTTCAATCCCTGGGATTTTTCTCTTAATCAGATTATAAAATGAACTTAGCCTTAAATCAGAACCCGGAGATACCGAATATTCAAGATTAAGCGAGGAGAACGAAATATCGTATGCTGAATTTAATCTTTCCTTTAAAATGCTGCTGTTTCCGTTTACAAAATAATACCTGTAATTATTGTCTGAAGATTCTTTTGAATAATTAAAATCAACACTGATTCTGTCCAGTGATTTGGCGAGAGTCATTTGAAAAAACTTCTGATTATAAGAGCCGGTCTTTGCTATGATGCCGGCATTAAAACCTTTTGAAATGCCAGGTTTTGTAATAACATTGACTACTCCTCCGACAGATTCAGAACCGTAGATTGCGCTTGAACCGTTATTAAGAACTTCAATCCTTTCTATGTTTCCTTTAAAAACAGTTGACAGATCAACCTGCGCATTCTGAGCGGAATTGAGCTTGAATCCGTTCATCAAAACAAGCGTATGCTCGGCACCAAGACCGTTAATTGAAATTGTGCCGAGAGAAGCATTACCGCCGTATGATTTTATGAAAACGCCTCCTGCAAGCTGCAGGACATCTGCAAGACTTTCTCCGTTTTTATTTTTTATTTCATTTTCCGTGATAAGCTGAATTTTAACAGGGGAGCTGAAAACATCCGCTGAAACTTTAAAGCTGTAAACATCTATTTCTTCTGTTTTATAAGCGGCAGAGTCAGTATCCTGTGAATAAGATTCCGTGCAGAATACAGCAGCAAACACAACAAACAAAACCATGTTGATTAAATTTCTCAAAGATATATTGAACAGTTAAGAAAATTCAGTTTTAGAAACAAAAAAACTCCGGTTCTCTTTTAATCTTTTTTCAGGGGAAAAAATGAATAGATTAAAAAGAAAACAGGAGTTTCTTTTGAACTGATCATTAATCTTTTCCCTCGAAGATTATACAAATCAATATACAGGCAGGTCTCCTGACTCTAAAGCAATTTCCATTCATCTTCCCGTTCAGCCGAGGAACAGTGACAATACGAATGGTCTTCTTTATTACAGTTGCGGGGACAGTCCCGGAATTTAACCGGATTCCCTTTTAATGCCTTTATGAGGCATCCTGAATATTAGTTTATTAAAAAGAACTTTACAAAATTAATTATAAATATTGGCAACTCCAAATTTTTATTTCAGAAACTGCTTGACGGCATCGGACTGAATTTCTTTCCTTTCAAAAAATACTTCATCCTTTGCGGGATTGTAAAATTTCTGTAATGTAAAATTCTTCTGAACTCCGCTTTCATTATAACTGAGCAGATACAGAGATACAGAAATTCTGTCAAGAGTGACTTTTTCCGATTTTGAAACAGACGGATAAATCTGTTCTTCCAGATAAAGCTGAAGATCCTGAATTTCATCATCTCCCGCCATACCCTGAGTAAGTGTGCTGCTGAAAACTTCTTCGGGACTCATTGGCGTATCGTCTTCATCTTCTTCGGAAGAGACATTATTCTGAATTTCTGTTTTATTCTTTTTTTCATTCTCTTTTCCGCATGAAAGGAAAGACATCACAATCAAAAGAAAAATTATATTCCGCAGTTTTGAAAAAGGCATTTTTAAGTTATCAGAATTTATATATTTAACTAAAGAACAGGGTATAAAAACTTTATTACTTAATAATCCCCATTTCTTTTCCGATATCGCCGAACACTTCGAGAATTCTGTTTAAATGTTCATCTTTATGAGTTGCCATAAATGAAGTCCTGAGCATTGCCATACCCGGAGGAACACCGGGAGATATAAATGCATTAACAAAAATTCCTGCATCGAAAAGTTTTCTCCAGAAAACAAAAACGACATCATCTTCGCCGAGTACAACCGGAACAATGGCCGTTCTGCTGTCAATAACGCGGAAACCCATTTCTCTGAATCCATTTCTCATTTTTTCGGCATTTGAAATCAGGCTTGCAATTCTTTCTGGCTCTGCAATCAGAATATCGAGAGCTGCATCGGCGGCCGCGACAGAAGCCGGAGTAGGAGATGCGGAAAAAATAAGCGCAGGGGAATGATGTTTAAGATAATTTATTACGGCTTTGTCACCGCCGACAAATCCGCCGAGCGACGCGAAAGTTTTTGAAAACGTTCCCATAACCATATCAATTTCCTTCACCAGTCCGAATTCGGAAGGAGTACCTCTGCCGCCTTTGCCGATAACTCCTGTAGAATGAGCATCATCAATAAGTATTCTTGCATTATACTTTTTGCAAAGCTCGTTAAGTTTCGGCAGATCAACTATTTCTCCTGTTGTGGAAAAAACACCGTCGGAAGCAACAAGCTTCGGCGCATCTGCGGGTACAGATTTCAAAACTCTTTCGAGATCATTCATGTCATTATGCTTGTATCTCTTGAATTCCGCGAATCCGCCTTTTGCCATCATATTCGCTGCAACAATACATGCATGGTTGTCTTTGTCGGATATTATATACTCTCCTTTAGAAACCAGCGTAGGAATAATTCCCTGTGCCGTCTGATAACCGGTTGAAAAAAGTAAAACAGATTCTTTGCCGAGAAAGTCTGCAAGTTTCTCTTCTAGTCTGATATGAAGGTCAAGAGTACCGGTCAGGTATCTCGAACCGGAGCAGCCAGTTCCGTATTTCCGGATTGCATCAATTGCAGCATCTCTTACTTTGGGATGAGCGGTAAGTCCGAGGTAATTGTTGGATCCTGCCATAATTATGTCGCGTCCTTCAATTCTTACAACAGGACCTTCATTGGCTTCTATTGCCCTGAAATAAGGATAATAACCTGCGGCTTTTACTTCGTCCGCTCTTGTATAGCTGTAACATTTTTCAAATAAATCCATTAACTCTCCTTTATTATCATAATAATTTTTAGATAAAACTGAATCAGTAAATTACTTTAATATGAAAAAATCCGGGCGGTTATTCACCGGAATTTTTGCAGTTTAAATATTTGTTGACGGAATAAGGTTATAATTTTTCAGGTTTTTCTTTTGAACATGAAAATACTAATTATAATTAATAACTTCTATTGAAATCAAATAAAATCATTGAAAGCATTGATAACCGGAGCTACGGGATTTGTAGGCAGCCATCTTGCAGACAAGCTGCTGGCAAAGAATTATGAAGTATACTGTCTGAAGCGTAAAACTTCATCCACAAAATGGCTTGACGGAAAGAATTTCAGGTATGTGGAAGGAGATCTTTTTTCAAATGATGTTCTTGAGGAATGTATAAAGGAAATGGATTATGTTTTTCATGTTGCAGGAGTCGTCAAAGCAAAAAACAAAGAAGGATTTTATCACGGAAATTATGAGTCAACGAAAAATATTCTTGAAGTAACCGGAAAAGTTAATCCCGGTCTTAAAAAATTTGTTTTTATTTCATCACTTTCCGCCGTCGGTCCTGCAAAGACAGAAATTCCGGTAGATGAAAATACCGTTCCGGATCCGATCACAACATACGGTGAAACAAAACTCAAAGCGGAAGAAGCTGTTTTCGGATACAGAAATATATTTCCGGTAACAATTATAAGACCTCCGGCTGTTTATGGTCCCAGGGATACGGAGATACTTATATATTTCAAGACATTTTCGGGAGGGTTAAACAGTGTTATCGGTTTTGACAAAAAGTATCTGAGTCTGGTTTATGTGGAAGATCTTGCCGACGGAATAATACTTGCAGCAGAAAATCCTGCTGCAGACAGCCAGAAGTATTTTATATGTCTTGATAAGGCTTACAACTGGGATGAAATCGGAGATGTGACTTCGAAGATCCTGGGGAAAAAAGCTATTAAAATCAGACTACCGCATTCTGTTGTATATTCCGTGGGTTATCTGGCAGAATTGTTTTCTGCGTTTTCAAAAAAACCTGCAACTCTGAATGTCGAAAAGTGTAAAGATATTACACAACTCAGATGGACCTGTTCGAATGAAAAAGCAAAAAGGGAACTCGGATTTAACCCCAAGTATACTCTTGAAGAGAGTTTCAGGAAAACCATTGACTGGTATAAGGAAATGAAGTGGATCTGATTTTAAATAATTAATTAAATTAAAAGAAATATTTGTAAGCATATTTTGAACAAATAATAAAGTAAGCTGCTGTAAAATTAAATTATCCTATTAAAGAAATTCATTTCGATAAACCCAAAGAAGAAAAATTCGGTGATATATCTACAAATGCAGCTTTACTTCTCGCGAAAGAATTAAAAATTCCTCCGCGAACTGTTGCATCGGAAATTGTAAAGACTCTTGTTTATGATGACAGCACAATTTCCCGTGTTGAGATTGCCGGCGCGGGATTCATTAACTTCTTTATTTCAGATAATTATTATAAAAAAGTTATAGAAACTGTCCTTACGGAAAAAAGCGATTACGGTAAATCAGATGCATTCGGAAACAAGACAGCCAATCTGGAATGGGTAAGTGCTAATCCTACCGGTCTGCTTCATGCCGGTCACGGAAGACAGGTATGTCTCGGAAAAGCAATTGCAAATCTTCTAGAATGGACAGGATACAAAGTTACGAGAGAATTTTATTACAATGATGCGGGTAATCAGATGGAAATTCTGGCAAAGTCAGTTTATGCAAGATATATGCAGATAAGCGATCCTGATTTCCCGTTTCCCGAAAACGGATACGCGGGCGATAATATAAAAGAAATAGCGGAAGAAATTTATAAAGTTAAAAAAGACAGTTTAAAGAATTCCGAAAATCTTGATTATTTCAGGGAAGCCGGGGAAAAATATAATTTTAATCATATAAAAAATACTCTTAACAAGCTTGGTGTTCATCATGATGTCTTTTTCAACGAAAAGTCTCTTTATGAAAACAAAGTGATTCAGAAAACCATTGAGGAGTTTAAGGCAAAAGACCTGGTTTATGAAGAAGACGGAGCTCTCTGGCTGAAGATGAGCAGAGAGGACGGATTTCAGAAAGATAAAGTTATAGTAAAATCCACGGGAGAGCCGACATACAGGCTTCCTGATATTGCATATCACATCGACAAAATCAACAGGGGGTATGATCTTGTACTGGACATCTTCGGCTCTGATCACGGAGATACATATAAGGAAGTGTTGTACGGAGTAAGGTCTCTCGGATATGATGCAGGGAAAATTAAGGTAATAATTCATCAGATGGTCACGTTTAAATCCGGGAATGAATCTTTTAAGATGAGCAAGAGAAGCGACAAGGCTTATTATCTTGATGATCTGATAAATGATATCGGAACCGATGCAGTGCAGTTCTTTTTTGTAATGCGAGGAGCAAACACTCATCTTGATTTTGATATCGAACTTGCAAAAGATCATTCGGAAAAGAATCCTGTTTATTATCTTCAGTATGCATATGCAAGGATATGCGGTATACTTCGTAATGCGGATGAGCATCTTCCTGAATATAAGAATGCCGTTATTAAGAATCTGAATATGAGTCTTATTAAATCTGATGAAGAAATAAGGCTTCTGAAAAAACTTTCTTTATTCGGAGAAGAAGTGCTGAGCGCTTCAGTAAGTTTGGAGCCGCATAAACTTATCACTTATCTTAATGAAACTGCCGAGAGCTTCCATAGATTTTATCATAACAACAGGGTAGTTGATACGGAGAATAAGGAACTTTCCGTATTAAGACTTCTTATCTGTCTGTCTGCCAGGCAGGTTCTGAAAAACGGATTTGACATTATCGGGATTTCTTCACCCGAAAGAATGTAAAATAAAACAAGCGGGTTTTAGCCCGCTTGTTGAAAAATTAATTTAATGATTTTTCAGAAAACAGATCATCTGTAATCTCTAATCTGTTACATTTATTTTAATACTTCCGGTATTACCGTTGTATTCCGGATAATACATCAGCATAGCTTTAGAAGGATTGACATTGTACTCACCCGGAATCTGCATCTGAAATATATATGAAAATTCATATTCGCCTTTTCCGATATATGTCGCAAAGAAAGTAACCCTGTTGTCCCTGATCTCTTTATCCGCATACCACCATCTCCAGTAATAGTAAGGATAACTCCTGTAATTGCTTTCGTCTTCTATGGTATAAGCCCAGTCGTCTTTTATAATTTCAGTTCCTCCGGGCAAAGGATCTTCAAGCATGAAATACTGATTATCTTCTTTTGAATAAACTTTAATTTTAACGAAAATCTCATCTCCCGATTTTACTTTACCGTCAAAGTATTTTTTTCTGTAAGTAATTTTTTCTTCATTATATGAACCGTATTTCTCAAGTCTGAAATATTCTCTTTCCACTCTGAAGTTTTCTTCTTCGGCTTTAACCTGATCTCCTTCGGCATAATAATACGAATCGGCGGTAAAATATACTTTCCCTTTTCCGTTCTTTTCGATTCTGATTTCATTCACTCCGTCTGTAATTATTTTATTTTCTACTTTCACAGGTTCGCTTTTTTTGTATATATCGTCTTTAGACATATTCTTTTCGAGAATTAACTTTCCGTTTACAAATACTTTTAAACTGTAATCAGGATCCAGCTCTCCGGAATATTTCAGATAATCTGTCACGGAATAAATCACCTGCGCAGTTTCCTGTGTATTCCTCCAGGAATTACCCATCCTCTGAAGCATCAACCACCTTACAATTTTTTCTTTAAGAGCGGAGCCCGGATTTATCATTATAATTGCTTTTAATGCCGCTGCAGTTGTCTGAACCTTATCATCCTGCCATCTGTAATGAAATTCTTTTCCTTCCCAGTAAGCAGCGCTTTCACCGATTAACTTTACGCCTGAAATGAGTTTGTTAAGTTCTTCATCTGCTCTTTTTTTATCACCGCTTTTATACCACGCCATTGCAAGCAGGCTTCTTGAATAATCATTCAGATCAGAAGATTTGAATAATAAAGAGTTCTCCTCCATAAGTTTCACACCTGTTTCTCCTGCAACGGACAAACTGTATAGTATATATGCTCTTACCGTCGGATCAATATCATTATTCTTAAGCTGGGATTTGGCAGAATTTATTCCGCGCTTCAGCACATTTGGATTTATATCATATCCGATTTCTCTTGCAAGCGATAATCCGTAAATAACATAAGCTGTCATGTAAGGATTAGTATTGTCATTTTCCCACCAGCCCCATCCTCCGTCACTGTGTTGCATGCTGTAAAGCCTTAGGAGTCCTTTTGAAACCATGTCAGGAATTGCAGTTTTTGTTTTCTCATTAAGAGGAGCATTAAGTTCTTTTAATGCATTTGCAACTATGATTGTTGGGAGAAACCTGCTCATAGTCTGTTCGACACAGCCGTAGGGATAACCTGTCAGATCATCAAGCGCTGTAAGAATTGCAGAAGCAAGAGAAGCATCAGCGTTAACTTTTATTGAAGCGCTTCTGAGATCTGTTCCCGCAGGAAACACAACTTTCTTTATTTCAGTCTTTGTAAAATCCGAAAAATCTGCAGATACTCCGTTTTCCATTTTCAATCCGGCTGGCTGAAGAGGAACCTTCATTTCAACTGCATCCGATTCTTCGTCTGTCAGAGCTTCTGCATAAAGCACGGCTTCCCCGGAAGGCTCGGTTACTTTTACTTTCCAGTCTATCCGAATATCCGAATCTGGCGGAATGCTTACAGTTCTGAATTCTTCTGCGCTGATATTTTGCAGGTTTGAACAGCTGAATTTTACAATTGTTTCCTTTTCGCTTTCAAGATAATTATGAATTATTGTTGAAATTGTAACTTCATCCTTTTCCTGAAGAAATCTCGGAGTTTCCATTCTGATTATCAAATCTTTCCTGGTAATCACATTCGATACAATCTGTCCCACTCTGGAATCTTCCGTAATCACTCTCGATGTGATTCTCCATGAAGTCAGATTATCGGGATAATTCACGCTGACTGATGCATAACCATCTGCATCAGTAACGGAATAAGGCGACCAGAAAATTGCATCCCTGAAATCGGATCTTATATCCGGCTGTATCAGATTCTCTCCGTTAAATTCAACCGCATCAACGGACTTCTTGTCTTTCATCATCATTTCCGGAGCTGATTTCATCGTACTCACGTCTCCGCGTCCGTTTCTCATTTCGGACTGATCCGTTACACCGCCTTCGTTGAATTCTGTTCCTTCATTAAGCTCCTTCCTGTTGTAAAGTGTAATTATTTTTGTTTGTCCTTTGCGGAGTGTAATTTCAGCCAGATCGTCTCTGACAGTATTTCCATAATATGCACCTATTGTATAATCTCCTTCCGGCAGCATGAATTCAAAATTTCCCTCATAATCCGTAACTGCTGCCTGGAAATCATTATCAACTACTATGATTGCATTCTGTATCGGATTCCCGTCCTTTCTCAAAAGGACTCCTTTAACAGTTGCAAGTTCTTTTGTACTCAGACTCTTAAGATTGAATCTTTCAAATACAGTAATAAATCTGGAGCTTCCGGTGCTGTTGTAATTGTTATTGTATGCAGTGGACACATTCAGATTCTTCTTCCCGTAAAAAAATTTTCTGATGTCTTTTGTATTGTCTTCCTTTATTGAATAAATACTTTCATCCACTATGCCGATTGATACTTCAGCATTAGAAACAGGATTCCCGGAATTATCAGTAACTCTTATTTTTAAATTTCCTTCTTCCTTCGGCAGATAAATCTGTTTTGAAGGAAGCACTTCTACTGTCAGGAATTTTTCTTCGGGAATTACAAGCACAGATTTTCCGCTATTGACAAAATTTCCTTTATATACATAGTTTATGTTAATTTCGAAATTTGACATATATTTGCCTGTGACCGGAAATTCCGTCAATAATATTCTGCTTTTGAATTTCTCCGACTTGTAAGAAATTATGTCATCAGTATTTGTGGTTATCAGCGCTGTTACACCGGGATCACTCACGATAATCATGGCTTTACATATTTCCCCGTGTTTGTAACTGTCTTTGTCGGTGATGATCTGAACTCCGCCCGAAACATTATCAAACCTTCTGTTATCGCCTGATGTAACATAAAAGTAAATATTTGCTTTAATAATATTCGATCTTTCATCTTTTGAGGAAATCTCTGCCGTGTATCCTCCGTCTGAATCTGTCCCCTCAAGTTCGAATGAAATCATTCCTTTGCCGTCCCGGAGAGTTTTCCCGCTTAAAGTAGCGATCAGATCCTTTTTATTTTTATCATCGAAACCTGACCACTCAGTTTTAAAAATTTTTGCTTCAAATTCCGTTTCAACAGGCATATCGGCAAAATTGTTTGCATTAATTTCAATATTAACATTGTCACCTGGCTTGTATAAATATCTGTCTGTCTTTGCCGAAAGATAAAATCCTCCTCTCGTGACAAACACAGAAGTATTTCCCGTAATTTCTCTTCTTGATTTATCTGTTACTTTAGCCTGCACAATATATTTGTAATCAAAATCAGTATAATATGGACGATACCAGCCTTCTTCATTATAATTCATTTCGGAAAAATCCTCATTCACCTGATAACTTACTTCCATTCTGCCGTTGTTGTCAAGTACTCCTGTTCCGGAATAAACAAATTCAGCTCCTCTGAATCTGTCATTGTCAGCTTCATTCTCAAAATAATCTTCATACCACCATGCATATTCGGAATACTTCCACCAGGGTTTATAATATTTTACTTTATAAACATTATACTCAACCTGAGCATCCGTAACCGGACTTCCGAAAAAATATTTTGCATTTATTTCAGCCTTAATATTATCTTTCCCGTAATACTGACTCTTATCGGCTATTACACTTACTTTATATTCCGGCTTTTTATACTGTTCAACTGAAAATTCCGCAGTGTATGAATTAATTTCATCAATATTCGCATAAACGGTATAATTCCCGAGCGGAGCTTCTTCCGCAATTTTATATGTGCCGTCAAAGCTTCCCGTGCTGTTCGTTTTTGCTTTCTGCCTGTATACTTCAGTTCCTTTGGAATCTTTTATTACAATCTCAAGCTCTTTGTCTCTCAACGGTTCAAGTTCCGAAAAATTATTTTTTCTTATCATCCCTTTGAAGTTCACGACAGAATTTGTCCTATAAACCGGCTGTTCAGTATAAATGTAAGTATAATATCTGTTTCCCGAATAACCGAAATAAAAATAGCTATCCGAAACTACAACGTCTTCATTGTATTTACCTGCAATCATCGGAATCAGATCAGCATCGGATTTATTACTGTCTGTATTTGTTAAAGGCTGGTAATAAATTCCGTCCGAAGTTTTTCCCGATCCTATTTTTTCCTTACCTTTAAAAAAATCCAGTGAAACATTTGAAACCGGTTCACCTGTTTTTCTGTCAACTACAAATGCCAGAAGAGAATTATTTCCGGCTTTTGAAATCATTCCCAGATCAGAAATAATAAATCCGCAGTAAGCCACTTTGTTTCCGGAAACGGCTTTTATAAGATAAGCTCCCTTGGATCTGACATTAACAGGAAAGGTTTCATTAATATTAGAATAACCGTATTCGGACCGGGGTTTTATATTCTTGCTGAATGAGTAAACTACTTCGGTAAGGCCGGAAAGATTCGTGCTGTCATTGCCGAGAACATCTAACGAATATCTTGAAGATTGCTTTGAATAGAATGCACTGATATCTTTTATCTTCAGCACTTCAAACGTAAATTTTATTTTCCTGTTATCTTTCGGTTTTACGGAATAATCATAAGAATTCAGGTTCAGTTTAATTTCATCATCAGGGAAATACAGGTTGTTTGTGGAAACGGAGAAGTTAACTGTATTTTCCTGTGAATAAGAATATACAGGAAGAAGAAAAATCATGATAAATATTAAGGAAAGGGTTTTAAAGAACCTGTCTGTTTTGCCTGTCATAATCATAAATAAAAATTTATTGAAAAAGTCTTTTTAAATTTTAAAAGTTGAATTTAATTCTTAGATTATCGGTGAATCCGGAGCTACTTGTTAAATACTTTTTAAAAGCAAAAGTTCCAACAAAAACATATACTGTTTAAAATTACTTGATGAGTTAAATTGATGAATTAAAGTAAAAATCAATCCTGTACAATGTTAGGTGAATTATTAAGTCAGCCCTTTTCGGGATTTCCGGAAGAAGGACTGAAGTTTCTGAAATTACTATCCGTTCCGAAGAATAACAGCAAAATCTGGTTTGACAAACACCGTGATGAATATGAAATATATCTGAAACAGCCTATGCGTGAACTTATTGATACTCTTTCAGGAGAAATAAGAAAAATTGATCCCGATATTGTAGTCAATTATAAATCAATTTTCAGAATAAACCGTGACATCAGGTTTTCAAAAAACAAAACGCCTTATAAATCCCTTTATTCAGCGGCTTTTGCATTTGACAGGATTAAGACTTCTGAAATCCCGCAGTTTTATTTTCATTTCAATAAAGACGAGTTTTTATTTGCGGCAGGTCAGTACAGTTCGGATATCAATAACCTGAGGAAAATCCGGAAGTCAATTTACGAAAATTTCAGATTTTATAAATCTCTTGTTAACGAAAAAAAATTTAAAAATTATTACGGAAATGTATCAGGTGAATCACTGATTAAAATTCCGAAAGAATATGAAAATATTTCTGATGAAAATACTGATCCGCTACTTGAAAAATCCATGAAGATGAAACAGTTTTATGTTTACAGAAACTACAGACCGGAGACTGTTCTGACCGAAGAAATTACGGACATTATACTGGATAACATTAAGACTAGCCATGGATTCACAAAATTCCTTAACAATTCAATTAAATAATTTTCTGTATATGAAAAACATAAAAATAAACGGCATAAGTGTAAACGATTATGGTGGAGAGGGAAGTCCTCTTGTATTCATTCATGCATTCCCGCTGTGCAGCAGAATGTGGGATCCTCAGGTGGAACATTTTAAAAACAAATACAGAGTGATAACTTATGATATAAGGGGACTAGGTTACAGCAATGAATTAAGCGGTTATCTGTTCACAATGGAAGATCTAACTGATGATCTGTTTAGTATTCTTGATGAAATGAAAATTCAGAAACCAGCCGTTTGCGGATTGTCTGTCGGAGGCTATATACTTTTAAGAGCTTTGGTAAGGGAACAGGATAGATTCAGAGCGGTAATTCTGGCAGATACGAAATCAGAAAGAGATGATAATGAAGGATTGCTGAACCGTTCGGCAGCAATAAAAACTCTCAGAGAAGGAAATAAACAGCAATTCATTGAAGGTCAGCTTAAAAAGCTGTTAAGCGCGGAAAGTTACGCTAAAAGCGAGATAAGGGAATTTACTGAAAAAATGATGAACTGGATGGATGAAAAGGGAATGATGGCAGTGCTGATTGCGATTGCTACAAGGACAAACACTATGTTCGAATTAAAGAATATCAGAACTCCTGCATTGATTATTACCGGGAAAGAAGATGTTTTAACTCCGCCGGAAAAGGCATTTTATCTTCGGGAATACCTGTCCGGTTCGGTAATGAAAATTATTCCCGGCGCGGGTCATCTGAGTAATATCGAAGCTCCGGTTGAATTCAACAAAGCCGCAGAGATTTTTCTTTCCGAAAACATTAAATAAACCGGCAGAAACTAAATGCATAAAATTATTTTCCCTTATTGAAATTAAAAATATTTTTAGAATATGACGGCACCCGTTATTCCGGATGGCAGAAACAGAAAAATGCCCGGACTGTTCAGGGAACATTAATCACCGCTGCTGAAACAGTTTTCAGAAAATCCAAAGGCGGCAGCAGATTAATTGATCTTCAGGGTTCGGGCAGAACAGACAGCGGAGTTCATGCAATCGAACAGGTTGCGCATATTGAATGTGATACCATGATTGCACCTCACATTCTTAAATTTAAAATAAACGATGAACTTCCTTCCGATATAAACATACTTGAAATTGAAAAAGCTGACAGCAGGTTTCATGCGCGGCATTCGGCTTTATCCAGGCAGTATTTATACAGAATTTCAAAAAGAAGAACTGCATTTGAAAAAAAATATGTATGGTGGATAAAAGACACTCTGAATTTAAGCAGAATAAAAAGTGCAGCAGAATTATTTACGGGAATGAAGGATTTTAAATCTTTTTCAGAACCGGACAAGGATGAAAAATCCACAAAAGTTCTTGTAGAATCCCTGGAAGTTAAAGAAGAAGGAGACCTTGTTTTAATAAGAATAAAAGCTTCGCATTTCCTGTGGAAAATGGTTAGGAGAATTACTGGTATTCTTGCAGAATGCGGACGCGGAAATATCGGCAATAAAGAAATAACGGATTTTTTTCATACGTATTCAGAAATTCCAGCAGGATATACAGCACCTCCTTCAGGACTTTTCCTTGAAAAAGTATTTTACAAATGAAAAGGATTGAATCGGAAGAAAAGTTAAACGGGAAATTAAAATTACAGATTATATTTTGAATAAACGGGTTTTGGTAACTGGGGCAACGGGACTTATCGGAAAGGGAATCGTAAAGGAACTGTGCAGTCAGGGAGCTTATGTAAAAGTGATTGCCCGCAATACTAAAAAAGCGAAAGGCATATTCAGGGAGCAGCTGATGGCGGAGATAATTGATCTTAATATGATGAACCGTCCTTTAAAACTGAGGCAGGTGATTGAAGAAACCGATGCAGTCATAAATCTTGCCGGAACGAATCTTAGCAGTAAAAGGTGGGATGAAGACTTTAAGAGTGAAATTTATCTGAGCAGAACAGGTATTACAAAATTAATTACGGATACGATAAAAATTTCGGACAACAAGCCGGAATGTTTTGTAAGCGCTTCAGGAGCAGGATATTACGGTTTCAGAGGCGATGAAGAGCTTGATGAAAATTCTTCAAATCCCGGAAATGATTTCCTTTCTTCATTATGCAGAGACTGGGAATCTGAGGCATTGTTATCTGCACAGGAAAACGTCAGAGTGGTATTAATGAGAACAGGAATTGTGTTTGACAAATCAGAAGGAGCATTGCCTGAACTGCTTAAGCCGTTTAAATTTTTTGCCGGAGCTTATCTCGGAAACGGAAAACAATGGATGTCCTGGATTCACATAGCTGATATCATCAGATTATATCTGTTTGCAGTTCAGAATGATAAAATCTACGGTCCGCTGAACGGAACTTCACCCGATCCGGTAACCAATAAAATTCTTTGCCAATCAATCGGTAAATACAAAAATACAAAATTACTTCTGCCAGTACCGGAGTTTGCCTTAAAAATCGCAGTCGGGGAATTTGCCGAAAATCTTTACAACGGTCAGAAAGTAATGCCTCTGAAAGCGCTTGAATCCGGATTTGTATTCAGTTATCCGACTCTGAAATCCGCACTGGACAATTTACTCGGAAAATAACCCTATGTCATATAAGAAAGAAATAATCTTAAATTCATTTCAGGAGCTTGTCTTTGAGAGTTTCGGCAGGAGTATTGAGAGAATAGCAGAGCTTAAAGCAGATGCTTCTGAAAGAAAAATTTACAGGATATTCTGTGACGGAAAAACATGTATAGGAGTATATAATGAAAATACCGGGGAGAACAGAGCGTTTGTGAGCTTCAGCAGAACATTCAGAAAACTGAATTTCAGAGTCCCGGAAATAATTAATGTCGGCGTTGATGAACTTTTTTACATTGAAGAAGACCTGGGAGATATGACACTATTCGGCTATTCAGCCGGTACTGAAAGCAGTAAAAATCTTTTTGAATACTATAAATGCGCCATGTGTGATCTGACAGATTTTCAGATAAAGGCAAAAGATGAAATTGATTACGGTCACTGTTATCAGACAAAACTGTTTGATGATATCGTTCTGGAAAGCGACATACAAAAGTTCAGCGGCTATTATCTGAAGCAGTTCGGAAGAGGAAAAATTAAAGATGCCGATGTTAGTAAGATCAGAAGAGAGCTTAGCGGCATTATAAGCAAACCTCCGAACGGATTTTTCCTTTACAGGGATTTTCAGCCGAGAAATATTATGATAAAGGATGACAGACTGTATTATATTGATTATCAGTCCGGGAGGAAAGGTCCTCTTCAGTATGATGTCGCATCATTTCTTTATTCCGGCAGCATAAGACTAAGCGAAGCTGAGAGGGTTATACTGCTGGAGCATTACCTGAAAATAATTTCTGATTATGTAAAGTATGATCCGGATGAATTCAAACACAGCTTTTATTATTTTGTCTTTGCAAGACTGCTGCAGGTACTCGGAAGTTACGCTTACATTTACGAAAAAAGATCAGACGAAAAAATGATTGCAAAGATTTCCGGAGCTATAGATAAAATGGAAGGTATAAAAATGTATATTGAAAGCAAGGGAATAAAAAAATTCATTGAAGAGTTAACGGGAAGTTACACTGATTTTATTCATACCTGAGAGCATCAATTGTATTTAACTTTGCAGCTTTGTAAGCAGGATAAACTCCGAAAACAATTCCGACAAGCGAGCAGACAACAAGACCTATTATTACCCAGTCGTAAGGAATAACCACGGGACTGTTAAGATATAAACCGAGCAGATTTCCGGTAATCAATCCCATAAGAATACCGACAATGCCTCCGAGTTCGCAGAGAATAACTGCTTCTATCAGAAACTGAATCAGCACGCTTCTGTTATTTGCACCGATTGCTTTTCTGATGCCGATTTCCTTGGTTCTCTCCGTAACGGAAACAAGCATAATATTCATAATTCCGATACCTGCTGCAAGCATAGCAATGAAGGAAATGAATCCTGCGCCATATTTGAAATATTTTGTGAAGCTGTTTACCTGACCGATAAGAGAATCGTTAGAAAAAATTTCAAAACTGTCCGGCTGCCCGGGCTTATCTTTTCTTATTGACCGCATTACACTGACAACGTTTTCAAGAGTTTCATTATAAGTTTCCTTACTCGGAGCCATAACCGCAATATTCAAAGACCTGCTGTTTTTACCGTAAATCTGCTGCATTGTTGTAATCGGCATAAGCGCAAAATTGTCATTGCTCTGTCCGAATCCTTCACCTTTTTTCTCGAAAACACCGATTATCCTGAACTGATTATTATCAATTGTTATATATTTGTCTATCGGATCTTCGTTAGGGAAAAGTTTTTCCACGACATCAAGACCTACAACAACAACCCTGCTGTTATTAAGGAGTTCATTTTCACTGAAGAATCTTCCGAACTGAACATTTCTGTTATTGCAGGCTAGATATTCCGTTGTAACGCCGCCTATAGTATGATTAGGATTGGTGGAGAATCTTGAACTTTTAAAAGTTTTTTCACCCATATAATCTTCAAGTGAAATATACTTATAAAGTGTAGCCTTATCCATGAGTCTTAGACCCTGTTCATAAGTAATATCAGGACGGTTTCTGTATCTTCCTCTTCCGCCGGGACCGCCGATCTGCATAGCGGGAAATTTCTGAATCTGAAATGTATTACTTCCGAGTTCACTCAGTCCTCCTTCAATTCCTGCCTGAAGAGCATTGAGAAGCGTCATAATTGCAATTATGGAAAATACTCCTATGACAATTCCGGACAGTGTAAGAGCTGCCCTGAGCTTATTTGCTTTTAATGTGCTTAATGCGATTTTAAGAAGTTCGGAAAAATTCATGTTATAATTTATTCATATCTTAATGATTCTACCGGATCCATTTTGGATGCGCTCCAGGCGGGAAAAAAACCTGCCATTACTCCGAACAGAAGTGAAACGAACAGTCCGAGAATTATTACCCATAAGGGCATTGCTGTCGGAAGAACATATGCGTTAATAATCAAGCTTATCGGAAAAGAAATCATAATCCCTATAAATCCTCCAAGAAGGCAGATAGTACAGGATTCAATCAGAAACTGGTAAAGAATTGTGCTTCTCTTTGCGCCTATAGCTTTCCGGATTCCGATTTCCTTGGTTCTTTCCTTTACCGAAACAAACATAATATTCGCTATCCCGACCGATCCTACTATTAAAGACAGGGATGTAATAAGTGTGCCAATAATTTTTATCAATGATGTCAAGCTCTCGAAAGTTGTTTTGAACGCTTCCTGCTGATTAACTCCGAAATCATCTTTTTCTCCGTACGGTACCTTTCTCGCCTTTCTCATAATTGAAGTTACTTCTTCTTTTGTATCGTCAAGATATTTTACGTCGCCGGCTTTGATATTTATTGAGAGGCTTCTCTTGCCTCCGAATAATCTGAAAAAACGCTCTATCGGGATTATTACCCTGTTATCAAGACTGAACAGACCAAGAAGGCTTCCCTGTTTCTCTACAACTCCTATTATTTTAAATGAGAATGAACCGATTTTTATAGTCTTGCCGATAGGATCTTTATTCTCAAAGAATGCATTTTTAATTTCCGTTCCGATAACACAGACAGGATATCCGCCGTCAGATTCTTTCGAAGTAAAAAACCTGCCGTCTTCCATATTTGAACCGAATGTAGTCTGATATTCATTTGTGCTTCCGATTACAAAAACATTTTCCAGAGAAAGATCGCCGTATTTAAGTGTTTTAGGAGTCCCGACTGTAGGACACATTGTAACGGCTGTCTGAGAGTTTCTGTTAAGATATTCAAACTGCGACATAGTTATGTCCTTACGGTTTCTGTAATATGACCAGTCTTCTTTGCCGAACCACTCGAATTTCTGTACATATAAAACATCAGCTCCAACCGCCGAAATGCTTTTCTCGAATGCTCTGTTGATTCCTTCAATGGCAGTCTGCATAAGTGTAACCGAAGTAATTCCGATTACAATGCCAAGGGTTGCAAGAAATGATCTCAGCTTATTTGCTGTGATTGCCTTGTAAGAAATAAAAATATTCTCTCTTATTTCGAGTAAAAAATTCATCGGTAATTAAAGTAAAATTTCTTTCTGTTCTTTATTCATTATTCCTTTCGGGCTCACAGAATCGCTTTCAATCAGTCCGTCTCTGATTTTAATAACCCTGTGCGCATGATGAGCTATTTCTTCTTCGTGTGTTACAATAATAATTGTGTTTCCTTTTCTGTTAAGTTCCTCTAATAAAGCCATTATTTCTTCACCTGTTTTTGAATCCAGATTACCCGTTGGTTCGTCAGCAAGTATAATAGACGGATTATTTACGAGAGCTCTTGCAATTGCCACTCTCTGCCTCTGACCGCCTGACAATTCATTGGGCTTATGATTCATTCTGTCCTGCAGCCCGACACTGTATAACGCTTCTTCAGCTTTTTCGATTCTTTCTGCCTTCGGAAGTCCTCTGTAAATCAGCGGAAGTTCTACATTGTGAAGAGCATTGCTTCTCGCCAGCAGATTAAATGTCTGAAAGACAAAGCCTATTTCAATATTCCGGATTTCGGCAAGCTCGTCATCGTCCATTTCACTTACATTCTTTCCGTTAAGCAGGTAATGCCCGCTTGTAGGTGTATCAAGACAACCAATAATATTCATCAATGTGGATTTGCCTGAACCAGAAGGTCCCATAATAGCCACATAGTCGTTTCTGATTATATTTGATGTGATTCCCTTTAACGCATAAAGTTCTTCAGTTCCCATAATATATAGCTTGATAATATCTTTCAGCTCTATCAGAATATTGTTTCCGTTATTGTTATTGTCCATCAGATGCTTAAATTTCTAAAAGGTTAATTTCTCTTAATTGTCTTCTTCGTTTTTGAAATTTCTTTTCTTTACTTCATTGTCAACTTTTACTTTTGATCCGTCTTCAAGCTCCTTGTTAATTGCCTTGAAGCTTCCTTTAACAACTTCCTGTCCTTCCTGAACGCCTTCGGTAATTTCTATATAAGAATCATCGCTTATCCCGGTCTTTACTTCCTCTTTCTTTGCGGCATTATTATCAATTATAAATACTATTTCCTTCGGCTTGATTTTTTTATTCTGTCTTGTTTCCGATTCTCTCTTTAAATTTTCATTCTCCTCGTCTTTTTCTCCGGCTTTATCTTTCATCTCTTCTCTTGTCGTTACTGACTGAATGGGAACTGAAAGTACGTTATTCTTTTTCTCAACTTCAATATCTACCGTGCAGCTCATGCCAGGTCTTAAATCTACGTCGTTGTTTACAATTCTAATTTTTACAACAAAGTTGACAACTTCATCCTGTGTGCCTGTGCCTTTTGATTTGGCTGTATTTGATATTTCATAAACATAACCAGTAAAAATCCTGTCGGGGAATGCATCAATCTGTATTCTTGCAGTGTCTCCAATATTAACCATTGTTACATCCGTCTCACCGACTTCAACCTGACATTCCATTCTCGAAAGATCCGAAATTGTCATGATATTAGATCCCTGATTTGAGATAGTTCCCAGTACTTTCTCGCCTGTTTCATTATTAAGCTGGGTTACGGTTCCGTTAATGGGCGAATAAATTGTAGTTTTGGAAATATCATATTTAATTCTTGACATTCCCGTCCTCTGCTGATTGATCTGCGCGGAATTTGTATTAATCTGAGCAAGCGTCTGATCCACATTTGTCTGTGCATTGTCAAGATCACTCTGAGATGCAAGACCTTTGTTGAATAATTCCTTTATTCTCTGAAGTTCAAGTTCAAACTTTCTTAATGTCACTTCACTCGTTTTTAAACTGCTTTCTGCAACCTTTATTGCGGCATTCTGCTCTTCAAGCTGCGGCATGTATGCTTCCTGCTTTATCTTAACCAGAAGATCATTCTTTTTTACATCATCTCCTTCCTTGAAAGGAAGTGATATAATCTCTCCGCTGACTTCTGCGCTGATATTGACTTCCGTTTCCGACTGAATTTTTCCCGTTGCTGTGACCAGCTGTGTTATATTACGTGCCGCTATTTTCTCGGTTTGTACCGTTATCAGATTTTCTTTTTTGCTCGAAATAACAACTGCAATAACTATTATGACTATGAGAAGCAATCCCAGTATCCATAATAATTTTTTCCTGCTTTTCTTTTTCTTCTTTTTTAAAGGTACCGGAGGCGGAACGGCTGCCGGTGCGGTTTCTAAAGGTTTATTGGATTCTGTCATATCTTATTAGTGTAAATTAATTTTTAATATTAATAAGTTAAATCACCCGTGTAATACTCGAGTTTTTTCTTGGCAAGCATAAAATCATAGTATGCGTTTATTCTCTCTATTTTAAGAGCATTAAGCTTTGTACTTGCCGTTTGAACATCCAGCAGTGTTCCAAGTCCTACTCTGTAATTCTCTTCCGATAATAATTTATCCTGTTCTGCAGATACCAGGTTTCTGTTTGAAATTTCTATCTGCTTATAAGCCGTCTGCAGATCAAGATAGGATTTTTTCAGCTCGCTTCTTATCTGCTGCTGAAGCTGAGAGAGATTATCCTGATTCTGCTTTATTGTAATTTCAGATGTCTGCATTTTATTCATGAGACTGAATCCGGAAAACAAACTGTATGTAAGATTCAGCCCGAATGAAAATGTCCTTGAATCAAGAATGTCGTTTACTCTCGATGCATTTACATTATAATTGGCAAATGCGGAAATTGTAGGATAAAACAGATTCTTCTTGTCAATGCTTAACTGTACTTCGTTGATTTTTATTGTCTGCTCATATGATTTATAATCATATCTGTTCTCCAATGCCTGACTCAAAAGTACTTCGGTGTTCGAATTTTTATTCAGTACATTCTTAAGCTCATCTTCCGAAAGTTCGGTTTTAAGATTATCATCCGAAGGAAGTATGTCTCTGTTCATGTTGGTATTCATAACATAAAGAAGGTCAACCTTGCTCTTATCAAATTCATTTATAGAACGCTGAAGTATAAGTTCATTTTGAGCAACCTGCACATCCTGTTTATAAACATCTGAAATTGTTTTCTTTCCTACATTCATGTATTCTTTAATTCTGTCTAGCTGAAGCTGTGAATCGGCCAGATTGTCCTGATTAGCCTTTACGATTTTTTCCTTTTTGAGAAGGTCAAAATAAGCTGCTGTTACATTGTATGAAATATCGATAATCTGCTTATTGATATTTATTCTGACTGAAGTTTCATTTTCCTTCCCGAGGTCAATCTGCTCATAATTCGAAAATCCGTTGAACAAAACAACCGATGAGCTCAGTCCTACCCGGAAATTATTTATCCATGAGTCCTGCTCGGGAATAATAGTCGGAACTCCGTTCTGAAATGTCACTGTTCCTCCGGAATATGTATTGTTTCGGCTCATGGAAGCATTCATGCTTAAATTCGGCAAAAGATTTCCTTTATAGCCTTTTGTGTTAAGCTGCTGGACTTCAAGGCTCTTTTTCAGATTTGAAACAACGGTATTATTCTGTATTGCGGCTTCAACTGCCTGTTTTAAATTTATTGTTTCCTGAGCTTTTGCGGAATAAATACCTGACTGGAGTATCAGTAAAATTAAAAAGATTTTTTTCATTAAGGAAATTTTCATTTAGGAATCATTTTTGTTAACGTTTGTCAAAATAATAAGTTTCATGCAGAAGTAATATGTAATAATTATATATTTCTCAGGTTTAGACATGAAAACAGGCAGAAGGTTTCAGCTTTCAGGGATTAGCTTCATAATAAAACTTTGCTCCGGTCTTTATGCATTCACGTGTAATGTTGAACAGGAATAATGCACCGTAGACTTCACTTTCTCCGCATTTCAGCACAGCCATTGTAAGAGGCATAATATTGCTTATGTATTGTTCAGTATTGTTGTTTAATGTTCCCTCAATGATATTTACATTCTGAATAATCACACTGTAATGTTTATTATATATCAGTGCAACATTTGTAAGAAATTCATTTATGATTAATTCCCTGCCTTTGCTGTCATCGGCAAGCGTTGATTTAACAAGCTTGTTTACATTTTCCTGATAAGCTGAAATTTCTTTTTGCAGCTTGTCTGTCTCTTCCATTATTTTATCGGAAGCATCCCTGCAGTTATCAAGTTTTTCTCTCAGTGCCAGAAAATCCTGCTGACTCCGGCCGTTTCCCGGAGAAGGCATGTTACCCGGAGGAGGCATATTTCCCTGCTGACCCTGGAACTGGTCTTTCATGGACTCCATTTTTGAAAGACTTCCTGCTATTTCCGACTGAATTTTCTTAAGCTGAGCTTCAAGTAATATTATGGAGGAGTCAAGTTTAAATTTTTTAGTAACGGAATCATAAACCGTTAATTCCGATGCTTCTTTGCATGTCAGCGGTGGTTTTTTAAGCGATTTATAAACTGCAGTGAAGTCTGTTTTATACTGCGGTAAAATAAATGAAGGTGAAAATAATGAAAAAAAGAAAATAAAGAGGAAGAGATATATTATTTTTACGGATTTCATTTGAAATTTCTGATTTATTTTTTATAAGTATAAAAATATAATATTTAACTGACCGTCGGTGTAAATGAATGTAACAAAAGTTAAGTTTCCGTACAGGAAAATCAACATATTCAATAAAATTTCATTTATTCATTTTAAAATAGAAGTATTAAATCTATTTTGTAATAACAAAAAAATTAACTTTATTCTGATGCTTTATATTACACGGAAAGAACATTTCTCGTCTTCTCATAAACTTGAAAATCCGGATTTATCGAAAGAAAAAAACGAAGAAGTTTTCGGTAAATGCAGTAATTTTCACGGACATAACTATTACATTGAAGTTACGCTTGCAGGAACTCCGGATCCGGAAAGCAATTATGTCATGGATCTTAAACTGCTGAAAAAGATTATACATGAGGAAATTCTCGATAAAGTTGACCATAAATATCTTAATGATGTTGAAATGTTTAATGGAATAATTCCAACTACCGAAAATATGACAGTAAAATTCTGGGAAATTCTCAAAGACAAAGTAAAAAGAAACAATGTCAGCTTGTATTCCGTCAAGCTTTATGAAACGGAAAAAAATTATGTGGAATACAGAGGAGAATAATTGACAAAAAATGAACTGAAATTACTCGAAAAGCTTAAACAAAAAAAATTCCGAGATGAAGAAGGGAAGTTTCTTATCGAGGGAGTTCATCTGATTGAAGAATGCCTTAATTCGGAAAGATACATGAAAAATCTTGAAAGAGTTTTTATTCGGGATGATTTTGAAAATGATGATTTAATAGAAAAATTCAGAAATTCGGATCATTTTGCGGAAATTGAATATTTACCTGAATCAATATTCAAAAAATTATCTGAAACAGTTACATCACAGGGAATTATTGGTGTAGTTAAAAAAGCAGAAGATTATGAAGTGAAGGACACTCAGAAAACAGAAAGGCTGGTTATTATAGCAGCTGAAAACATTAATGATCCGGGAAATCTCGGAACGATTATAAGAACATGCCACTGGTTCGGCGCAGATAAACTTATAATCAGCAAAAATTCCGCTGACATTTATAACTCCAAGGTTATCAGGGCTTCTCAGGGTTCTTTGTTTTATGTTAATGTTCAGAATGAAGCGGATTTAAAGCATGAACTTCAGGAATATCATTCTCTGAAATACAAAATTATAGTTACTGATTTAATAAAAGGAAAAGATTTATCTGAAATCGAGTTTTCCGGATCCGGAAATTATGTTGTTGTTCTCGGAAATGAGGCTGAAGGAGTTTCACGGGAAATTTCGGAAAACGAAAATTATGAAAAAATAAAAGTTAAGGGATTCTCTGAATGTGAATCCCTTAACGTATCGGTAACTGCCGGAATAATCCTGTATGAGATTACAAAATAAAAATCCGGTAATGCATTTATTTACGAACAAATGTTAATATCAGGGTCTTATAGTCATTATGTTAATAGAGCTGTTATTCTGCACAAGAGATAAATCGGAGGCATCAGTTATTAAATCACCGGTCACATCCGTTTTAATATAACCTTCTTCTGCTGTTGTTGCATCATTTTCCACTGCAGCTATATCACCTCCGTCTATCACATCGTCCTGATTTACATCCGCATTATAAATACAGTAAACTGTACCTACTAAAACCTGATTGCTTTCGTATGCTTTAGCGGCATTACTGGTAAAATCATAAGACATCACACTTCCTTTTTTCAGACTGTCACCTTCAGCTCTGCTCCAGGTTTCGATTGAATTTCTGTGTTCAAAAACAAAAAAATATTTTCCGTTCGGAGTGTTATTAAAAAAACACAGTGCTTTCAGGTTCACTGAATCTAATACAGCAACAGCAGAATCAACAAGATTGTATGGTGACTCAAATCTGCGCACAAAAATCCGCACAGTGTCTTTCATATTCAGCCTGCTCGAATCAGCATTATAAAATCCTTCTATAGAAGCCTTCAGTTCAAGTGTGCTTACTGAAGTATTTACAATCTTAAATATTCCTCCGTTTGATGATGAATATCTGCAGATATAAATTTCATTATTCTGATCAACGCCGAAAGAAGAAATGTAGAATGCATTATTTGTTGTATCATGCAGAAGAGTATTTACAGGAGGATTAACTCCGTCGTAATCAAGAGCCCAAACCGAACAGTACTGATAATCCCCGTAAATATATTTTCCGTAAAGTCCGGGGAGAAGAGACCCTCTGTAAACATATCCGCCGGAAATGGAAAGACCTGATGAATGTGAATAATTATAAATCGGTCTGGTGAATCCTTTGCCAGTTGTATCGCACGTTCCGTAACAGTAAAATCCTTCCATTTTATTCCAGCCGTAATTTTTTCCGTTTTCTATAATGTCAATTTCTTCATATGCATTCTGACCGACATCACCAGCCCATAACCGGTTAGTCTGTCTGTCAAAACTGAATCTCCATGTATTTCTTAAGCCGTATGCATAGATTTCTTCTTTGTACCCTGACAAATTACCGTAAAACGGATTTGTAACCGGAATGGAATAATTTTTCCCTCCGGAAGAAGAGTCGACATTTATTCTCAGAATTTTCCCGAGCAGGGTGCTTTTGTTCTGACCGTTGCCTAACGGATCACCTCCGGAACCGCCGTCTCCGAATGATGTATAAAGATAACCGTCAGGACCAAATGCAACTTTACCTCCGTTATGATTTGAATATGGCTGGCTTAGTGTAAGCAAAATTAATTCCGTAGAAGGAAGAGTAGTATCCGGATTTGAAGATGAAGCAGTGAATCTCGATATTCTTGACCATAGAGCTGATGCGCTGTCAAAAGTAAAATTCACATAGAAATACCTGTTGTTTTTATAATTAGGATGAAATGCAAGACCGAGAAGTCCTGTTTCGCTGCCGGAAGCAGATACTTTTGAACTTATGTTTAAAAAAGTTTTTCTTGCGCTGACAAGCGGACTGTTGTTAAAAACATAAATTAATCCTCTCTGCTGAGCAACGAAAATTCTGTTCGTGCTGTCACCGGCGTGAACAAACTCTATAGGACTGCTGAATGCAGGAAGATTGGGAAAAGCAGGCTGAAGTTTGTACTGTGAAAATGAAACTGTTGCTGCTGTAAAATTGCACAGCATAAGAAAGAACATAAAAGTTTTTTTCATTTTAGTTGATTAGATTGTTAAGAAAAATATCGGGGTAAATTAATATAAGTAATTGAACAGAAATTAAATCTTCTGAAATTAAATCAGGAAGAATAATAATGGCTGCATGAACTTAAAAATGAATTTCTTATCAAAAAATATACTGATGTATCTATGGTCTGCAGAGAATAATAGTCAGGACAATATTATTGTCAGCTATTGATTCGTCTGATGCATCAACAAAATAATCTCCGTTCAGGTCAGACGGAACATAACCGAATAAAGAAGATCCCGCATCATTTTCTATCGTGCTGATATCAGCTCCGTCAATAATTCCGTCTGCATTTACCTCTCCGCTGTACAGGCAGAATTTATTATTTACAGCCTTAAGATTATCACCGTAAGCTTTTGCTGCAGCGTCCGTGAAATTATAACTGAACGTCACTCCGGATGTGATGCTCACGGGAAGCTTGCTCCACGTTTCAATCGAATTCCTGTGAATTAACTGCAGATAATATGCACCTGATGTAACACTGTTAAAAACAAAACTTCCCGTAAATGATACAGAATCAATTGTCGAAACAGCTGAATCAGCTACGTCATAAGGGAAAGCGGCATTTCTGAGGTATACTCTTACCGTATCTTTCATAGACATAACATTATTCTGCGTTTCATAGAAACCTTCCATTATAGCAGTCAGATTAAGTGTAGTCGGAGCAATTCCTGGTATGACAATATCATCAAACACGGCGGAATCAGAAGCACCTGTCGCATGATTCCAGAGCGTTCCGAGATAGGGAAGTGAAAATGAAGTAAATGTGCTGTCGGAAGCTGAGCCGATCTGGGTCTGTGTATTTGCCGGATCAGACTGCGGAAATCCTGATGGACTGCTGTCCACATAAAAATGCCAGGTATTTCCTGACGGATTGAAAACTACTTTTATGCTGAGATATTCATTTGCATAATCTCCACCTGAAACAATATTTGTAAATTTGGAATTTGCATTTACACCTCCGGTGAATCTAGCGAGTCTTATTGCGTCTGCACTTCCGCTTTGTCCGAGCACAACTGCATATCCGTTTCCTGTTGTAACATCATTTGTAGTCTTGCCGAGAATAAAAGCTATGCCGTAATTATTGTTGTCAAAACCGGAAGGGTCAGCCCTTGTCTGCCTGTAATTAATTGCCCAGACAAGCTGTGAAGATGAAGCACTGAACTGCAATGGATAACTCCTGAGCAATCCGGCGTTGACATAAGCAAATTCCCGGCCGCCAGTAGTGCTTGCTGATTATATTCTGCCCGA
>JAEUSI010000279.1 GCA_016788375.1 Ignavibacteria bacterium | reverse complement strand
TCATTTCTGAATACTTCTAAAAGTTTTTCAAGCGGTTCTTTATTAATAAAAGGTTCGTCGCCCTGTACGTTTACAACAATATCAACATCCAGGTCTTCAACAGCCTCAGCTATCCTATCACTTCCGGATTCATGTTCCTTTTTGCTCATGATGGCTTTACCTCCGTTGGAAACAATTTCGTCAAAGATGAGCTGAGAATCGGTAGCAACAAAAACATCATCAAAAAGCTGTGTTGAAACGGCCGCTTCATAGGTTCTGGAAATTACTGTTTTCCCACCCAAATCCTGCATCAGCTTGGCATGAAATCGGGTTGAAGCATAACGCGCCGGAATAACTGCTATTATTTTCATTTTAAATATTTTTGATTTATGATCTATGATTTAAGATCTATGATTTTAGATTTATGATTTTAGATTTTTGATTTTAGATTTTTGACTCTCAACTATAAACTAACGCCTATTCACTATCCACTACCAACTATAGCCTATCCACTATTCTATAAAGTTTTCATCTTTAAAGCCAATTAAATATAATTTGTCTTTAGCTCTTGTAATTGCCGTGTATAACCAGCGGATGTAATCTCTGTCGATTCCGTTGGGCAAATAAGGCTGTTCAACAAATACGGTATTCCATTGTCCACCCTGTGATTTGTGGCAGGTCATGGCATAGGAAAACTTTACCTGCAAGGCGTTAAAATACCTGTTTTCTTTTACTTTCTGGAATTTCCTGTAGGCTGTTCTTTCCTCTTCATAATCCAGCATTATTTCCTGATACAGTCGGTTCGATTCTTCATAGGTCAATGAAGCCGATTCGCTTGTCAATGTATCTAAAATCAAGACCGTTTCAAATGGTATCTGATTCGGATAATCCACCATTCTTATTTTTACGGTAGCAAACTTAAAGCCGTACAATTCCTGCATCTTATAGATTTCCATAACTTCGACAATATCGCCATTGGCTATAAAATCGGTTTCGGTAGAATCCTTGAGCCAAAAATAATTATTTTTTACCACCATAAGAA
>JAEUSI010000278.1 GCA_016788375.1 Ignavibacteria bacterium | reverse complement strand
TTGTAGAGTTCGTAGAGTTTGTAGAGTTCGTAGAGTTCGTAGAGTTCGTTAATCTGTAAATTAACACAATTAACACAATTAACACAATTAACACAATTAACATAATTAACATAATTAACATAATTAACATAATTAACACAATTAACAGAAATGAAACTCGCACACATAGGAATAGCCGTAAGATCATTAAATGACTCTGCACCTGTATTTGAAAAAATATTCAATACAAATGCAGGAGAAAAGGAATTTGTCGAAGAACAGAAAGTGAATGTAAGAAAGATACATCTTGAAAACTGTGATATTGAATTGCTTGAGGGAACCGATCCGGAATCACCGATCTCAAAATACATTGAAAAGAAAGGTGAAGGGATACATCATATTTCTTTTGAAGTTGAAGGAATTCAGAATAAGCTCGATGAAGTAAGTAAAGGCGGAATAAAACTTATCAATGATACACCACGTACAGGCGCAGATAACATGCTTGTAGCATTTCTTCATCCTAAGTCAACCAACAGCGTGCTGATAGAATTTACCGAGGAAAAAAATAGAAATATTTGAAGTTAACCTGAAAGAATGTCAGAGTATAATGAAAATATTGAAAACCAGAACATACCAGTTATCTCTGCTACATTAGAGGACAAGCTGAAAAATCTTCCCGTAACCCCGGGCGTTTATCAGTTCAAAGATTTGAACGGCAAAATTCTTTATATTGGGAAAGCCAAAATTCTCCGCAACAGGGTCCGGCAGTATTTCCAGACTAAGCCGGTTTCGGGAATACTCAGCATAATGATCAGCAAGATAGCTGACCTTGAACTGATAACAACGGATAACGAGATCGAAGCACTTATACTTGAACAGAATCTGATCAAGACCTTAAAGCCCCGATACAATATAAATCTGAAAGATGACAAATCATATCCGTACATTGTCATAACAAACGAACAATTCCCGAGAGTCTTTCCCACAAGAAAGAAACGTTCCGACGGATCAAAATATTTCGGTCCGTATACTGATGTTAAAAATATGAGATCCGCTCTGAAAACAGTGAGGAATATT
>JAEUSI010000277.1 GCA_016788375.1 Ignavibacteria bacterium | reverse complement strand
AAGCCATCTGAAAAAGGCCGGAATTCTGGTGGGCATCATTACCGGTCGGGAGTCAAAGGTGGTAAGTAACCGCGCGGCAGAATTGAAACTGGACTTTTGTCATCAGGGGATTATGGATAAGTATGCCGTGTTTGAAAAGCTGATCCAGTTTCATAAACTGAAGAAGAAAGAAGTGGCTTATATCGGAGATGACATTAACGACTTGAAAATTCTGGATGCGTGCGGGCTGTCAGTTTGCCCTGCAGATGCGAGAGAGTATATAAAGAGTCGGGTGGATATAGTTACCGAATCGAAAGGGGGGCAAGGGGTAGCAAGAGATATCAGTGATTTGGTATTGGCAGCAAAAGGAATCCTTGATAAAATCCTTAAAACGTAAACCTTTCAACTTTTAACCTTCAACTTTCAGCTTTTAACTTTCAACTTTCAACTTTCAACTTTTAACTTTCAGCTTTTAACTTTTTTACCTTTCAGCTTCTCAAACCGTGGACATCTTTAAAGACAAAGTTCAAATTACAGAACAAATAACCCTCGGAGGCGACCGGATGGTATTGTTTGCGGGGCCCTGTGCGGCCGAGAGCTATGACATTTGCATAGAGACGGGCAAGCATGTGAAAGCAATTTGTGAGGAGTTAGGGATCGATTATGTATTCAAGGCTTCGTACGATAAAGCAAACAGAACGTCTTCAGGTTCGTATCGCGGACCATCCATGGATATGGGGCTTGAGATTTTATCGATGGTGCGTAATGATTTGAAAGTACCCGTTGTTACCGATGTGCATGAGTCAAATCAATGCGAAGAGGTGGCGGCAGTAGTAGATGTGTTACAGATTCCAGCCTTTCTTTGCCGCCAAACTGATTTGTTGGTAGCCGCTGCAAAAACAGGGAAGCCCGTGAAAGTGAAGAAAGGGCAGTTTATGGCTCCGGAAGATATGAAGTATGCGGTTGATAAAGTGCGAGGCGAGGGTAACAACAATGTCTTTTTAACCGAGCGGGGTTCTAGCTTTGGATATCATAATCTGGTAGTGGATATGCGTTCACTTCCGATCATGCGATCTTATACTCCAGT
>JAEUSI010000276.1 GCA_016788375.1 Ignavibacteria bacterium | reverse complement strand
AAGAGACAATTGCAGAAAACAGTATACCGGGTGATTATAAGTTATTAAGCAATTATCCTAATCCGTTTAATCCTCAGACAACAATTAAATTTATTGTTGATAAGAACATCTCAGGCATAGCATTAATAAAGATATATAATTCCGCGGGAATACTTGTTGACATTGCTGAGCTTTTTATCAACGGTAAAGGTGTGTATCAATTTGTCTGGAAGGCAGAAAAATTCTCTTCGGGAGTATATTTCTATTCGGTAGATTTCGGAGATGAGATATTGTTCTCGAAAATGCTTCTGTTGAAATAGTTGATTGGTTAATTGGTTAATTGTGTTAATTGTGTTGATTGGTTAATTGTGTTAATTGGGTTGATTGGTTAATTGTGTTAATTGGTAGATTAGTTAATTGTGTTAAATGTGTTAATTGGTTAATTGGATAATTAATAGAATTTAGATATTTTTAAAAGCCGGGGAAAAAATTCTTCCGGCTTTTGAATTCTAATCAGGATATACAAAACAATAAAAGATTTAATTAAAAAAATAAATATATCTAAAATCCAAAATCAAATATCAAAAATTTTATAAATCCCAAATCCGAAATCCCAAATTCCAAATTCCAAAATCCCAAATTCCAAATTGATTAAATTGTATCTCTATTCTAATTTGATTAATTTGCATTGCTAAAAACAATCAATTGAACATTTGTGTATTTGCATCAGGAGCAGGAAGTAATTTCAAAGCCATTCTGGATTCCATTAAGAAAGGTGTTTTAAGATCACGGGTTTGCTTGCTGATTACAAATAATCCGGATTGCGGCGCTGTAAAGATTGCAGAGAAATATAAAATAAACCACCTTACCCTTAACAAGAAGCTGTTTCCGGAACTTTCGGAAAAAGAATATTCTGATAAGTTTTTATATGCTTTAAAGAAATATGAAATTGACTTTATAGTTCTTGCCGGATATATGAAAATGATCCGTCCGGAAGTTCTGAGAAAATACAAAAATAAGATCATCAACATACATCCCGCACTTCTTCCGTCTTTCGGAGGAAAAGGAATGTACGGAATAAATGTTCATAAAGCCGTTATAGCAAGCGGAGTAAAGG
>JAEUSI010000275.1 GCA_016788375.1 Ignavibacteria bacterium | reverse complement strand
ACCCAATAAAGCAAAAATAAACCCCGAAGGGGTGATAAGTTTATAGCAAAATAGAAATAACGGATTTTACAGAAACCTTGAAAGGGTGACATTATGCAAATCATCGGCTGTTTGTTCCATTATTATAATGTAACGTATAACGAAGCCACCATCAAATAACATCGTTTCACCCAATAAAGCAAAAATAAACCCCGAAGGGGTGATAAGTTTATAGCAAAATAGAAATAACGGATTTTACAGAAACCCTGAAAGGGTGATATTATGCAAATTGTCGGCTGTTTGTTCCATTATTATAATGTAACGTATGACGAAACCACCATCAAACAGCATAATTTCACCCAATAAACCCAAAATAAACCCCGAAGGGGTGATAAGTTTATAGCAAAATAGAAATAATAGATTTTACAGAAACCCTGAAAGGGTGACATTATACAAATTGTCGGCTGTTTGTTCCATTATTATAATGTAATGCACCGCAAAACCACCATCAAACAACATCGGTTCACCCAATAAACCAAAAATAAACCCCGAAGGGGTGATAAATTTATAGCAAAATAGAAATAACGGATTTTACAGAAACCCTGAAAGGGTGACATTATGCAAATTGTCGGCTGTTTGTTCCATTATTATAATGTAATGTATAACGAAGCCACCATCAAATAACATCATTTCACCCAATAAAGCAAAAATAAACCCCGAAGGGGTGATAAGTTTATAGCAAAATAGAAATAACGGATTTTACAAAAACCCCGAAGGGGTGACATTATGCAAATTGTCGGCTGTTTGTTCCATTATTATAATGTAACGTATAACGAAGCCACCATCAAATAACATCGATTCACCCAATAAACCAAAAATAAACCCCGAAGGGGTGATAAGTTTATAGCAAAATAGAAATAACGGATTTTACAAAAACCCTGAAAGGGTGACATTATGCAAATTGTCGGCTGTTTGTCGCATTATTATAATATAATGCACCACGAAACCACCATTAAACAGCATCATTTTACCCAATAAACCAAAAATAAACCCCGAAGGGGTGATAAGTTTATAGCAAAATAGAAATAACGGATTTTACATAAACCCCGAAGGGGTGACATTATGCAAATTGTCGGCTGTTTGTTCCATTATTATAATGTAATGCACCGCAAAACCATCATCAAACAACAATATTTTACCCAATAAACCAAAAATAAACCCCGAAGGGGTGATAAGTTTATAGCAAAATAGAAATAACGGATTTTACAAAAACC
>JAEUSI010000274.1 GCA_016788375.1 Ignavibacteria bacterium | reverse complement strand
AGGCTGACCTGCCTTTTACCTATTCATACCGGGAAGATAATATCTTATCTGGCGAGCAGTTTGACAAAATCAAAAAAGATGAGATTATTCAAAGTTTGGACGGAATAAATATTAAGAGCATTTATCAGCTTGAATCTTTGCTTGACAGAAAATCGATCGGTGAAGATACGGACCTTGAAGTAAGAACATCCTCTGATTCAATATTTACACAGCACGTTCACCTTGTCAGATACTACAGGAATTTAAATTTTATACTGATAAGCCTTCTTGTAGGACTTTCATTCTGGGCTGCTTCAGTATTCTTAATATATAAAAAATACGGGGATACATCCGTAACTGCTTTATTCTGGGTTCTAATGCTTTTCTCTGCAGCAACAATGACCTCACCTGGAAAATATTTCCCCGGCCTTGATATCACAGCTTATATAGTAAGGACATTTCATGTTGCAACTTACTTTCTTGGTGCAGTTGCATTCTTACATTTTACCTTTGTATTTCCCCGCATCAGAATAAGCAGGCATAAGGTATTCTTTTCAATTCTGTATTTATTGTCATTTCTTTTCAGCATTGTTCTTGTGACAGTTCAGATATTGTCCGTTTCCGGTATTAATTCAGAATGGATCTTCACAATGGAAAAACTCTGGAATCTGACAGAGATCTTATTATTAATATTAATATTATTCGGAGGAGTTAACTTATATTTATACAACAGAAACAAGTCAGCCGGAACGGATAAAAATAAAACGGAATGGATCTTCTGGGGACTGGCAGTTGGAGCCTGTCCTTTTCTCCTGCTTTGGCTGCTTCCAAGAGTTCTTGGTTTAAATGAATTGATCCCTGAGGAGTATCTTCTGGCTTTTATGATACTTGTACCGGTCTTTTTTGCCACTGCCTTAATTAAATATCATGTATTTGAAATTGACGTTTTTATTAAAAAAAGCATTCTTTATTCGTCTTTAACTTTCATTACATTGTTTATTTATTTCACTTTCATTACTGTAATTACTTTTTTTGCAAATGATCTTATGAAGGAGTACAGTAATCTGCTATCTGTTTTCTTAATACTTCTCATAGCATTTATTTTTAATCCGCTTCAAAATAAACTGAGACAATTTATTGACAGAATTTTTTACAGGGAAAAATATAATTTCGAAAAAACAGTAAGTAATTTCACGGAAGGTATTAAAGAGAAGCAAACGATCTCAGAATTAAGCCGTTATGTTGTATCACAGATCGGGGAAATTATACCGGTAAAAAAGATCGCGCTTGTTGCGGTAATGGAACCTGAAGACAGATTCAGAGTGCTGTCTCATAATAATTT
>JAEUSI010000273.1 GCA_016788375.1 Ignavibacteria bacterium | reverse complement strand
CAAGACTACCAGTTTCTTTAAATTTATTATAGATGTTATATAAAACAGTAATTACAGCTCCAATTATATAAGGGATACCTCCCATAGAGGTATTCAACAAAGCAAATGCACCTGCAAGTCCGATTACTGAAACAGTTAATATTTTTGTAGGTTGATCGGCATCTGAAATTGTTATTAAAAAATCTCCTAAGGGTTTGATTAATGGTATTAAAGCATCTGATAATATCTTCCCCAAAGATTCCCTAACATCGCTTAACTTATTATCGAATATTTTTAACTGTCCTGCGGCAGTATTTCCAACTGTCTCAGCCATTCCTTTAAAATTAGAATCAAGTATTCCAGCCAAATAAATAGCTTGTTCCGTTCCTTTTAGAGATTTTAATTTTTCTTCTTGTTCCTTAGAAAATGCAACACCTACACGTCTCAACCCTCCGATCGTTTCTTCATTGACCTTTCCAAGAAGAACAGCGACCTGTTGCAAATCCATACCACTCTGACCTGAAGTTTGATATGCAGCTGCCAAGTCTAATATTCGAGGGGTGAGTATTGAGATTTCATCAGAATTTTTTTGGAAAGTAGTCAGCATCGCTTGAGCATTTGCAATGTCTTCGTCTGCAAATGGTGTGATTAATTGCAGATCTGATGCTTGCTTTGATAGTTTGTTAAGTGATTCAGCGCCTTCGCCTACATTCTTAAGTCCATTTGATAATTTTGCAAGCGCTATTTCTGACTTATTATATTCATTTATTAAACTGCCATAAGTACTTTTCAGAACATCAAGTATAGCTCTAAATCCGTCAACTCTCAATCCAGCCCCTTGTATTTTATCGCCTAATTTTACAGTTGCTTCCTTCGCCTTATTTGAGCTAACTTCTACATCTCGCAACGATGCAGAAAATTTTTTTGCATTTTTTTCCGCATTGAGAATTTCAAGGATTATGTTTAGTTTTAAATCACCAATTGAATCAGGCATAAATTATGATTATACTTACTTTATTTTTTGGATATTTAATATTTTGTATCATATTGCAATGGCTTTCTTATGGAACAGACGGAGTAAAAGCCTTTATAAAAAATCCTTTTAAGCCGTATCCTTAACTTTTCACATCTTCCCTCTCCCTCCAGCTCCTGAAGCATTCCTTTTCTTTTATCACCATTATTATACCCGCTTTTGATATTTTCATTTGTTTTACTTTAAGCTCATGCTCCGGGCTCAAGTCATTACCGCACAATATATAAATTAAATCTTCCGTACCTGATTTCGGCAGACCGGCTGATTCTTTTTCTAAGCTTTGGACGAAGTCCCGGTAGACAGGGTCTGTGGTAAGGAAGTCAGACCTTTGCCGATAGTCTTCAACCAGTTTAATGCCGTAGG
>JAEUSI010000272.1 GCA_016788375.1 Ignavibacteria bacterium | reverse complement strand
GAAAGCTTTAAGTTTGTTCTGAAGATCCTCAAAAGACTCAAACTCAGCACCGGCAATGAAATGATTTTCGATATAGCCAAATGGTTTTTCTACCTTACCTTTGCTCCATGGATGAGCAGGAAGGGAACGTGATGGTGAAAACCCGTAGTGACCACAGAAATGGATATATCTTTTATTCCACCTGAAATTACTTACAGAAGCATTATCTACAAACGCTTTTGCATTATCTGTTTGTATTCTTGTACAAACACCGCCGCATTGTATGATACTGTTTTCCAATGCTTCAAAAACTGCCGCCTGTGTCTGGGAAAGTGAAACTTCAAGTACCTGGAAACGACTGAAGCTGTTTATATAGGAGTAAAGATATATCTTTGTTAATTGCTTATCTATTTGTACAGTATAGGGACTCCAGTCAAACTGAGCCTGTTCCCCAGGAGCTGTTTCATATGGCATGAAATGTTTTTGCTTTTGTTCAAGCTTTATTTTCTTCAGATAAAAGTAAAAAGACGTTTGTCCTCCTTTGAATCCTTTTGATTTAATTTCTTCTAAGATCCTTGAGCCTTTAAACTTTTTTACATTTGCCATCTCAAATATTACTTCCTTAAAAGGTTCAATGTCCGCATTTATCTTCTCAGGTCTTTTATACTCCGGAGGGCTTTCTTCTGAAAGAGCTTTTTTCACCGTATGATGAGATAAATGCAGAATTTTTGCTATCTGACGAAAGCTCATTGAAGGATTTTTTGCTTTAAGGTTTTTGATTGTTACCCAATCTTCCATTGTGATCACTCCTCTCTCCTGTTTTGATTAAAGAATAGATGTTAGAGCCAATTTAAAATATTTTACTCTCTAATAATCTCTAATTATCTCTAATTATCTCTCAAAAAACAGAAGAATTTTTGTTTGATTATTGATAAATCGGGTGGGCAGTTTTCAGGCGAAATAGTGAGCAGTTTTCAGGCGAAAAAAACAGTTTTAAACTTGTGTCTCAATTCCACAATGGTTCGATTAAAAGTTAAATTCTATAGGGTCTATCAAAACGATGGCAACATTATGGCTGCCCCTTGTCTCAATTCCACAATGGTTCGATTAAAAGTTAAATTTCACATAGCCATATCTTTCAAATACAGATACAGACAAGTCTCAATTCCACAATGGTTCGATTAAAAGTTAAATAGCCAGGTTAAGTTGAAACTACACAGTTGTTTGATTTAATTATGTCTCAATTCCACAATGGTTCGATTAAAAGTTAAATAATAAAAGAAAAAAAACAGAAGAACAAGTAGTTAATAATCTTTGTCTCAATTCCACAATGGTTCGATTAAAAGTTAAATTCTTAAAAAAGAGAGAAGTTCATTCAAATCGAATACTCAAATAAATGTGTCTCAATTCCACAATGGTTCGATTAAAAGTT
>JAEUSI010000271.1 GCA_016788375.1 Ignavibacteria bacterium | reverse complement strand
GCCCGTCAGCATTTTCATTTTGAGCTCATAGCGATTGTAGAACATGTGATTCCTGATGCTCCCATGTCCTGAATTCCTACCACCACTCCTGCCCTTATCACTTCAAGCGTAGCCTCGAGCAGAAGCTTTTCCGTGAAAGGATCTCCGACCTGAACATTCGGTCTTTTTGATTCCGACTCTTCCGAAATTTCCTCCGAAGCAAAAGTCGCTCCGTGTATCCCGTCCTTTCCGGTTGATGAACCTACAATAAATACAGGATTTCCTGCGCCCCCTGCAGTTGCAGTTGCCGTTTCATTATGCTTTACTATTCCGACAGCCATGGCATTCACCAGCGGATTGTCCTGATAACATTCTTCAAAATAGACTTCACCGCTTATTGTCGGCACTCCGAAACAGTTGCCGTAATCACCGATGCCTTTTACAATATTTTTAAAAAGAAATTTAGACCTTTCCTGATTTACGGTTTCCGATTTAAGATTTACGATCTCCGTTCCGCGATCGATCTTCCCAAACCTAAGAGAATTCAGCGCTGCGATTGGTCTTGCTCCCATGGTAAAAATATCGCGAAGAATTCCGCCTACACCGGTGGCTGCTCCCTGGTACGGTTCTACAGCCGAAGGGTGATTGTGTGATTCTATTTTAAAAGCTACTGCAAGTCCGTCTCCGATATCTACCAGCCCGGCATTCTCTTCACCTGCCCCTACGAGCAGTCTTCCGCCGCTTCTCGGAAGTTTCTTCAGCTGAAGTATAGAGTTCTTATATGAACAATGTTCACTCCACATTACGGAGAATATACCGAGTTCAGTATAAGACGGTTTTCTTCCGAGTATCTTTAATATCCTGTCATATTCTTCTTCGAGAAGTCCGAATTGTTTTGCGAGGGAATGGTTTACTTCAGGTTCAGTCATTTAGTTAAAAGTTAAAAGTTGAAAGTTAAAAGTTGAAAGTTGAAAGTTGAAAGTTAAAAGTTGAAAGTTGAAAGTGATTTCTATAAATTTCACACATCGTACTTGTCATTCGTTCTTGTCATACCTCGCAAGTTTTCAGCTCACAAGTTCTCAGCCGGAATCAAATCAGCATCTCTTCAAATTTGCATAAAATTTAAATTCATTAGTTTAAATTTATTCCTTTGCCAGAAGAAAGAGAAAGTTTATTTTCAGACAGGATCCCTGTCTTTCCGTCAAAAATTAACTGCATTGGTCTTTTACTTCTTAATGAATCTAAAACATTCTGAAATGAACTGCCCGGAAGATTCAAATGAAATAATTTAAGGGAATCAAAACCATCATTTTCAATTTCAATTCCTTCATTATAAAATTTTATAAAGCCGGCAGTTGCGCGGGAAGTATCATACAATGAAACAATTGCCCGGCATTTGTTCTGAAATCCTTCTTTCCCTCCATAATATGCAACACT
>JAEUSI010000270.1 GCA_016788375.1 Ignavibacteria bacterium | reverse complement strand
AAGGAGATTATTTTGCATATCTGGATTCAGATGATTTCTGGCATTCGAACTTTCTTGAAAAACTTGTCAGATATCTTGAAGAGCATGAAGATATTGGTATGGCTTACAGTAAGACAATGCTGATCAGAACAGCCGGTAACTTTTTAAGGAATAAGAATGATCAGAATTTTGATCATATTGTGCCTATCCTGTTTGATATTCACGGCAGACCGTGGGCTACAGGCGCATGTGTATGGAAAAGGGAAATAGTAAACAAGATCGGACCCTGGTCAGATTCCAGAATTTGGGAAGATTATGAGTATGATGTCAGAGCTGCAATTATAAATAATAATATAGCACACATTCCCGAGATCCTTTTTTATGTAAATATGGATTCAAAAGAAAAGATCTCACTTGTAAAGAATACCAAGAAGATGATATTTGACAAAGCAAATTCTATTTTGAATATTGCAAGACATTTGAGAAAGTCTGAATTCTTTCACGAAAAGGAAATCAAGAAAAGAATTACCTATTATCTGCTTACCTCATGCGCTACATTATCAGATAATAAATCCAGCAAGACAATTATCTCAAATTTATTTAAAGAATATTACCTCTGGAAGGGGAAAAATTTAAAGATGGTAAATGCCTTAACATATTTTGCGCCTTCCAAATTAAATTCCAAAGTATTCCGAAAAATAAGACAAATTTATATTTTAGCTTTCTTTTCATTACAGATTTTAATTGGGATCTGAATTTTTAAGTATATAAAAATCAAAAAAATTTTATATCAAATCATAGAATTAGTATAATGGTCAAAAAATCTGTCTGCTTTTTGTTAATAATTTTTGTTTTTAAATGTGATTTTTCTTTTGCGCAGAATTTTAACTGGATCACTCCGGGTAAGACCTATCTGAAAATGTATATTATTAATGAAGGTTTAACAAGAATAAATAAAGCGGATTTTGTAAATGCAGGGATCAGCACTTCAACAGTTGATCCAAGGACTGTAAAAGTTTTCAACAAAGGATCACAGATCCCTTTATTTTTCCAGGGTGAATCAGATGGCATATTCAATGATGGAGATTATTTTGATTTTTACGGATCAAGAAATTACGGGGGGCTTACAAATACATATAATCAGAACAACAACGTTATTTATGTAACAAATGAATACTACAACCCATATTCCGATACTAACATTTACTGGATAGACTGGGGCGGAGAAAACGGATTAAGATTTTTAAATACAAATTATTCAGTTACTGTACCGTATCCTCTGGAATATTATTTCAGCACTGTTCATTTTGAGCAGGACAAGATCTATTCTCAGGGTGAAAATATTTCTGCAACCGATTTCAGATTTCTAAACACTGAAAAATGTGCCGGTGAAGGATGGTACTGGTCATTACTATCCAATAATCAAACTTTAAGTGAC
>JAEUSI010000026.1 GCA_016788375.1 Ignavibacteria bacterium | reverse complement strand
AATACTACAAACAGCGGCGATAGCTGGATAAATCAGTCAAGCGGATTAAATAAAACTTTGAACAAAGTTCAGTTCATTGACAGCAAAACCGGATGGATTTTAGCCGGTGACACCGGCGTAATTCTCAGGACTACAAACGGCGGAGTAAGCTGGTTAAGATCATTTATCGGATACCAATTTGGATTAATTACATTTTACTTCTCAGATAAAAACACCGGCTGGGCTGTCGGCGGAGGCATAGGTAATATGGGTCTATTATACAAAACAGCCGACGGCGGAGTATCATGGAATACAATATATCAGAACTCAGGTTATCTGAGATCAGTATATTTTGCAGATAACAATACCGGCTGGACAACAGGATCGAGATTTGATTATAACTGGGGAACAATTTATGCACGTATTCTAAAAACAAAGAACGGAGGTGTTACCTGGACAGATCAGTTAGGATCGATGGACTTACCGTATGTTGATTTAAATTCAGTTTATTTCATTGATAATAATACCGGCTGGGTTTCAGGGTCAGGAGGTTATATACTCAGGACAACAAACGGCGGAACTGACTGGGGATATCTGCACAGCGGAACAAGCAGCAATTTATATTCAATCCGGTTTTTGAACAAAAAAAACGGATGGGTATTGGGAAGTGATTATTACAACACCTTCGTATTAGTTACTACAAACGGAGGACAAAGCTGGACAAAAAAATCTTGCGGAACAGGCAATAGTCTGACTTCAGTATTTTTTACAGATAAAAACACAGGCTGGGTAACAGGAAGCAACGGAACTATTCTCAAAACAACGACTGGAGGAAACGAATACCTGCCTTCTGAAATCCCTTCAGGATACAGCCTGAATCAGAATTATCCGAACCCGTTCAACCCTGTTACGAATCTGGAATTTGGGATTCCGGATTTGGGATTTGTTACTTTGAAAATCTATGACATACTCGGAAAAGAAATAAAGACACTGATTAACGAAAATCTGAATCCCGGAAAATATGAGATCGTGTTTAACGGCAGCGGATTACCGAGCGGGGTATATTTCTATAAACTGACTGCGGGAGATTTTACGGATACGAAGAGGATGATGCTGATTAAATAACAATCCGTCACGGGCGGTGCCGCAGGCGGAGCAATGTTCAATGATTGTAAATTTGAGTTGGTGTGTTATTTTAAAATTAATATTAAGGAGTAATTAAAATGAAAAAGTTTTATAAAATAATCGCTGCTGCTTTTCTAATTATTCAAATTGTAAATTGTTCGTTGAAGATTGATAATTGCAAAGCGCAGTGGTTGCAGACAAATGGGCCGGAGGGAGGATCTGTTGGTTGTATGATGATATCAGGTAATAATATTTTCGCAGGAACTCTTTTTGGTGGTTTATATAGATCAACTAATAATGGCGGAAACTGGAATTATTCAGGTTTATATAATGCATGGATTACATCTATAGCCATAAGCAGCGGCAATCTTTTTGCAGGTACTTATGGATCCGGAATATATTATTCAACAAATAACGGTGAAAACTGGGCAGTTGTCAATAACGGATTGACTAACCTGAATGTTAATTCGATAGCTGTCAGCGGCAATAATGTTTTTGCCGGAACTGCATCCTCGGGAGTATTTTTGTCCACTAATAATGGAACAAACTGGACAGCAGTTAATAACGGATTAAACAATATGAATGTCAGAACTTTTGCCATAAGCGGCAATAAAATATTCGCAGGTACATGGGGCGGAGTATTTTTATCGACAAATAATGGCGGAAACTGGGTATCGGTAAGTAATGGGTTAACGTATCCGTACATTTCTGTCCTTGCAATAAACGGAAGCAATTTATTCGCTGGAACTGACGGTGAAGGAGTTTTCATTACAACAATTAATGGCGGAAACTGGTATGCAGCAGGATTGCCGAATGAAGAAATAAATGCATTTGCCTTAAGCGGAAACGGTTTGTTTGCCGGAACTTATAACGGTGTATTTCTCTCTACTGACAATGGTGCAAACTGGGCTTCTGTTAATAATGGATTATCAAATCTGAATATTGGTTCTCTTGCGGGAAATGGAAGTAATTTATTTGCGGGAACTGTCAACGGCATTTTCCTTTCAACAAATAACGGTGAAATTTGGAATGAAATAAACAGCGGTTTAAGAGGTCAATATATTTATTCTTTTACAATCAGTGAAAATAATATTTTCGCAGGCACATTTTATGGCGGAGTTTTTTTGTCATCAAATAATGGTGAAAGCTGGACAGCTGTAAATAACGGTTTATCTTTAGCAGCTGTGAGTTCATTTGCAGTAAGCGGAAGTAATTTATTCGCAGGTACTTTTAACACGGGGTTTGGTGAGGGAGGTGTGTATCTATCAACAAATAATGGCGGAAGCTGGACAGGAGTAAGCAACGGCTTATCAAGAAATGTGTATTGTCTTGCAATCAGCGGCGTAAACATTTACGCAGGTACAGGCTCTGGTGCATTTCTTTCTTCTGATAACGGAGGAAACTGGATAAGCATCGGTTTAACAGATCGTGATGTTAATAGTTTTGCAATAAATGGAAATAATCTGTTTGCCGGGACAAGTGATGGAGGCGGAGTATTCAAATCATCCAACAATGGTGTAAACTGGTCTGCTGCCGGTTTATCAAATAGAAATGTAAACTCTCTGCTTTTTAAAGATAATTACTTATTTGCAGGGACTGATACAGGTGGTGTATTTGTGTCAAATACTAACGGAGCAAGCTGGTTAGCTGTAAATAACGGTTTAACTGATCATCATATTCATTCACTTGTTCAGAACGGAGAATATATATTTTCAGGAACAATTGGCGGAATATTTATGACATCAGATAATGGCGAAAACTGGTTTAATAAAAATCAGGGTTTATATCCAGCAACTTTCGTGTATTCTATATTTACAGCAAATAATTATGTATTTGCCGGAACTTACGGTCAGTCGGTTTGGAAGCGATCCATTTCAGACATTACTTCAGGAATAAAACAAATCTCCGGAAATATGCCCGCTTCATTTTCTTTAGAGCAAAATTACCCTAACCCGTTCAACCCTGTTACGAATCTGGAATTTGGGATTCCGGATTTGGGATTTGTTTCATTGAAAGTGTATAATATACTTGGGAAAGAAGTAGCGACGTTAGTTAATGAAAAATTAAGTCCGGGAAAATATAAGATTGAGTTTGACGGAAGCGGATTACCGAGCGGGGTATATTTCTATAAACTGACTGCGGGAGATTTTACGGATACGAAGAGGATGATGCTTATTAAATGACAATAAAAGTTGTCAAATCTATTTTATTACTGATGGAGATTTGACAACTTAAACATAAGGAGAATTTAAAATGAAAAAGGTAAATTATTTTTTAGTGTCATTCGGGATTATCTTTGCTTTTTTGACTTATCATAATTCATTCTCACAGGTGAATCAGGAGTGGGTAGCAAGATATAACGGAACGGGAGATACAACTGATTTTTCTGCGTCAGCTGCAGTTGACGATTCTGGAAATGTTTACGTGACCGGTTACAGTTACGGCAACGGATCAGCAAGTGATTATTTAACCATTAAATACAATTCAGCAGGAGATTCTGTATGGGTCAGAAGATATAACGGACCGGGAAATGACATTGACAGAGCCGCTTCGATTGCAGTTGACGGATCGGGCAATGTTTATGTAACCGGTATCAGTTATGACACTGGACCAATCATCGCTTGTGCCACAATAAAGTATAATCCGGAAGGTATACAACAGTGGATCAGGAGAATTAACAATAGAGACGGCGTTTCAGTTGTAGTGGATGGTTCTGGAAACTCTTATGTAACAGGAAGCACATATTTCGGAAGTATTTTTACTGTGAAATACAGTCCGGATGGAACACAGCTATGGTTAAGTGCATATGGTTCAAGTCAAAGTAGTTCGAGCTCAATTGCCGTTGACGATTCAGGAAATGTTTATGTTACAGGTAGCGATTGGGACGGCAGCGCATCATTAATGGATTATGTAACGATGAAATACAATTCTGCTGGTGTCCGGCAGTGGTTAGCAAGATATAACTCTTCTGATTTTTTCGATGACAGAGCCACTGATATTGCATTAGACAGTTCGGGTAATGTTTATGTAACCGGATCAAGACATGATGAGAATACTTATGGCACTATTAAATACAATTCAGAAGGTGTGCAACAGTGGGTAGCAACTTACTATGGAAACGGAGCCAGTTCAATTGCTGTTGACAAATCAGGTAATGTTTATGTTACGGGTAAAAGTTCGGGCGGATTTAATTCTGATTACGCGACTATAAAATACAATACTGACGGAGTTCAGCAATGGGCTTCAAGGTATAATGGACCCGGGGACTCCGGAGATGAAGCAAATTGCATAGCGCTGGACACTTCAGGGAATGTATATGTGACAGGAAACATTGATGACAACGGTATATTTGGAGGCAATTACGCAACTATAAAATATAATGAACAAGGAGTTCAGCAATGGATTGAAATGTATAACGGATCCGGAAATTCTTATGATAATTCATTATCAATTGCGACAGACATTTCAGGAAATGTATATGTGACAGGTGCAAGTACCGGAATCGGCTCTGATTTTGATTATGCTACAATTAAGTATTCACAAGCAACAAGCATCAGACAATTATCAACTGAAATTCCTTCGGGATACAGTCTGAATCAGAATTATCCGAATCCGTTCAATCCTGTCACGAATCTGGAATTTGGGATTCCGGATTTGGGATTTGTTTCACTGAAGATCTATGATTTGCTTGGAAAGGAAATAAAGACTTTGGTAAATGAAAAATTAAGTCCGGGGAAATATAAGGTTGAGATTGACGGGAGCGGATTGCCGAGCGGGGTTTATTTCTATAAACTGAATGCGGGAGATTTTACGGATACGAAGAGTATGATGCTTGTTAAGTGAAGTTAATATATTCAGTCATTTGAAAGTAAAAATGTCATTATAAATTGAATTGATGAATGTAATGGAATAGGATACATTGTATACAAAGTTCTCCCCGGCGGAAATAATCCCTTCCTGTAAATCTGCGGTAGAAATTATTTTTGCTGCAAGAATGATTAGTTCTTAAATTAATTTTGAGAAACTATGAAAAACTTCAAAACAATACTTCAGTCAGCATCTTTCTTCATAATAATTCTAATAATTACATTGATTTTTCAGTCAGACAGGGCTTATTCACAACTGCCAGATACAGGCAGCGGATTTCCCGAACATTACTTCAGGTTTCCGTTGAATCAGTCGGTTGATCTGAATCTACTGACAAAAATAATTTCTCTGGACAATGTTAAGAACGGATTCGTTTATGCGTATGCAAATGAGGAGCAGTGGCTGGAAGTTAAAATGTCTGACCTTGAAATAGAGGAACTCCCGCATCCAAGTTCTCTGTATGACCATGTAATGAGTTCCTCCGGTCCGATGGACTGGGACACTTATCCGACCTATGCAGCTTACAAGAATATGATGCTTCAGTTTGTTGTTACTTACCCGGGAATTTGCCGCCTTGATACGATCGGTTTTTCCGTACAGAACAGGCTTTTGCTTGTACTGAAGATATCTGACAATGTTAATCTGAACGAAGATGAACCGGAGTTTTTTTATACATCATCAATGCACGGAGATGAGCTGGTCGGATACATACTTTTGCTGCGGCTTGCAGATCATCTTCTGTCACAGTATGGTCAGAATACTGCCGAAGGTATCCGCGCTACAAAGCTAGTAAATGGAATCGAGATATGGATCAATCCTCTTGCAAATCCTGACGGCACTTACAGACTCGGAGGAGACACTACAGTGAACTATGCCACGCGGAATAATGCGAACAATAAGGATCTTAACAGAAATTTTCCCGACAGAATCTCCGATACGAACAACGTTCTGACAGGCAGACAGGCAGAGACTCAGGCTATGATGAGATTTGCATCAAAAAGGAATATTACAATGTCTGCCAACTTTCACGGAGGCGAAAGAGTTGTCAATTATCCATGGGACAACGGTGCTCCAAGCGGGCAGTATTCAGCCTGTCCGGATGATGCATGGTTTATTGAATCTTCACTTGAATATTCTCTTACGAATCCTGACCTGATGAGCGGAAGTTTTGCAAACGGCATTACGAACGGCTGTGAATGGTACTCAATATTCGGCGGACGGCAGGACTGGATGTATTGGTGGCACGGCGGCAGGGAGACTACAATTGAATTGTGGGATGTTAAGAATCCTCCGGGTTCTACTCTTCCGTTGCGATGGACAAACAACAAAGAATCTCTGCTTGCTTATATGGAGCAGTCATTGAAAGGGATCAGAGGAATTGTGACGGATATTTTAACTGCACAGCCAGTAAGTGCAAAGATTTATATTAAGAATATTCCCTATGCATTTGTAAAGACGGATTCTGCTGCAGGTGATTATCACAGATTAATACTTCCGGGAAATTACAGCATAATCTTCACGGCTCCGGGATATATGACGGATACTGTTCACAATGTAATGGTTACAGACAGCAACGCAACCCGACTTGACCATGCAATGAGAAGGAACATGACAAATATAACTTCAGCAGAAAATTACATTCCCGTAAAGTTTTGGCTTTATCAGAACTATCCCAACCCGTTCAACCCTGTTACAAATCTGGAATTTGGGATTTCGGATTTGGAATTTGTCTCTTTGAAAGTTTATGATGTGCTTGGAAAAGAAGCAGCGAATTTGGTTAACGAAAAATTAAGTCCGGGGAGATATAAAGTTGAGTTTGACGGAAGCGGATTGACGAGCGGGGTGTATTTTTACAGACTTACTGCGGGAGAGTTTACGGATACGAAGAGAATGATGCTGATGAAGTAAAAAAAGCCGGCGGAGATTTGACAACTTAATTAACATTGAGGGGTAACTAAAATGAACAAGTTAAATTATCTATTCACAATATTTATTACAATCCTGACTCTTTTGACTTTTCAAAATTTATTCCCGCAGGTGAATCAGGAATGGGCGGCAAGATATAACGGACCCGGTAATGATTATGATCAGGCTTATTCGATAGCAGCAGACAATACAGGAAATGTTTATGTGGCAGGACAAAGTTTTGGCAGCGGAACCGGTTCAGATTATGCCACAATAAAATACAATTCATCAGGTATTCAGCAATGGGTCAGAAGATATAACGGACCCGGAAATGATTTTGACGAATCTTTTTCATTAACCATTGACAGCTTAAGCAATGTATATGTGACAGGATACAGTACCGGCAGCGGAACGGGTAATGATTATGCAACTATTAAATACAATTCCTCAGGTCTGCAGCAATGGGTTGCAAGATACAACGGAACAGGAAACGGAAGTGACAAAGCATCTGCAATTGCAGTGGATGATTCAGGTAACGTGTATGTAACGGGCTGGAGTCTCGGAAGCGTGACAGGGTTTGATTATGTCACAATAAAATACAATTCATCAGGAACTGAACAGTGGGTTTCAAGAATAGAAGCTGCAGGTAATGATTATGCCCGTTCATTAGCTGTTGATGATTCAGGAAATGTATATGTAACAGGTTACCGTTTTGCGGTATCAAATTATGATTATTGCACTGTCAGGTATAACTCGTCCGGTGATGTGATCTGGATTGCCGGATATAATGGAGCAGGAAATGATGAAGCTTTTTCAATTGCAGCAGACAGATCGGGAAATGTTTATGTGACAGGATTCAGTACGGACAGCATTGGAAGTCAGGATTTTGAAACAGTAAAATACAATTTGAACGGCATGCAGCAATGGGCGGCAAAATACTACAATCATGGAGCAAATGGCGGCGCCAGCTCATTAACCGTTGATGTTTTTGGAAACGTTTATGTAACGGGGAGTAGCCTCGCCGGCAGTACAGGATATGATTTTGCCACAATAAAATATAATTCAGACGGTGATTCATTGTGGACAGCAAGATATAACGGACCTGATATTTCATCAGATGATCACTCAAATTCAATTGCAATAGACCGTTCAGGCAATGTATATGTAACAGGTTACAGCAGTTCAGCTGCAACTTACGAAGATTATGCAACAGTAAAATATGATTCAACAGGTATGCAGCAATGGGAGCAGAGATATTCCCGTCCCGGTTTTCATCGTGACGCAGCAACAGATATTGCATTAGACGGTTCAGGCAATGTTTACGTGACAGGTTACAGCAGTGAGGATTCTGGAATACCGGATTATGCAACAATAAAGTACTCGCAAACAACAGACATCACCCGTATATCGTCTGAAATACCGGAGCAGTTCAGTTTATCTCAAAACTATCCGAATCCTTTCAATCCGGTAACAGCATTGGAATTTGGGATTTCGAAATCGGGATTTGTTTCTTTGAAAGTGTATGATATACTTGGGAAAGAAGCAGCGGCTTTGGTTAATGAAAAACTGAGTCCGGGAAATTATAAGGTTGAGTTTGACGCGGGAAGTCTGACGAGCGGTGTGTATTTCTGCAGACTTGCGGTGAGCTCGTCGAATCCACTGACAGCATATGAATTTACGGAAGTGAAGAGGATGATGCTGATCAGATGATTTATGAAGAGCATAATTATTGAAACAGCATTTAGCTTTCAGGAAATTTATTGATATACAATTAAATTTATTACTAATATTCAGGGAGTAGATAATGAAAAAACTAATTATAATTATATCAGCTTTAATAATAACTCAGACTAACGCCAGTTCACAGAGCGGATGGCAGCTTGTAACTCCGCCTCCGACTAATGAGGATTTGTATTCTGTATTTTTTTATGACGCCAATACCGGATGGACAGCAGGCGAAAACGGAACAGTTCTTAAAACTACAAACGGCGCTTCAAACTGGACAATACTTCTCCAGGTACCACAAATAGAGTATTACTCGGTATATTTTACGGATCTTAACACAGGCTGGGCTGCAGGTGAAGGTGGAACAGTAATCAAAACAGTTAACGGGGGAACAAACTGGACTCCTCAGGTCAGCGGTTTAATAGGATTTATAGCATCAGTATATTTCATAAATTCTAATACAGGCTGGGCAGCCGGACAAAACGGAATAATTTATACAACTAACGGTGGAACCAACTGGAATTCTCAGATCAGCGGAACCACAAACTATTTAATTTCAATATTTTTCAGAGATACAGATCATGGATGGACTGTGGGGTATCTTGGAACAATTCTTTATACAACCAACAGAGGCGAAAGCTGGAATCCGCAGAATTCAGGAACAGAAGATTATCTCAGATCAGTTTACTTTACAGATTTGAACACAGGCTGGATCGCAGGAGACAACGGAACTATTCTGAAAACAACAAACGGAGGTATAAACTGGAATCTTCAGTCTACAGGTGTGATTAATTATCTCCAATCAGTTTATTTTACAAATGTTAATACCGGATGGTGCTCCGGTAATTCAGGTATTATGCTCAAAACTACCAACAGCGGTTTGAACTGGTATTCTCAGATTACCAACACTACTGAACTGCTCATTTCGGTTAAATTTGTTTCTGCATTAACCGGTTATGCTGCCGGATTCAGCGGTACTATTCTCAGGACTACAAACGGCGGTTCAACTTATATTGCAAATACAGGAACAGGAATTCCGGAAAAATATTATTTATCACAAAACTATCCGAATCCTTTCAATCCGGTAACAAATCTGGAATTTGGAATTTCGGATTTGGGATTTGTTTCTTTGAAAGTGTATGATGCGCTTGGAAAAGAAGCAGCGACTTTGGTTAATGAAAAACTGAGTCCGGGAAATTATAAGGTTGAGTTTGACGCGGGAAGTCTGACGAGCGGTGTGTATTTCTGCAGACTTGTGGTGAGCTCGTCGAATCCACTGAAAGCAGATGAATTTACGGTGACGAAAAAGATGCTGCTTGTGAAATAAATGGTGATTTGACAACTATACAATTGCAGGAAGTGTGAAATATTATATTTACATTGTTTATGCAATTACAGCTTTTGTTATCGGAGTTGTTTCCGTTCAGAGGCTTATAGTAAAACCGGATCTTCCTTTCGGCTACGGAACATCCGGTAACGAATCTCTGATATTAAACGACTATGAAAAATTCAAGTCCGGCGACAGGATTGTTTCCGTAAATTCAGTTGATGCCGGTTCGGATTTTCAGATTGAAATCATAGTCGACAGCAAAATGCCCGGTGATGTTATACCTGTGACTGCAGTTAACAGCAAATCGGAACAAGTAACCCTTTCCGTTACTCTTACCCGGTATTACAGGAACATAAATTTTATTGCGGTAACTTCAGTCACAGGATTCGCTTTTCTCCTTCTGGGAATTTTTGTGATCAGATCCAAACCCGGTGACAAGACAGCAGCCAGGCTGTTCCTTACGCTGATTACTTTCTCGGTTGCAGTTCTTGCAAGTTCAGGTCAGTACAGCCGCGGTTCAGACTGGACCGGATATGCAGTCAGGATTTCACACTTAATAAGTTACATTGCCGGAAGTGTGTTTTTTCTGTCGTTCATATTTAATTTTCCGTTTGAAAACAACATCAGAAGAAATCTTCTTAAATATTCCGTTTATATTCTGGTAACACTGTTTACACTCTTCGCATCATATTTTTACTTTATTACCTTGCGCGATTTGAATCCTGTATTGCTTTCATATTATGAAATTATATGGAAAGTCTGCGAGTCTGGGCTGCTTGCAAGCCTGCTGGCGGGAATCATAATGCTCTTCATCAGATACAGAAAAATTAAAGACAATACCGGCAGAAGAAAGATTGAATGGGTATTCTGGGGAATGGCACTGGGAGCCGGACCATTTATTTTATTCTGGCTTGTTCCGCGTATCTTCGGTCTCCCGTATATTTTAAGTGAAGAATTCATACTTGCGTTTCTGATTTTTATTCCTGTTTCATTTGCTATGGCAGTTGTAAGATATCATATATTTGATATTGAAATTATCATAAAACGAAGCATCATATATTTTATTCTGACCGGACTGCTGCTGTTCCTGTATTATGAACTGATAATTAATTTCAGTAATTTATTTACGGAAATAACGGGTTATGAATCAAAAGATTTTTATATACTGACTGCGATTCTTTTATCTCTTTTGCTTAATCCTCTGAAAGAAAGAATTAAAAAAATTGTTGATAAAGTTTTTTACCGTGAGAAATATGTATTCGGCAAAGCAATTCAGAAAATTTCACTGCTGTCAAAGGAATGCAATACCGCTGAAGAACTCGGAAGCATGCTTGTAAAGGAAATTAACGAACTGATTCCGGTAAAATCAGCGGCAGTTTTGTCAAGAACGGTTTCAGGCGAAAAGCTGAAGGTTCTCGCTCAGAATAATTTTGAAAAGCTTAAGGAAAATATCGGTGCTTTCCGGATGAATAAATTTCAGCATAAAACTGATCTTCCGTTCTCATCGGGACATTATGCAGAGCCGGATGTTAAGTTCAGCGATAAGCTGGAACCCGTTCTGAAAAGATGGCAGATCGCAATTGTAATTCCTCTTGTTTTTAATCCTGATGATACAGCAGGCGCAATTGTGCTCGGGGAAAAATTATCCGGAATGAGATTTTCAGTGTCGGATGTTGAAATATTAAATACAATTGCCTCATCATCAGCGCTTGTATTAAAAAGAATGGAGCTTCAGGAAAAACTTTTGACGGAAGAGATGGAACTTGAAAAGACAAGGGAAATAAGCGAACTTAAGTCATATTTTGTCGCAAGCGTTTCACATGATCTCAAGACTCCGCTGTCTGCGATTAAAATTTTTACCGAACTTCTGCAGAATGAAAACATTACAAAAGAAAAATCGCAGAAATATTTTGCGGTTTTAGAAGGTGAAACCGAAAGACTCAGAAGAATGATTGAGAACATTCTGAATTATTCAAAAATCGAAAAAGGTCTTAAGCAGTACAGTTTCAGAAAAACAGATCTGAATAAAACAGCAAACGAAGTGACGGACAGGATGAATTACGAACTCGGAATGAAAAATTTTACAGTTGATAACTGTATTGAATCAGGATCATTGTTTATTAATGCGGACCCGGAAGCAGTCACTTCGGTGCTTGAAAATCTGATTTCAAACTCAATAAAGTATTCGGGAAATAAAAAATACATTAAGATTAGCACGCACAGGAAAAACGGTGAAGCGGAACTCACCGTCGAGGATTCAGGAACAGGGATTTCTGAAAATAATCTCAGGCATATATTCGATCCGTATTACAGGGAAACGAGTGTCGAATCATCCGGCATTAAAGGCGCGGGACTCGGGCTGTCAATTGTCAGGAATATTGTAAATGAGCATAAAGGCAGCATTAATGTAAAAAGCACAGAAGGCGAAGGCAGTAAATTTACAATAACATTTCCGGTTTATCAGAATGGAAACTAAAATACTTTTAATAGAGGATGATCCTGCAATTCAGACAGGAATAAAGGAAATGCTCGAACTTGAGAGTTACAGTACAATTGTATGCTCTGACGGAAAGGAAGGATTGGAAACTGCGCTTAAGGAAAATCCGGATCTTGTTCTTCTCGATATCAGTCTTCCGTCTATGAACGGATTTGATGTCTGCAGAAATCTCAGGGAGAAAAGCTTCAGGAATCCCGTAATAATGCTGACTTCAAGAGGAGAACAGATAGACAAAATTCTCGGTCTGGAGCTCGGAGCGAATGACTATGTCACAAAACCTTTCGATTCAAGAGAACTCCTTGCCAGGATACATTCACACTTAAGAAATAAAACAATCGCAGCAGAAAAAACTGTTACAGCCGGGGATAAAGTGAAGGAAAGTCATTCTGAAAGCGGCAATTCCACACGAAAGCTGCTTGTAATTATGTTCACAGACATAAAGGATTATTCCAAAAAAATGGGTGCCGACGAAAAACTCGCCGTAAAGCTGCTTGACATTCATAATGAAATAGTAAAAGATACAGTAGTCATTTTCGGAGGAAAAATCCGTGAAGTGATAGGCGATGCCTTTGTGGTTTCATTTGACAGTGCGCTTGTGTGTGTAGAATGCGCTTGCGAGATTCAGAAGAAATTCAGATTGTACAATGAAACTGCCGCAGAAGAAAACATGATTGAAATAAGAATCGGCATTCATCTCGGTGATGTAATCGAGTATGATAATATGATTATCGGTGATGCTGTGAACATTGCGGCAAGGATTCAGGAAAATGCCGTTCCCGGCGGCGTGACTATGTCGGAAAGCGTTTATTCCGCGATTAAGAACAAGGTTCAGTTCAATATTATTTTTACCGGAGAGAAAAACTTAAAGAATATAAAAGAGCCGGTGAATATTTATGTCGTAGAATCCTGAATCATTTTTAAAACTTCAGAAAGAAAATTAAATCTTTTTACGGAATGGTGTATAAATCTTTTCCCAAAGCCGGCTTTGGGAAGGGAAAACATTTTACTGCATCAGTGAATTCAGCTTAAAGGAAGTTTAAATGTAAATTCACTTCCTTTGCCGTATTCGCTCTTCACATAAATTATGCCTTTGTGAGCTTCAATGAATTCCTTTGCGATAGCAAGTCCTAAACCTACGCCTTTGTAATTACTGTCAATATTTGCTTTGTTTACCTGAACAAATTTCTGGAATATTTTATCGATAAATTCAGGTTTTATACCAACGCCGTTATCACTGACAGAAAAAACAATGCAGCTGTTATCCCTGCTTACGGAGAATTTAATTTCTCCCTCCTGTCCGGAATATCTGACTGCATTATTTAACAGGTTAATGATTACCCATGCGATTTTATTCACGTCAAGCTTCAGTTTCGGCAATCCCTCTTCAACATTAAGCTTAAAACTGATCCTGTTCTGTTCGAACTGCATCAGCATCGGCGTCACGGCTGCGTCAATAAGTTCTTCCACTGATACTTCCTGATATTTATAAATCTCTCCTCCGGATTCTATCTTTGAAAGATTGAGAAGTTCGTTTACCATTTTAAGAAGCCTCTTCACTTCGTCTTTCATGGCAGCCGTCAATTTCTTTTGTTCGGAATTAAGCTCGCCTACCCTCGGATCCTGCATAAGTCTGAGACTCATATTCATGGCTGCAAGAGGAGTTTTCAGTTCATGCGAGACAGTAGCAACGAATCCGCTTTTGATTTCATCCAGTTCTTTAAAACCGGTAACATTTTTCAGCGCAATGATTGTACCGATAATTTTACCCGTATAATCCGGTATGCTTGTAAAATCCTTAAGAAAAAATTCTTCTTTATCTTTATAAACTATCCGCAGATAAGTATTTGTATTTCCGGATTTATCAGGCAGCGGCTGATCGCTTCCGTTCAGAATATCATGAAGAAGATTATTCTTTTCGGCAATTTTATAAACATTTTTTCCTGCGATGTCAGACTTAAACAATCCAAGCAGTTCGGAACTTACTTTGTTTACAAAAATCACGTCACTGTTTTCATCCAGAACAATAATCGCATCACGCATATTTTCTACAATGGCTTCGGCTCTTTTCTTTTCAATAATTAAATTTTCAACGCTTGATTTCTCATATTCGCTGAGTTTCTCTGCCATTTTATTGAATGACCTGGCAAGCGCTCCGACTTCATTATCGGACTTAACCTCTATTCTTTCTGAATATTTTTTTTCTGATATCGCTTCTACTTTTTCAGTGAGTTCGAGTATCGGCTGTATTATTGTTGAAGGTGCTTTTAAGATTATAATTAAGACAATAAGCAGAGAAATACCGGCAACAATCAGCATATAAATTTCCGTTTCCCTGGAAACATTTTTTGCAATATCATTCTTTAACAGCATTCCCTTTTCATTCATTCTCAGCAGATCAAAGCAGAAAGCCTTTACTTTTCTGTATTCGGGAAGCAGTACATTTAAATATTTTATATCTGAAAAGGAAGAATCCGCAGTTTCAATTTCCGTGATGTATTTTTCGTACTGCTTTCTCAGTTCTGCAAGTAATTCTCTTTCTCCTGTTTCCGTAATATTTCCCTCGCAAACAACAAGATACCTGTCAAATAATATTCTGGCTTCGGAATATTCTTTTTCTGATGTTTCCTTTTCTGTCTTCTTTCTGGAAAGAAGTACAGCCTGCGAATTATCAATTATGTCGAGATTATCTATCATTTTATTTACAGATTCGATTGACAGATAATTATCCTTCAGAATCTTTTCGGATGCATAATTTAATCTTTCGATAAAATATATGCTGAATGAGCTCAAAGCCACTATAATAACAGCTGTAAAAACATATCCCCGTAGTATGAGAGTTTTCAGTTTCATTTTTTATGTTATAATTTCCAGATCACAGTCTATATCGCTTAATGCATCGGTAAGTTTATCTACAATGCTGCCGCTTATAAGCCTTTTCAGCAAAAACTTTTTGCCAGGTTTGCCGACAACAATTTTTGTGATTCCTTTTTCTTTTGTATATTTGATTATGCCTTCAACTACGGAACCGGATTTGATTTTATCCGATACTGCGCCGAGTTCCGTCGCCATTTTAAAATTGTTTATCAAGTGTCTCTGCAGTGCAAGGTCAAGGTTTTCAAACTGATTATCAGGTGTTTCGACATACAATACGCTCCAGTATGAATCGAGTCTGTCTGCAATCCTGTAACTCTGTCTTATTATCTTTTCGTTTTGTTTGATATTATTGCCAAGGCATACAAGGATTCTTTCAGTGTCATATATTTCGGATTTCGGGATTTCAAAATTGATCTTTTTTTCCACCTGATCTGCGACTTCCCTCAGAGCAAGTTCGCGCAGCTGAAGAAGATTCTCCTTCCTGAAGAAGTTGTTTAATGCAGATTCTACTTTTTCCTGCTGATAAATCTTACCGGCTTTTAATCTGTTTATCAGCTCATCTGCAGTCAGATCAATGTTAACCACCTCATCCGCCAGCGCGATTACCCTGTCGGGAACAGTTTCCTTAACTTCGACTCCCGTAATTTCCTGTACCACACGGTTCAGACTTTCAATGTGCTGAATATTCAGAGCGCTTATCACATTGATTCCGTTGTACAGAAGTTCTTCCACATCCTGATATCTTTTCTCATGTTTGCTGCCGGGCACATTAGTATGCGCAAGTTCGTCCACAATTACAACTTCAGGTCTGAGCTTTATCACCTTATCCATATCAAACTCTTCAAGCTTTTTTCCCTTGTAAAACACAATCTTCCTCGGAATAAAAGGGAGTCCCTCCATGAGTTTCTGAGTTTCTTCCCTTCCGTGAGTTTCAATATATCCTACCAGTAAATCTATCTTGTTTTTTACAAGTTCATGCGCTTCCAGAAGCATTCTGTAGGATTTGCCGACACCTGCTGAAAGTCCGATATATATCTTGAACTTTCCGTTTCTTGATCTTTTAATCAGCTCAAGAAATTTCTCTGCATCTGGATTTATAATACTTCCTTCCATACGGCAAAAATGCTCAGTTGCTTTAAATTAACAAAGAGTTACACCAAAAATAATTCTTAAAAATTTCTGAAAATAATACTGCACATCAGTATAAATGTTATTAGTCATTTATTCACCTGATGTACTTTACTTTAAGTTATCAAAACTTTATTCCTGCTCCTAATGTAACTTCCGTTCTTTCGCGGCTTGGTGTTTTTGCCAGATTAAATATGAATAAATCATTTCCTGTTTTTAAAAATCTTGTGTCTGCTCTTATATATGAATTTGAAGTCGGATCGAACTCAAGGGCAAATGCAATACCTGAAGCCTTAAGCCCTGTCAGATCTCCTTCATTGTTTGTATATAATCCCGAAAGTATACCGTTATTATCTTCATAATATTCGCCTCTTGCCGATATGTAAAATTTAGGAGCAATATTATATCTGGCTGCAAGCAATCCGGAGAAAAGGCTTGCAGAAGCTGATGTATCTGCAAGTTCTGATTTCTGCTGAGTTACAAAATCAAAGCCTAATAAAAAATCCAGTTTCTTTACCGGAGAATACTTCAGTACAAGGTTGTTGTAAAACCTATTTTTTCCGGGACTTCCCTGAGGTTGTTCGTTTCCGAAAATATTATTGTAAATCAGTTCAAGATTCTTTGTAGGTTTTACTCCTATCTGCATTCCTCCGGATTTGTTTAAATTGTTATCGGCAAGTACATTATATCCGTTAAGCAGATAAAGGGATCCGTAAACTTTATCTGAAAAATCATATGAAACTCTTATTCCGCTCTGGTATATCGGCTCATAGTAAGTTGCAAGCGCTTGTGTATTAAGAAAATTATTTATGGGAAGCAGACCTTCTGCGCCGATATGAGTGAGAAAATATCCGCCGTCTATCCATAAATTCTTTGCAGGGCTGAATCCTACATTCGCTTCCTGAATGAACTCAAGGTATTGATTCGGAGACTGAGGCCAGTTGTAATTCGGAATATCCCCGAATTGTAAAGTGATCATTCCTCTTATGCTGTTATATGTGTAATTCCCGGAAACCTGCGCCATATTAATTCTGAACTGATCCCTGACAGGCGAAATAACCGAAAATTGTCTCAGACTGCTTCCGTTGTTATCATTGTCATATGCATAATAAAAATCTGCATATCCGCTTATTTTAAATTCCTGTCCGGTCTGCGCGGAAGTTTCATTAATGCTGAAGAGTGCTGATACAATAACTGCGGAAAATAAGTATGAAATTTGTAGTAAGAATTTTTTGTAATTAATTTTCATTTGAGAATTTGATTATTAAATATCAGGAAAGTTTCTCCGTAATTTCAGAATAAATCAGAAACGCGGATGTTAACTCAGAAATATTTTGTTAAGAATATGCATAATTATTACTCCTGCTATAAGAATCAGCGGGGGTAGTATTGTAATGAGATTTTCAAATTTTTCAAAATCGTCTCTTGAAATCTGCTCCTGGCTTAATTCTTTCTCTGGTTCGGCAACGGAAATATACCTCCCGTCTGTCTCAGCTTTCTTTTTACCTGAAATTCTGTTTTGCATAACACCCGCTGTTATTACCGTAAGCATTTGTCTGATTTTTAAAAATTATTTTAACTGATCCAGTGCAATGTTAAGTTTCAGAACATTAATTCTGTCTATTCCGAGAAATCCAAGATACTTTTTTTCAGTATTCTGACTTACAAGTTCCTTCAGCTTATCCGCACTGATATTTCTTATTCCTGAAATTCTGCGAATCTGTATGTAAGCGGCATCCGGAGATATATCAGGATCAATACCGCTGCCTGATGCCGTTACAAGTTCTGACGGAATATCTTTTTTATTTATTCCGGGATTATGAACAAGAAAAGTGTCAATCCTGGCTTTAACTTCTGAAAGGTATTCCGGATTTGCCGGACCTTTATTTGATCCGCCGGTTGATGCTGCATTGTAATTCACGGCAGACGGGCGGTTATTAAAATATTTATCATCCGTAAAACTCTGTCCGATGTTTTCAAATCCTGTAATTCTTCCGTTTACCGTAACTGGTGAACCGGATGATTTTTTCGGCATCAACTGCCCGAAAGCATAAACAAGTACCGGATAGAGGAATCCGAATAATATTATTGTTATTAAAGAGAGAATTAATGATTGTTTTAAATTTTTTAACATGATTTTAAATTTAAACGATTTTTATCAGTGTTATGAGTATATCTATTATTTTTATTCCGATAAAAGGGACTATCATTCCGCCCAGTCCGTATACCAGCAGATTTCGTGCAAGTAATTTTTCCGCGCCGATCGGCTTGTAAACCACACCTTTCAGCGCAAGAGGAATCAAAAAAGGAATTATAACCGCATTAAAAATAACGGCAGACAATATTGCCGACTGCGGACTTGTCAGATTCATTATATTCAGCGCCTGCAATTGCGGTATTGATGCAATAAACAGGGCGGGAACAATTGCAAAATATTTTGCAACGTCATTTGCAATTGAAAAGGTTGTTATTGCTCCTCTCGTTATTAAAAGCTGCTTTCCTATTTCCACGATTTCTATAAGCTTTGTCGGGTCATTGTCAAGATCAACCATATTTCCGGCTTCCTTTGCCGCCTGTGTTCCCGAATTCATTGACACGCCGACATCAGCCTGCGCAAGCGCGGGTGCGTCATTGGTACCGTCTCCCATCATTGCAACAAGCTTGCCGCCGGACTGCTCTTTTATAATATACTGCATTTTATCCTCGGGTTTTGCCTCTGCAATATAGTCGTCAACCCCGGCAACATTCGCTATAAACTTTGCCGTGAGAGGATTGTCTCCGGTTACCATCACTGTCTTTACTCCCATTTTTCTTAGTCTCTGAAAGCGTTCCTGAATTCCCGTTTTGATTATATCTTCAAGCTGAATTACTCCTGCTGCCTTGTTGTTAACTGTGACTGCCAGCGGTGTTCCTCCGTCTTCGGCGATTTTATTAATTATGTTCTGCAATTCCGGCGGAACTTCATTTTTGTTTTCCAGGACTAAATTTTTTATCACATCAAATGCTCCTTTTCTGACTTCTGTACCGTCTTTTAAATCAATCCCGCTCATTCTTGTCTGCGCGGTGAATTTAAAAAACTTTTCATCTGTATGCTCAGATTGGTTTATTTCAACTCCCTTCTTCTTTGCAAGTTCTACTATTGATTTTCCTTCAGGCGTCTCATCTGCAAGCGAACTCATTGCACAGTACTTTATGAAAGTTTTATCATCCATCCCGCTTATATTAAAAAAGTTTGTGGCTTTTCTGTTGCCGATTGTAATTGTTCCTGTTTTATCAAGCAGAAGAGTATCTATGTCTCCGGCTGTTTCAACAGCTTTACCGGATTTTGAAATGACATTAGCTCTCAGAGCCCTGTCCATTCCGGCAATTCCGATTGCGGAAAGCAGTCCGCCTATCGTTGTCGGGATCAGACAGACAAATAATGCGACTAATGATGCTATTGCTATCGGTGTATTTGAAAATCTTCCGAAAGGTTCCAGAGCAACGGTAACTATTAAAAACATCAGAGTAAGCCCGGAAAGTAAAATTATAAGCGCTATTTCATTCGGCGATTTCTGTCTTGAAGCTCCTTCGACAAGGAGAATCATTTTATCAAGAAATGATTCGCCCTTTTCGATCGTAACCATAACCTTGATCTGATCGGATAATACTTTTGTACCTCCTGTTACCCCTGACTTATCTCCACCTGCTTCTCTTATGACCGGAGCAGATTCACCGGTTATTGCCGATTCATCAATTGTTGCAATGCCCTCTATGATTTCACCGTCAGACGGAATTATTTCTCCTTCCTTTACAAGAACTATATCACCCTTTTTCAGCTCGGATGACATTACATTTTTAACATTGCCGCCGTTAATGAGAAGATTTGCCGGAGTATCCTGCCTCGTTTTTCTCAGTGAATCTGCCTGCGCCTTTCCTCTTGCTTCTGCAATTGCTTCGGCAAAATTTGCAAACAGCAAAGTTAATAAAAGAATCAGTGTAATCAGGAAATTATAAATTAAACTGCCCTGCAATGCATCCGGTCTGAAAGAAAGCATGACTGTAAGTATAATCATAATAAAAGTGCCGGCTTCGACAGTAAACATTACCGGATTTTTAATCATTAACCGGGGATCCAGTTTTATGAATGAATCCTTAAATGCAGCAGTCAGTAATTCTTTTTGAAATAATTTATTTTCAGTTCTCTGATGTTTCGACATGATTTTGAAAAATTAAAGTTTCCGTTTATCTGAGTATAGAAAAAAATTCCGAAACCGGTCCTAAAGCCAGTCCCGGGAAAAACAATAATGCTCCGAGTATTAAGACAACCGAAAGAAGTACAACTCCGAAAATTCCCGAATCAATTTTTAATGAACCCGAAGATTCAGGAGTATATTTCTTTTGAGACAATAATCCTGCAATTGCAACAGGTCCGATAATCGGTATAAATCTTCCGAGCAGCATTGCTATTCCTGTTCCGATATTCCAGAAAGGCGTATTGTCGCCGAGTCCTTCGAAACCGGAACCGTTATTGGCTGCGCCGGAAGTAAATTCATAAAACATTTCTGAAAATCCGTGATAAGAAGGATTGTTCAGCCATTTCAGAATTTCTCCGGGATTTGCAGTGGAAGCCCAAATATGCGCTGCAAGAGCAGTTCCGCTCAGAATAATCAGCGGATGCATCAATGCGACCAGAACAGCAATCTTTACTTCCCTGGCTTCAATTTTTTTTCCTAAAAGTTCCGGCGTTCTTCCGACCATAAGTCCTGAAATAAAAATGGCAAGCACTATAAATGTAAACATGTTTATAAACCCGACGCCGACGCCTCCGAAAAATGCGTTCAGCTGCATTCCAAGCATCTGCATCATGCCTGATAACGGAGTGCTGCTGTCATGCATCGAATTCACCGAACCGTTGGATGTGCAGGTTGTCGTTATTCCCCATAAAGCCGAACTAGCAGAACCGAAACGTACTTCCTTTCCTTCCATGCTTCCCAGAGGCTGGCTGATGCCCATTTTTTCAATTTCAGGATTCCCGTTCATTTCAAAATAGACCGAGGGAATCAGAAGACTTAAGTAACCGATAAACATTACTCCGAAAATAATGTAAGCGAATTTTTTTCTGTTCAGATAAAACCCGAGCGCAAAAACCATTGCAACCGGAATTAACAGGATTGAAATAATTTCAACTGTATTTGTTATGAAATTCGGATTTTCAAACGGATGCGCGGAATTTGTACCGAAAAATCCGCCGCCGTTTGTGCCAAGCTGCTTGATGGCAACCATAGGGGCGACAGGTCCTCTTGCAACATTTACCGTGTCACCCTGAAGTGTTATTACTTCCTGAGCTCCGCTGAATGTCATCGGTGTTCCGTTTATCAATAATATTACAGACACTAAAATTGCAAGAGGCAGTAATATTCTTGTCGATGACTTTAACATCAGACTGTAAAAATTTCCCAGATTGCTTCCCGATTTATTTGCCAGACCTTTGAAGAGCAAAGCAGCTGCAGCTATTCCCGTTCCGGCTGAAACAAACTGCAAAAAACAGAATACAATAAGCTGTGTCAAATATGAAGCTCCTGTCTCTCCCGAATAGTGCTGCAGATTTGTATTGGTCATAAAACTTACGGCTGTATTAAATGCCTGTGCCGGCTCCATTGCAGCGATGTTATCCGGATTCCAGAAAAACAGATTCTGAAGCGAAAGGATAAGCATTGCCCACATAAACCAGATAAAGTTAATTGTCAGCATCGCTTTCATATTCTCTTTCCAGTCCATGTCCCTGTACGGGTCAATGCCCGAAATCCTGAAAATGATATTTTCAACCGGTGCAAAAAAATCTAAAAATGTTTTTTCCCCTTTAAAAACTTTTGAAATATATCTGCCAAGAGGATATGCCAGAACTACTATAGCAGTAACAATAAAAATAACGCTTAATATTTCCGTATTCATAATCTTCAGAATTTTTCCGGATTAATTAATGTGTAAACAAGGTAAATAAACAGTGCTATGCATATAATAAATAATGCTGTCATTTTATTATTTTATATTTTATCAATAATATCAGTGAATTTAAAAAACAGATAAAAGAAAACCGCGCCGATCACTATCATCAGCAGTAATGTTGTAATATTCATTTGCCTATTCTCCTTTATTCGGGTGAAAATACTTTAAACTGTCATCGTAATCATTGTCTTCGGCAATATGTGTTTCCGGTTCACTGTGTCCTGATCTGATGAATTTTGTTATTGCGGTTACAGCAATAACTGAAAGTAATACTTTTGAAACAAATGTTACGTGTGATGTTAAGTTTTTCATTCTGCTTATAAATTGGTTTAGTTTATTAATATGTATAAGCAGTTTGTGTGCCAGTCAGGAAATGGGATTATTTTACTGTATTTGAAGGTAAGTTTAAGCGGACATTTTCAAAATGAAAAGATGATTTCATTATGAAACAGTTTTATTCGACTCCGTATTCTTTCAGCTTTCTGTAAAGTGTCACCAATCCGATTCCGAGTTTTTCGGCTGTAACGGATTTATTGTGTCTGTTTTCGGAATAGATTTTTAATATGTGCTGCTTTTCAATCTCTTTTAAAGAGCCTGAATGCAGTTCGTTAAGCGGTTTGATTTCCGTAATTTCTTCGGGAAGATCTCCGGCTTCAAGCGTATTTCCTTTGCTCAGTATCATCGCTCTTTCAATAATATTCTTGAGTTCACGTATGTTTCCGGGAAATGTGTATTCTTTAAGCACGGAAATAAATTCAGGTGAAGCGGAATTAATGTGTTTTTTCAGTTTTTCATTGTAATTATTTATGAAACTGTTTATCAGAAGCTCGAGATCGTCTTTCCGTTCCCTGAGCGAAGGAAGATAAATGCTGAATGTATTTATTCTGTAATAAAGATCATTTTTAAAATTTCCTTTTTCAATTTCAGATTTAAGGTCTTTGTTAGTGGCTGAAATTACACGAACGTCCGTATGCGTCGTGTTAGTATCACCGACTCTTGTAAATGTATTTGTTTCCAGAACTCTCAGCAGTTTAGACTGAGTCTCTATGCTCATTTCGCCTATTTCATCCAGAAAAACCGTCCCTTCATTCGCCGCCTCAAACAATCCTTTCTTGTCTTTAACAGCGCCGGTAAAAGCGCCTTTGGCATAACCGAATAATTCCGATTCCTGAAGATCCTTTGGAATTGCGCTGCAGTTGATAGCAATGAACGGTTTACTTTTCCTGCTGCTTGTCTCGTGAATTGCCTGCGCAAACAACTCTTTCCCGGTTCCGGTTTCGCCGAGAAGAAGCACTGCAGTGTTTGTATCGGCGACTTTTTTTGCAAGCTCGATGGCTTCTGAAATGATTTTGGATTTTCCCGTAATAGTGTTAAAGCTCAGATTCTTTTCGAGCCTGCTCTGAAGCAGTTTTACTTTAAACTTAAGCCCCGCATTTTCTGCCGCCTGCTTAACCTTGAGAATAATCTCATCTTCATCCTTTCCTTTTTCCAGATAATCATATGCGCCGTTCTTTATGGCTTCCACACCGTCTTTTATGCTGGCAAATGCAGTCATTACAATCACAGCCGTATCGGGAGATTTATCCTTTATGATTTTCGTAAGCTCGATTCCGTTTATATCGGGAAGTATGACATCAATAAGCGCAACACAGTAATTGTTTTGTTCAATTGAATTTATTCCTTCCCCTGCAGATGCAAAAGATTTCACATCATACCCTTCAAGCAAAAATATCCTTTCCAAAAGGTTTCTCAGATTCTTTTCATCGTCAATAATCAGTAAAGTCTTTTTCTCAGTCATTATTATTTAAATTTTAAATTGGTTCCTGTTCTTTTGCGTTAATCACCGGCAGGATTTGTTTAATAATGTATCGCTGACAGAATTCTGCAATCAGCTCTTGAAATAAATTCTGTTTCCGGACATCGAATTTTATTTGCAGAAAATATATCTGTCAGTTTACTGTTAAAATAAACAAGTTTGATAATAATTGTAATTCAACAAGTTATTAATTTTCATTATCAGCAATGGCAGTAAGTCCGGTAGATTAATGTTTAATGCTTATTTAAGGCGTCCTGAGGTTTTTGACAATTCTGTGACAATCGGAAATGTAAGAATTCATATTTTAGATCAGGTTAAAAGAGGAGAATATTATGATTTACAGCAAAATAAATTCCTTAAAGATGAAATCCGGAAGAAACACAGTCTGCTTAATTTTAATCTTTTCATTAATTGTAACATTCAGCAGCTGCATGACGACTGATACGTCTTACATATCTCCGGCATCTGTTAATTCGAAACCGAAATCAGTGATCACAAAAGTAATATTGAAAAACGGAACACAGATAAACTGCAAAGACAAAAAGGTTAAATTCGAAGAAACTTTCGGTAATGAAAAATTTATAGTTATTTCGTATAATAAAAATACTGATTCCGTAAAAATTGGTGAAGACCGTTATTCAATCAAAGTAAAAGTAATTGAAGATCGAATCAGCATGAATGATATCAGTAAAATCGAAATAGAAGAATCCAGATTCAGCACAGGAAAAACACTTCTTATTACCGGAGGTGTATTTGTATTGCTGATGATAGTATTTGCAATAGGAATAGGAACTACTATGGAAAAAGGATTTAAATTCGGAAATTAATAAAAACTATTTTATAGTTAGTATAGAAATATTTTCAACAGATTAAATTTATTATGGACATAAATTGTATAAAATGTGCTTAGAAATTGTATAATACATTGATTGTAATTTTAACTAAAGATTTATATCAAATTACGGCAATGAATTTTAAACAAATAATATTAATCACTTTTTATTTATTTTTTCCCGGGAAAAATTTCCGCAATTATCCGAACGGGAAATGATATTTTTGACAATTCTGTGACAATCGGAAATGTAAGAATTCATATTTTAGTTCAGGTTAAAAGAGGATAATATTATGATTTACGGCAAAATAAATTCCTTAAAGATGAAATCCGGAAGAAACACAGTCTGTATAATTTTAGTCTTTTCATTAATTGTAACATTCAGCAGCTGCATGACGACTAAAAATTATTATGAAAGCCCTGATACTTACAATTTTGAAACTCCTTCTAAGATTACACAAATTGAATTAAATGACGGAAAAGTAATTGACTGCGATAATAAAATTATAAAATTTGAAACAGATTCGGACTCAGTGAAATATATTGTCATAAATTCTTATGTAAAAGGAAAAGAATATAAAACCTACTGGTTTAAAAAAAGGATTCCTGTAAGCGATATATTAAAAATTCATTCGGAGAAATCCGAATTAAACATCAGAGCGACAATTTTATTGTGTGTCGGTTTGGCAGCCATAGTAGCGCTGTTTGTTGCAATCAGTATTGGAATGCATAATATGAATTTCAAAATGGGTCATTGAAGAGTTGGTTTTTTAATTCCATACGGCAATGAATTATAAACATTTAATATTAGTCACGGTTTTTTTAATGTTTATTTCCGGAATAAATTATCCGCAGACAAACAAACAGAATCCTGGAAATACAGTTCAGTATAACTTTAAGACAGACAGATTAATACTTACGGGAAAAAAAGAAATTTCTTCATCGCGTGAACATACTTCAGAAGATGAAGCCGGAGGATATGTTTTTTTCGCAATTGCTTATCTTGCGAATCCGATAATGTCGGTTGAAATAAACGGCAAGCTCAGATGGGGATGGACGAAGGAAATCTCGCTCGGATTCGGTGAACTGGGACAGTACAGAACTTCGGTTGAATATACATATCTTGACAGGGAACATTCAAAAAACATGATCAGGGCAGCGACGAAATACGATTTTCTTTTAAGATCGAAAATAAACAAGAAGAGAGATCCTGTTAAGACATCAGTCCTGACTTTAGGAGGCGGATACTTTACGGATTTTGACAAATACGGATTTTTTCCCGAGCTTTCATACGGCTACTCATTCCGTGACAGCCGATGGCTGATTTATCCTTATATGAAGCTGAGATATACGTTTGTTTCAAATGCTCCGGATTTAGCAGACTTTTCATTCGGACTGATATTCGGATTCGGAAATCCGTTTGCAGATTACCCGCACAAGAGCGTTAAAAAGAAAAAACAGCAAAACCTGTTCTTTGAATTTACAACAGAATAGTTCTGTAATGTTTTTACTGAAAAGAAAAATGTTATTGCAGTTTTCAGGACAAAGAGAGGTTAAAGAATTACATTTTAGAAGAAATAATCTTTGAGTCTTAAAGACTTAGTGTTAAGATTAAAATAATTTCATCCCAATCGGGACATGCGAAGGATGAAAAACATAAAATTAAATATTTACGGTCATGAAAAAGATATTACTTACATTAGCGATAATCATACTCCCGGCAGGATTTTTTGAAGCATCCGCACAGACATATGACGGAGCATTTTACGAATTCTTTTTCGGAAGACAGCCTGGCGCAAAAGCAGAGGCAATGGGAAAGGGGATGGCATCAGTTACGGGGGATGCAGCTTCATACTATTACAATCCCGCCGGAATGGGAGCGCTGCAGGGTCTGAATCTCGGAGCTGCTTTTGCGGGTCCGTATTACAGCACAGGAAATTACAAATTCGGGAATTCAAAATACAATTTTTACAACGCATCTTATAATATTAAAAAATACGGAACTGCCGGATTCAGCATAGATTATTTTACTTACGGATTAAAACAGGAGTATGTCATTACGGGTGAAAACGGCGAAAAAACCGGAACAGGCACATACGATCCGGACATAACAAATTACAGGATTACACTGTCTTCTGAAGTTATAAAGGGTTTGTTTGCCGGAGTCAATCTAAATTACCTGCATCCGGATTTGTTCACTGATGAATTCTCCGTAGGAAATGAGAAATCCGGCGGTAATGAAGACGTATTTTATTTTGACCTCGGAGTCATTAAGGCATTTGAAATAAAATCTAAGAAACTGAATCAGAGAATTAACCTCGGTTCGAGTCTTATAAATGTTAACTCGGCTGAATATACAGTTACCGATGCATCTCAGGGCGACAAGCTGCCTGTAATATTCAGAATCGGCGCTGCCTATGACCTGACAACCGAAGACAGAAATATAATATCAAAGCTGAATTCATATAAATTTCTTGTGAACCTTGAGTATGATGATCTGTTTAATTCAAAATACTTCGGCGGATTTAATTCGGGAATAGAATTTACTTTTCTCGAAATGCTTTCGCTGAGAGCCGGGTATTATACGCAGGATTTTGCAAGGAAGTATGTCATTGTTGATTCAGTCGGAAATGCAACCGGATTAAGTTATGCACAGAAAACACTGAGCGAATTTACTTACGGAGCCGGGATTAACATTCCCGTTAATCAGCTGACAAAAGGCAAAACGCCGGTTGAACTGAAACTGGATTACACATATCTGAAACAGCCTTCATACACAGATGATCAGGACAGTCCGGGGAAATATCATAATTTCACAATCATATTCAACTGGATATTATGATACGGTTGTAATTTTACAGTTTCATAACCAGGCTATTAAAGGAGAAAGGAATTATAAAACATGTTTCAGCATTAGAAATTGTTTTTTGATAAATCAAAAAGGAAAATGTTATGAAAAAGATATTTATACTTCAGTTCTTGCTTGTTTTGTTATATGCTTCAGTTGTGCTGCCGCAGAGCGGGAAGACAGGCATAGGAATATTCTCAGGAGTAAGCCTAAATACAAATTCATTCAGTATTGAAGACGACAATAATCTGCTTGACACTTCATATTCAAATGATAACAAAGCGGCATTCAATCTAGGATTATTTTTTACTTATGACTTTACTGAAAACTTCAGCATGAAAATTCAGGGACAGTATGCCAATAAGGGAGGCATTACAAATGTTAGTACATTTTACGCGAATGAAACAACGCTTATTGAGCGGACATACACAAATTCACTCAGCTATCTTCAGTTTTCGCTTCTTCCGCAGTTTAATCTGCCGTTCAGCAAAAAAAGTCCGGGAGACAGGGCTTACTTAAATGCAGGAGGATATCTTTCGTTCAAGTTAAGCGCTTCTGAATCCATAGAAAGTCAGACATTATTACAGTATCAGAACACTGATAAGGACATTTCAAAAGATATTTCAGGCACTGATGCAGGGCTTATATTTTCAGCCGGAATTGTTTACAAAGGATTTCTTCTGGATGTAAATTATGAACTCGGACTTTCAAATATTGTTGAAGATCCGGATCTTAAAGATGCGCTCAGTATAAAAAACAGAAGCATCAATTTTTCAATCGGATGGACAGGAGGATTATAAAATGAAAAATGTAAAAATAATATTAAGGGCAGCAATTATATTTTTTCTGCTGAATGCATTTCATAACGGATGTGATTCGCCAGTGTCAGACATTGTGCCTTACAGCGGCAACTGGAGTTTCACTTTCAGTTATGTAAACGGTACTGCATTTGCCGTCTCGGAAGTTTCTGTTCAGGACGAAGGTGATTTCTGTGAAAAGCTTGTACTCAGCGGATCCGGAACTGAATTTTACATTAAAGGCGAAGTAACCGCCGACGGGGTTGTAAACGGAGCTTTTGCCAATGACTGTTCCGGAGCATTATCCGGAAGTTTAAACGGAAAATTCACCGAACTTATGGGAGCCGGATATGCTTCAGGCACTTTTTCGGATACACTAAGAAATTCAAATTACAAAGGTACCTGGAAAGCAAGAAGGAATTAGCACAGATAATACTGCAGTCTCTTTTCAGACATATAAGACTGCAGTAACTTTATTTGCGCCGGACTTTCAAAGACACAAAGAAAAATGTTACATCAGTTTTCCCGTTTTAGTAAAGGAGAAGATTTACTTATTGAAACAATATTCATAGAGACCTGGAGTCTAAGCGGAAAAATAAATCAACTCAAATTTCAAACTGAAAAAATAAACAGATTTAATAAAGCAAATTTTTCTTAAAACCCTACGCCTATACCCGATGAGAGAGAAAACCTGTTGCTTATGTTTGCGTCAAGATTGAAATTAAAATATCCCACAGTAAGATTTCCTCCCAGGATTACTCTGAACTTATCATCAGCAGTCTGACTGAATGAAACAGGTATTTCCGTATCTTCATTCTGAACATAATTATAGTTTATGTCGCCCTTGTATTTTTCAAGCTGCAGACCGCCGTAAAGCGTAAAGAGAGAAGAGAAACTCCTGCTCGCCTGAAGATTTACAAAAAAATCTGTTGCTTTCAGAATTCTGAAATCCGTATTGTCGTCAATGTTATTAATCTGATAACCCGCCTGTAAGGAAATATTAACAGGAGAATTCGGGAAGTAATGATCAATATTATGCCTTACAGCAAAACCGAAAAAGTTAAATTTTCCGAATTCACCGACGCTGATTTTTGGAAGGAATCTGATGACAGCGTCAGTTCCGTAAATAGTTCCGATCTGAATCTGCGGAAAGAAGAGCGGCACAACGCCAGTATTTATGACTCCGCCTATCAGTTCCTGCGGCGGCGCAGGGTCTCCGTTATCAGTGAAATAACCTGTTGCAACGGCATTCTTAGTATTACCGATGATAGTCGGCGCATCCTTTACGCTGTATTCCACCGGTCTTGCAACTCCTTCTATAATTATTGTATCGGAGTAAGATAAATCAAAACTTCTGGCGCTCTGCGGAAAAAACGAACCGAAAAATCTCAGGCTGATGTTTATGTCAAAACTTACAGGAAGTAATTTATTATACGGAACTGCTGCAGTATTAAAAAAGCCTGAATTAAGATTTGCTCCGAATGCATCAATTGCGGGTTTAACGTACAACTGCGCATAGCTTTCACCGACTTTTGCAAGTTTAATGTCAGTGCTCTGAGAAAAAGAATTGTTTATCAGTAATAAAAGAAAGAAAACTGAGGAAATGATTTTTTTCATATTAAATATTTTTAATTCTTTAATATTAAGATTTGGATGATTTCAGTTTATTCAGTTTGGTTTAACGTAAAAAATTGTAAAGGAAAATACTTTTAATGAAAAATTAAATCAATAATAAATTGATACAGTTAAGTATCCCGACCTTTTTTAGTTGTAAGAAATCTATTCACACTGATTCACGATACGGGAAATGAGTTTAAAAAAGTTTTCAAACATTATAAATCCGGAGAAAGTGAACACAAACTTCACATGCAGTGAGTCTGAATTTCGGTTAAATCAGTGAAATCAAACTCAAATGAAATTTAAAAAACGAATCAAAGGGACGTGAGAGTGAGTTAATGATTGTAATATTTATTGATAAAACCGGAACATTAAATTTTATTAGACTGAATTCCGGAATTACTAACAAAATGTAATCAGAATTCATACCGGAAGAAACCGGAATGAACAAAAATTATGAGATATTAACTGAAATGATTAATTGTCTGATACAATTTCAGAATTCTTTATTTGCACAGATGACGAATAACTAAGTATTTCTTAATAATACGTTTCTGATTATTAGAAGACCGGTACATATGTTGAAGTTTCCGGGTGAAAGAGTTAAAGTATTTTGGGAA
>JAEUSI010000269.1 GCA_016788375.1 Ignavibacteria bacterium | reverse complement strand
CTGCGAGTGAAGGTCAGGAAATGACGAGTGAAGGTCAGGAAACTGGGAGTGAAGGTCAGGATATTGCGAGTGAAGGTCAGGAAATTGCGGGTGAAGGTCAGGAAACTGCGAGTGAAGGTCAGGAAACTGCGAGTGAAGGTCAATATACTGAGTGTAAAGGTCAAAGGAATGCGGGTGAAGGTTCAGTGTTTGACAGCAACGGTCAGGAAAATGAGTGCGTGGAAAAAAGAACTGAGTGTGAAGATCAAAGGATTGCGGGTGAAGGTTCAGTGATTGACAGCAACGGTCAGGAAAATGAGTGCGTGGAAAAAGGAACTGAGTGTAAAGATCAAAGGATTGCGGGTGAAGTTCGGGAAAATGAATGCGGGGATAGGAAAATTAAGTGAACGGATCAGAGAATTGAGTTAAAGAATGTAGGTTTGTGAATAATTTATAAATAAATCTACAAAAAGGTACTATAAACCGGGAGGATTACAATATTCTTTATATGTAAAAAATAAAGACAGGAATAAAACATTTCCGTTTGTGGCTCAGTGTCCTTGCTTTCCGTGAATAAAGTTGTCAAATTTCCCAAACTATTTTCAGCCGGGTGGAGATTTGACAAATTTAACGCAGTGATCGCCGGAATTCCGAAAATCCTGAGATCCCGGATGAAAATTTTGTAATGCAGATATTCTACCTGCTGAAACTCCACTCACAAAACAAAAAAAGCCCGCATTGAGCGGGCTTTAATCTAAATGAAATGAAATTATGGATCTCTTACTTTACTTTATAAGCACCATACGCTTTATGTCTTTGAACTCTCCCGATTCCATTCTATAGAAGTATGCGCCGCTTGCTAAGTTTGTCGCAGTGAATTCAGTCTCGTAATTTCCCGCCTGCTTCATTTCGTTGACAAGCGTCATTACTTCTTTTCCGAGTATGTCGTAAATCTTTATTGTTACTATTCCGGATTTCGGTATCGAGAAGTTTATTTTTGTACTCGGATTAAACGGATTCGGATAATTCTGCGATAATGAATATACTTCCGGTACGGCTGTTGTGCTGTTCTGTGAAACTGATGTCAGCAGTCCGTCAGTGAAATCAAGCGCTCCTTTGACGTATCTTCTTACTGTCTGTCCGTTCGGCGCATCGGTCGCAGGTCTCAGCGATTCTATGTCAACTCCGATTATTGCTACATTATATGCCGGCGATATTCTTCCGATTGCATTCATTGAATCAGGGTATAATCTGAATTTATACAGATTGTACTGCTCTGACGAAGGAACCGATAATGATTTCTTTAATACATCAGGCCATGTTCCTACTGTACTGTCCGTAATTCCCGGATTCATTGTAACGCCTGTCAGTCCTCTTGTGCCTGACGATCCCGGACGGTCGGCAATGTATGAAAATCCGAGTACCGTTCTCGCAAATGTCGTGTCTAAATATGTCGAACCCGTTCTGTCAAGATGATATCCGACATCTTCTGCCATGATTATCAGCTTTGCTTTCTGTAATGCCGT
>JAEUSI010000268.1 GCA_016788375.1 Ignavibacteria bacterium | reverse complement strand
ATAATTTTAACGGGGAAAGAATAGATTCTGTTATAATAAAGATCAAAAACTTCAGAGATGATATTGGTAACTATAACGGCAGTTATAAAGAAGTATTTAATTTTACAGGTGAATTAGGGAATTTTCTTGCAATTTCCGGTCGATCAGACTCAGTAGGTGGTTTAAACTATGGAAACGACGGAAATATAGAATCCAGCCAGATCGACTTCAAGGTATACTGGTTCGGGCAGGTGGATGTGTGGTTTGATAAGATGACTGTGGATGATGAGATAGGGAATAATTTATTCAGAGGAATTCATGATGGCAAAATTGATGATGAAGTTTCTAATTTTACCAGTCAAATAAGCAACTACACATTCTTCTGTGATGAAGCGGTTTATTCGCAGATACCGTGCCTTGAATATATAAAAAATAAGATGGTTAGCTATGAACCCGATTCCAAATTAAGCTATGTAATGAGTGATGTTCAGAACAGATACAGTCTGAGAAATGACACAGTTGCTTACGGCACTTCATTGAGCAGAGTAGAGCCAAAGGTCTTTTTCTGCGACCCTTATGTGATTCCCTGGGAGATACCGGATAATATGAGTTTTCCGGGAGCGCAGCAATTATCTTCTGCAGCATATAATGATACACTTCAGAGAATCCTCGGAGATAAGAATTCAGTTTTGAATGCTTATGAAAATTCTTTTATCAAACAGATAGATCTTGCAAGAACAAAAAGGAATTTGAATTCTCCCGGATCTGAATTTTTTGTAATTCCGCAGTTATTCGGATACATGAAAAAAGCTAATACAGGAAATAGTTATGTTGAATTCGGACAGAGGGAACCTACAAATCAGGAGACGGAAGCTCAGGCAATGCTCTCAATAGCGCAGGGAGCGGACGGCCTCGGCTGGTTTATATATCAGAGTTCAAAATGGGTGGGAAGCAGCCTGTATGAAGAAACATGGACAGGAGGACATGGCGGTATTGTCAGTCCCCCTCAGGATCTGTTTTATGATTTCACTTATTATATTTATGCTTTGCTGAATCCTGACAGTAGTAAGAGAACTTCCAATATATTCGGACAAAATAAATGGGATTATGTCAGCAAAATGAATCTGAAGATCTTACACTGGAAGCCGACACTCGATAACATATCCTGGCAGAATGGTTACAGCATTCACAGCGAAGGAGCAAATTATAATTTCATTTCCGAAATTAAAAGTATTTACAGAGATCCTTCTTCTCCCTATGCTTTTACTATAACAAATGAAGATGCAGTCAAATACTGGGAAATGGGTTTTTTCAATCCTGATGATGCAACAGATAAAAGCAAATACTTTATAATGGTAAACCGAAGATGTGTGCCGGATGTAAATAATGACGGAGACCTCAGGGGATTAAGAATAAAATTCGATTCTACGGATCTTAGTGGATTTATCAACTGGAAAATAACTGAGCTCGACACTAATAACGTTGTTGCAACATTTAATAAAAATACAACTTCCTATATTAATATGGGAGAATTCAATC
>JAEUSI010000267.1 GCA_016788375.1 Ignavibacteria bacterium | reverse complement strand
GTATGGTGCTTATCAAGTAAGGACATAAGATTCATAATATCATTTCAACAAAATTAAAGCCCGCTCAATGCGGGCTTTTTTGTTTAGTGAGCGGAGTTTCAGCCGGCAGGAATATCTGCATTACAAAAGCTGTTATATGTCATTAAATTTGTAAAAAATCAAACCGAAGGAAAATAATATGAAATTCAAAATCCTTCATAGTCTTACTTCTTACAATTCTTCCGGGAGAATTCTTAATCCGTTCTATAAATGGGTTCTAACAATTATTTATTTATCAGTAATAAATTCTGATTATGAATAAATTCATAAAAATGTTCTTCATTATTGCAATTATAACGACGGATATTTCTATTCTAACTGCTCAGCCGATCACCTGGCAAAAAATATTCGGTGGTCCGCAATCGGAATCAAGCCGATTTGGAATACAAACTTCCGATGGTGATTATGTGATTCTTTATTTAAAAATTGGTGGAAATGGTGGCACATATTTGTTAGACTTAGATCCATACGGTAATGAAAAATGGAATAAAAAAATTGATTCAATAGGCACAGGTAACTATATACAGCAGACAAATGACGGGGGATTTATTATGTGTGGAGGTAGTAACGGAAAAGGAATAATAGTAAAAACAGACAGGTCAGGTAATTTAATTTGGAACAATTCTTATTATGTTAATAATCAGAATACTCAGTTTGCTAAAATCAAGATTATTGATTCCGGAAACCTTCTTATTTGTGGCAATGTTGCTATTTCCCCTATTAAAGCACTTGTAATGAAATTAGATTCTTTAGGAAATGTTATTTGGCAAACAATTCTGAATTACGTAGAAGATGCTGCAGTTGAAGATATTATAACAATTAATGATGGCTATTTATATTTAACTGGAGATGTTAGAAGAAATAATATTGGAATGACATTGTTTGCTAAAATTAATTCGCAAGGAAAATTTCTTTGGTTCAACAGTATTGGAACACAGGGACAAGGAGATTCTCAGGCAGGTATTTCTATTGCTTCAGGATCAAATAGTGAATTGTTAATTACCGGACCTTATCATTTTTCTTTCAGCACTCAGGCACATTTCACAAAATTTGATTCTTCAGGAAATGTAATATTTCAAAAAGTGATACCTCAAGCTGCTTTCTCAAATAGTATGTATAAAACATCAACGGATAATTATGCTATAGCCGGGGGAGGATATTCAGGAGATATCCTGTTTATATTATTAAATAATTCAGGCAGAATACTTTCACAGAAATTTTTCCTCCCTCATGAAGGTGAAAATCAAGGTTCAAGTTCCATAGTTGAAACTTCTGACAAAGGGTTTTTTATTTCCGGATATACTTCCTTTGAGGTGCTTAATTTTGCGGGTACTTCAAATTTATATCTAATAAAAACTGATTCAAATGGAAATTCTCCGGTTTCAGTTAAAACTATAAGCACAGAAATCCCTTTTGCTTTCAATTTATATCAGAACTATCCGAACCCATTTAATCCCAATACGAAAATTAAATTTGATTTACAAAA
>JAEUSI010000266.1 GCA_016788375.1 Ignavibacteria bacterium | reverse complement strand
CCTCTGTACGAAGGAGGCGGAGTCCAGATTTCTTCCGGATACTGTCTTGTAAATGTCGGTCGGAACATTTGTTTTAATGTCAGTGCTAAACCTTTAATTATCTGCGGTATGTATGACTGTTCTAAAAATGTTAAATCTTTCTTTTTTATGATCGGCATTTATAATATCAGATTATATTATTTTCAGTTAGCTGTATTCTTTTAAATATCACAAAAAGAAATCATTTAATCAGCATCATTTTTTTTGTATCAGTAAAATTTTCCGTTATAAGAGTATAATAATAAATTCCCGAAGAGTATCTGCTTCCGTCAAAAGTAACATTGTAACTTCCGGAAGACATTCTTTGGTTGTCTATGAGATTTTCCAGCTTATTGCCGAGAACATCAAATACCAAAAGACTGATATTACCTGTTACGGAGAGAGAAAAGTTTATATTTGTTACAGGATTAAAAGGATTTGGATAATTCTGAGATAAACTGTAACTGTCTGCCATCTCTGAAATTGTATTAATTCCTACATTTCCGATCTGAACCTTGAATGTATCCTGAACATACAGTGACGGATTGTCAGTGTTGTACATTCTTACAACCGAAGTTCCGAGTCCCTGTCCGTTACAGGTAAAATCAATGTAAAACAAAGTATCGGAATGATTCGGAGCAATGCTGTAAGGAGGATCGCTTGGAAGAGATATTGTATCAATAAATTCAGCATAACATAAATCGTAGCACATCTGAGTTGACCAGCCGGAAGGAAGATTATTTACAATCCTTGCAAATCTGAAGTTTAGCGTGGAAGCCGATGTATTTCTTATAATTCCCTGATGTTTTACAACCTGAATTGAATCCGGATAGTAAGGAAGCTGAATAAAATTTGCTCCTAATGGAGTATAAGTAAATCCCTGAGCAGATAAATTTTTGACAATTAGAGGAAATATCAATATTGCAAATATGAATATAATTTTTTTCATTGGATTTTTATTTAAAACGTTGTTCAATTTAAAATTCCCTGTAGTTTGTTAAAATGTTGCTTTGCAAGAAGATAATCGGGTGAAAGTCTGACAGCAGTTTTATATTCCTCAAGTGCTTCAAACCAGAGACCTTTATATTCCAGAACTCTGCCAATGTTAAAATGAGCAAAATGATGATTATCATATTTTTTTGCTTTGATGGCAAGATCTAAATAGGTAAGTGCTTCATCGTATTCACCTTTTTGAATCAGATAAGAGCCGATATCATTATATGGATTTCCGAAATCGGGATCGAGAGAAATTGCTTTTTTGCATTCATCTATGGCTTTATCAAGATCACCCAGAAAACTGTATGTCCAGCCGAGAAATGTATGGGCTTCCGCAGAAGGGTGAAGGTCAAGAGATAGTTTGTAATTTATAATTGCTTCTTCAAACTGACCTTTCATCTGAAACTGATAAGCTTTATTCAGATATTCCCTGGACTTTTCGAAATGATAGTTTAAATTTTCTTTGTTCATTTAAATTAGTTTAAATACAAAGTAACTAACTGATAAATTCATAGTTAAGTTTCGTTTTTC
>JAEUSI010000265.1 GCA_016788375.1 Ignavibacteria bacterium | reverse complement strand
AATTCAGTTTTTCAAATATAGACTTGTCAATTTCCACTGCATAAAAAAAATCAGATAGTCCGGAAATATATTTCGTCAGAACCCCTCTTCCTGGACCTATCTCTATGACTGTATCATTCTTTTCTATGTCAAGAGAATTAACGATCTTTTTAGCAATGTTTTCGTCAACTAAAAAATTCTGACCGAGGAATTTTTTAGGCTTATATATTTCGTATTTTTGTCTTGTTGAAATCAATTTTCATTCTGAAGGTTCAAGTGCCAGCAGCTTAAGATTTTCCTTTTTAAGATCTTCAAAATCCGTTGAGACTTTTTTATAATCACCATTAAGCCAGAGCCGTGCCTGATCATTATAATTTCTGTGAAGCGGCTGTCCTGACTGCCCAGTCGGAATTATAGACAGGTATGATTTTGCATTTGCCATATCAATTATCATTCTCATGGACGGACCGAGATAAACATCAAAGTTACCGGTTTTCAATGCTCCGGAAAAACCATATTCAAGATTATTCACGGTTGTACCGTTTCCTGCGATCTTAAACGGTCCAATGTTAAGCATTGAGCTTAAGGAAGGAACTATTCCCAGAGGATGTTTCATTGTGACCTTGTGAACTTCTCCCCACTGCCAGCTGTTAAGATCCTGGCCGTGAGCCGAGATCAAAGCAGCAACCGCGTCATAAAAACTAAGCCTTATTAACTGAACCTTTGCAAATTCATTTTCGAAAAGATAGCATGAATTCAGCTTAAGCAGCCTGGCTGTATTTCTTACGGGTACATTTTTTATATACAAATAATTTTCAAATAATTCTTCACCCAGAGCATCCTTGTAAAGTCTTTTATAGAGTTCAACTTCAAACTGAGCAAACAAAGTTGCCGGAATACTGTTCGTTTTAAACTCGTAATCCCAGTTTCTTAACAGATCAAGATATTTTTTAACATCATAAGTAAGATTTATTGTATCTCCGAATGCCTCAAATAAATATCTGCAAAAATCCTTTGCCTGAATGCTGAATACATCTCTTTGCATCAGTTTCATTTCATCCTCCGTAACAACTGAATTAGACCTGATCATCTCTTCGATCCTTTCAGCTCTGTAATGCGGCTCGTAAAGGTTTGAAATATAATATTTGTAATTCTTCTGCGGCTTATTGTTTGCAGTTGCAATGAATCCTTCCTTTGGATTAAAGGAAACAGGGAGCTCACTGAAAGGAATGAATCCGGACCAGTAAGTATCAGCTCCGGAAGGGTAGTAAGCAAGTCCTTCATTTGTAAAATTATTTCTTACTGGAATAAAACCTGCAGTATGGTAACCGATGTTGCCTGCTGTGTCGGCAAAAACAAAATTAAGCGCGGGTACCGCAAAAGTTTTCAGCGCATTCTGAAAATCATTCCAGCCCGACGCATTATTAATTTTATAGAAAGTTTCAAGCTCATCGCTTGCTTCATATCCCGTCCATCTGAAAGTAAGCAGTTCATCATTAATACCGGGTCTGAATTTTTGGTTGTTTATAAATCCCGTTTTTTCAAGGTAAGAGATCACAGGTCCGAGCTTAGTTGAGTAAACTGTAAATACATATTCATCCGGCACATCTTTGAT
>JAEUSI010000264.1 GCA_016788375.1 Ignavibacteria bacterium | reverse complement strand
ACGTTCCGATGTGGAAATCAAAGATACTGAATGACATAACCGATTACTGGATCACATTATTTTACGGATTTCCAATCTTTGCATGGACGCCTACTCACAACAAGAACCATCATAAGTTCAATAACCGTGAAGGAGATTTCACGATAACTTACAGAGTCAGTGAGAAGAATAATATTTTTACTTTGCTGAGCTATCCTACCATCAGCAGTTATTTTCAGCAAAACCCGATAGTAGTATATCTCAAATTTCTCTGGAAGAATAAGCGAAGTAAATTTTATCTCTCGGTATTTCAGTATGTTGCACTCGGATTGTTTATAATCGGCGCATTGCTCCTGGACTGGAAGAAAGCAATATTATACGTGATCATTCCGCAGCAGTTTGCATTGTTCTCAGTTTTGATATTCAATTATATTCAGCATGTGCACGCCGATGAGGAATCTGATTATAACCACTCCCGTAACTTTGTTAGTCCGACAACTAACTTTTTACTCTTTAATAACGGTCTTCACACAATTCATCACTACAGAGCAAGCATACACTGGAGTGAAACACCGGAAGCTCATAAGAAGATCGATCACCTTATTGCTCCGCATCTTAAGGAGCGCGGGTTCTGGCCATACATTATAAAAGCTTATATCATTGCGCCATTTAATAATACGTTCAGAACGAAATCGATGAGATTGGAACGGTTGGCAAAAAAGCAGGCAGCCGAATCTCCGCAGGTGTGATCTCTGCTGACTAAAATAAAATATTTTTTATAACGGGATTTTGAAATCTTTCAGGATCCCGTTTTTAATTGCTTAAAATTATTCACCGAAATTTATTAATTGCAAACTTGAATAAGCGGATTGATTTTTTTAAGTTATGTAAAAATTCAGATATATAAAGTAAGAACAAGTATAAATACAGAATAAAAATAAAAATTCATGGAACCAATAAAAGAACTTCGCCTCGCTGTATTGATCGACGCCGACAATATACCTTATGCCAATATAAAAGGAATGATGGAAGAGATCGCAAAATACGGCACACCGACTTTCAAACGGATATACGGTGACTGGACCAAACCCACGCTTACAGGCTGGAAATCTGTGCTACTTGAAAACGCAATTACGCCTGTTCAGCAGTACAGCTACACTGTCGGAAAGAACTCATCCGATTCGGCATTGATAATTGATGCAATGGATATCCTTTATACGGGAAGAGTGGATGGATTCTGCATTGTTTCAAGTGACAGCGATTTTACGCGGCTTGCGACAAGATTACGCGAAGCCGGAATGCTCGTTTTCGGAATAGGCGAGAAAAAAACTCCCTCTCCTTTTATAGCGTCCTGCAATAAATTTATCTATATAGAAATATTAAAGAAAAGAGAAAAACCTGTTGTCTCAGCTCCGGTTTCGAAAAAAGTGGAAAAGACCCCCGTAAAAAAAACTGTGCCGGCTGCACCGGCTGCTGTTACTGTTGCTGCCGTTGATACAGAACTGACAAAATTGATATCTGACAGTATAAATGATCTGGCTGAAGAGGACGGCTGGGTTTATCTCGGAGTGCTGGGTAATCTTATATTAAAGAAAAAACCGGATTTCGATCCCAGAAATTACGGTTACAAGAAGCTTATTGATCTGATAAAAAAGA
>JAEUSI010000263.1 GCA_016788375.1 Ignavibacteria bacterium | reverse complement strand
TATGTTTTCTTTTGTTAGCAGATTCTTCTGAGCATATGATTCATTCGTTATGAATGCAATACAGATTATAACCGATAAAATAAATTTCAAACTTCTTTCAATAATTTCCTTTTTCATTTTGGTTAAAATTAAAATTAAAAAATAATTTTTGTTTAGTTCCAGCTGAATATCTTCGAGAAATTATATTTGAATGCAAATCTTACTTCTGAAATAGTGTAATGAAATCCGTCGTAGTTATCACGTCTTCCAAAATTGAATTCAACTCCTGCCATAACATTATTCACAGGATAATACAGCAGATTTACAAGCCCGTACTGACCCTGTTTGTATGTACTCGGAGACATAAGATTGACGTCATCCACCGTCAGTTTGTCAATATCTATTGTCTCAACTGAATAGCCGAATGAGCTTGAGAAATACTTGCTCCAGTTTACATCCACAAAGGCAGTTACTCCCCATACCGGCAGAGCTGCTCCTTTTATCGGTTGTGTAAGTGTATCGCCTTCTGTGTTTTTCTTAACACCGATATCAATCGGAGCATCATTCATATAATTTTCCATACCTTCGCCGTAAACTCCCTGAATTCTGAAAACAGCTTTCTTGCCTATATTGATGTTGGAACTCAAAGTACCTCCCCATCTTACTGCGCTTCCGTTTAACTGAAAAACGGCAGTATCAGAAACATCTCTCCATTTTATGCTTCCGACAATTCCGCCGAGCTGAATATAACCAAAACTTCCTGTATATCTGTAGTGACCAGTAAGATCAGGTACATTATATACCTGCTTTACTGTTTCGAGCTCTGTTCTGTCTTTCAGTTTACCCGGATCTGCGCTTGCTCCCGGTGCTTCGAGGGCAAATGCCAGATTATCCTGAGAGGTCATTAAAGGCGTATAGCGGATCTGAATATTTCTGAAGAATACCATACCGGTTGGTCCCCAGTATTCGAGTGAATTCGGGAATACATCTCCGTCCATAAAAGCACTGTTGGTCTGACCGGCAAGGAATTTTCCGATTTCCCCGTATGCATGACGCAGTCGGATTGTTGTCTGTCCGGCATAATTACCGACTCCGAACATATCGAATTCAAATTTTGTGGATAAATTACCGATACTGGTCGGTGTAAAGCTTTTTACTCCGAACCGTGACTGCCTTACACTGTAAAATACTTTTCCGTCAGGTAAAAATTCATTTTTACTTGCGGGAAGCTTTGTTACTCTCAGAGCATCATACCAGTCAGGATTGATTGTTTTGAAATTGTATCCTGCATCCATCATCGCAAATCCGTAAACTTCAAAAGTGTTTTCTTTCTTTGTCTGTGCCAGCATATCAAAAAAACAAAGGCAGAACACTGCAATAAGTAAATATTTGATTTTCATAGGTTAATTTTTAATTTGTTTTAAAATAGTTAATTAATTTAAAGTTACAATTATGATGCCAATTAGTAAAAACCTTTATTCAGAACTGGTCAGAGTATAAATTAAAACATGTGTGTATTTATTCTACAGTTTTAAGATGAAAATTACTTGACAGAAAAATCAAAAATTTAAGGATCAAATTTTTATATACTTTGTATAACAAAAATTCAAAAACCGGCTTCGGTTAAATTTTCATAATAATTACTGAATAAATAATCTCAACTG
>JAEUSI010000262.1 GCA_016788375.1 Ignavibacteria bacterium | reverse complement strand
TTTTAACTTTCAACTAATACAGGAAAATTAAATTAATTTTAATAACAGTCTCAATTGAGTATTTTAAAAAAAGAAAAAATTTAAACAGGAGATAATTACTTAATGCCAGAAATATTTAAAAATTTAATAAACGGTGAGTGGAAAGAATCAAAGAGCGGAAATACCTTTGAGAACAGAAATCCGGCTAAATGGAATGAAGATGTTATAGGAATTTTCCCTTCTTCCGGTAAAGAAGATGTGGAAGAAGCTGTTGCTGCAGCTAAAGTTGCTTTTGAACAATGGAGACTTATCCCGGCTCCAAAGAGAGGTGATATCCTCAAATTAGTCGGAGATAAAATGCTCGAAAGAAAAGATGAGATAGCTCACGAGATGACCAGGGAAATGGGAAAGGTTTTTGCCGAAACAAAAGGCGATGTTCAGGAGGGTATTGATACAGCCTATTATGCAGCTTCTGAAGGGCGGAGACTTTTCGGATATAATGCGCCGAGTGAATTACCCAATAAGATGAATCTTAGCTTCAGGGTACCGATCGGAGTAGGCGGATTTATCACACCATGGAACTTTCCTATGGCGATTCCTACATGGAAAATATTTCCTGCACTTGTCTGCGGAAATACATGCGTATTTAAACCGGCGGAACTTACACCAAAAACAGCTACGACTCTTGTTGAAATAATTGATATGGCGATGAGGGAAGTCCTCGGAAAAGAATATATACCCGGAGTGATTAATATTGTTCACGGAAAAGGAAGAATTGTCGGAGAGGCAATGATCTCACATAAGGATGTAAGTCTGATTTCTTTTACCGGCTCGACTGAAGTGGGAAAAAGGATCAATGAAGTTGCCGGAGGGGATCTTAAAAGAGTTTCACTCGAACTTGGCGGTAAGAATGCTCAGATCGTAATGAATGATGCCGATCAGGAACTGGCGCTTGAAGCAGTACTCTGGGGTGCTTTCGGAACAACAGGTCAGAGATGTACTGCAACATCGAGGCTGATACTTCATAAAGATATATATGATGAATTTATTTCTAAACTTGTTGACAGAGTTAATAAATTAAAGCTCGGTTATGGTAATGATAAAGGAGTGGATGTTGGTCCTTGTGTAAGTGAATCTCAAAGAGAAACTGTAAATTCTTATGTAAAGATAGGTAAAGATGAAGACAAGGCAAAGCTTGCTGCAGGCGGAGATTATGCTAACGAAGGTGAACTTTCAAAGGGCTGGTTTTACAAACCTACAATTTTTATTGATGTGAAACCCGGAATGAGGATAGAGCAGGAAGAAATTTTCGGACCTGTTCTTTCTGTAATAAAATGCAATGATCTGACAGATGCAATAAATATCCTGAACGGAACAGTTTATGGATTATCATCAAGCATATTCACAAAAAATGTTAATGATGCATTTACTGCCATCAGAGATATCAGGGCAGGGATTACTTATGTAAACGGTGCGACAATAGGAGCAGAAGCACATATGCCTTTTGGCGGAGTAAAACAAACTGGCAACGGACATCGCGAAGGCGGATGGACAGTTTATGATTTTTACACGGAATGGAAAGCTGTTTATATAGATTATTCCGGAAAGCTTCAAAGAGCGCAGATAGATAATTATTGAGATAACAACTCAATTAATAGAATGCGATTGAACTAACGGTTATGATTTGACCTTGAAGTCACAAAGACAC
>JAEUSI010000261.1 GCA_016788375.1 Ignavibacteria bacterium | reverse complement strand
AGATTGCCGACAAAGAACTCTTTCTCTGCTTTTTCCAGCTTCTTTTTATTCTTTGTATAAACAGCGCCGGTAAGACCATAGATGGTATTATTTGCTATTGATAGTCCGTCGTCAAAATTTTTAGATTTTATAACTGCAAGCACAGGACCGAATATTTCTTCCTGTGCGATTGTAGCATCTCTTTCTACATCCTTTATAATTGTCGGCTGAATAAAATAACCTGTCTCACTCATTTCCATTCCTCCGGCAATGAGTTTTCCGCCTTCATCTATTGCCTTCTTTATATAACTGACTATGCTGTTTTTTGATCTTTCATTTATAACAGGTCCCATATTCGGATTTGTATCTGCTGAACCGACTTTGAGTTTTTTTGTCTCTTCAACTATAGCTTCGCAGAATTTATCATATATTTTTTCATCCACTATCACGCGGGAACATGCCGAACATTTCTGCCCCTGAAATCCGAATGCTGCCTGAACCGTGCCTTTCGCCGCTTCTTCAAGACTGTATAATTCAGAATCAACCAGGATTGCATCTTTACCTCCCATTTCTGCAACAACTCTCTTTATCCAGATCTGTGAAGGCTGTTTCTTCGCTGCAAGTTCGTTGATTCTCAGACCGACTTCCATTGAGCCCGTGAATGAAATGAATCTTGTCAGAGGATGAGTAACAATCAGATCTCCGATTACACTTCCGTCACCGACAAGGAAGTTTACAACCCCTTTCGGAAGTTTAATCTCTTCAAGCAGTTCGAAAAACATCTGTGCTATAGCAGGGGAGTCGCTTGACGGTTTTAGAACAACAGTATTGCCTGTTACAATCGCTGCAGTTGTCATTCCAACTAATATAGCCAGTGGGAAATTCCAGGGCGGAATTACTACTCCGACACCAAGAGGAATGTATTCGCACTTATTCTTCTCACCCTGAATATTTACCACAGACATTCCTTCTTCATATCTCAGCATTTCCCTGGCATAATATTCCATGAAGTCAATTGCCTCGGCAGTATCCCCGTCAGCCTCTGCCCAGTTTTTACCGACTTCATAAACCATCATGGCGGAAAATTCGTGTTTTCTCTTTCTCATTCTCTTTGCTGCTTCAAGAAGATATTTAACTCTTGTCTTTGCAGGAACATTTTTCCATTCATGAAATGTATTATGCGCAATTTCAATTGCTTTAATAGCCATTTCAGCAGAACCTTTCTGAAATATCCCCACAATTTCCTCTTTGTTAGAAGGATTGTAGGAATAATGTTTTTTATCAGTAAAGAATTTTTCTCCGCCTATAACTTCCGGATAATCATTTTTAAATCTTCCTCTGACTTTCACCAGTGCTTTTTCAAAATCAATCCTGTTTTTCTTTTTGGAAAAATCAGTAAACGGCTCGTTCTTAAATTTTGATAATTTCATATGGTTATTATTTTAAAGTAACATGTTAATAAATATTTTATCTTTTAAAAGCTTACCCGAAAAACAATTATACGATGCAATATTACTAATTCTGAGAAGAAATAATTTCAAATACTGCATTGTGAATCTCAGGTCTTATATCTCTTATACCTTCATTATCTCTTGAAGGATATACCCTGTTTGTAAGAAAAATAATCACAATCTTTCTGTCCTTATCGCACCAGATGCTTGTGCCGGTATATCCGGTATGACCAAAACAATTGTCTGAAATAAGTTCGCCGCA
>JAEUSI010000260.1 GCA_016788375.1 Ignavibacteria bacterium | reverse complement strand
CTGACGGATTTCGCGTGATAATTCCTGACCAGATCGGCTGGGGAAGATCTGATAAGCCTGATATTCATTACAGCTTTCATCTCCTGGCAAAAAATAGTGCAATGCTCCTTGACTCACTGGGAATAAACAAGGTTAATATAATAGGTCATTCAATGGGAGGAATGCTTGCAGTAAGATTTTCACTGATGTATCCTGAAATGGTGGTAAAGCTGATACTCGAAAATCCTATCGGACTCGAAGATTATAAAACATTTGTACCCTATCGTACGCTGGAAGAAATTTATAACGGCGAACTTAATGCAACTTATGAAAGTTATAAGAAATATCAAATGACATATTATCCTGAGTGGAAATCCGAATACGAACAGTATGTACAGGCGCAGGCAGAATCTCTGAGCCAAAGTGACTTTCGCCAAACAGCACTTGTCAATGCTCTGACATACTTGATGATCTATGAACAACCCGTGTGTTATGAATTTAAAAATTTGAAACTCCCTGTGTTGCTTATTATCGGGCAATTCGACCGGACAGTTGTCGGAAAAAATCTTATCAGTGATGAGGAAAAGAATATACGCGGTCAGTATCCAATACTTGGAAAGCTGACAAAAGAATTAATTCCGGGTGCGGAATTATCTGAGCTTAATGATATAGGTCATATACCTCACATTCAGGATATTGGTTTGTTCAGAAAAGAGGTTGAACAGTTTTTAAAGTAATAGATTCTGTTTTAGACAGTTTGATATTTCAATACACAATACCCATTTCATAAAATCTTTTCCACAGAATACTTCCTCGTCTCCGCAGAGTATCCCGATAGTACTTGTTCTATGTTTTGACAATAATAACTATTAAAGCAATAGTACACCTATCTAGTTGTCATCCCCGCATGCTTTTAGCGGGGATCCAATCAACATATTTTGACTGAAGATGGATGCTCCGGAGATTTTATAGATCAGACAAACAATTTTAATAGGACCATTTTGCTGACATATTATTTTGCTGTTTCACATTTTTAGTATTAATGATCGGATCCCCGCTAAAAACATGCGGGGATGACAGCTTCGAGGGCTGAGCGTTCTTGAGTTATATAGGAGTCTCTCCCTGTTTGCATTTAAAAGTTTGTATAATTTCACGGGAGGTCTCAGTGTTAAAGCGCTTCCACCTGCTGAATCTCCGTATTTAATCTGTATTGCATTCAGGATTCATAATGCAGGGGACTCAGCGAGGACGACAATTAATTACGAATTACAAATTACGAATTACAATTTTGTTTAAGAATTCTCAAAAATAAATTCCAAATCCGAAATTCCAAATTCCAATTTACTTGTCGTATCCGCAGAGTCATCTTCCTGCAAAGTTGGAGAATGTTATAATTTTTAAAACATAGAGCTTGTACTATCGGAATACTCTGCGATGAATTCAAGGTCTTATCAAACTTACAAAATTCACTGCATTGTTATAAGTTATCAGAAGATCCAATAGATCAACAATTCTGTCACCGTTTATGTCAGTAAATACATATCCGGTTTTAAAAATACTACCGTCATTATAAATAAGAAGTTCATCTGTAAGATCAATGAATCCGTCCTGATCAACATCGCCGCTGTATATGCTGTACTTTCCGCCTTTGAATACCATATTATTTCCATAAGCTTTCGTTATAGAATCCGTAAAGTCATAGCTCATAGGACCTCCGCATGCGAAGATTTCCCCGC
>JAEUSI010000025.1 GCA_016788375.1 Ignavibacteria bacterium | reverse complement strand
GATGTTATTCCTATATAATCTCCCTGATATCCTGTTGCAAGTCCGGAAATTGGTTTCGGTTTAAATTTATGATCGGAAACAAGAATCTCTGACCAAGTGCTTCCTCCGTCAACAGATCTTGCTACATAAATCTGAGCAGAATCATTTGTTGCTGTATTTCTCGTATCATAGAAAATCACATTTACTCCGCCGAATTCATCTACTCTTACTGCCGGCATATACTGATATTTTCCGTTTCCTGCTGCATCCTGATTTACTCTGGATGAAGTCCAGTTCGTTCCGCCGTTAGTTGACTTGTGAAGTATAACATCTGAAACGTCAGTTGCAGGTGCATCTGTTTTCTCACCTGTTACTACATATATCCATCCGTTCCTCGGACCTCCGGATCTGTCTACATCTATTCTCGGAAATCCGTTTGCTCTTATGCTGTTAAACAATGAAGCCGATCTTATTCCGTTCATATTATCTGCGCTGTTTGTAGTAAGCGCCCATGTAACTCCTCCGTCTAATGATTTTGCAAATCCGAGTGAATCTTCTGTTGAATTTTGTCCGTTGGTTGTACAGTTTGCCCAGACAACATATACTTCTCCGTTCGGTCCGGTCCTGACATCACATCCCTGATGATGATGTCCGCTTGATGTCGGAGGGCTTACCGGTGCTACGGAAGACCAGGTTACTCCCCCGTTTGCCGTATAGGATATTACAATTCTGTTTGTATATGTGCCTGCAAATTCCGTGTAAACTGTATAACTCCTTCCGTAATATGCGCTGGAAGGCGAATCGTCTGTTCCTGATAAATTCTTATCAGCGCTTGTTGATGCCCCGGGAAATGTTACCGTCGGTGCCCAGTTTATTCCGTTGTTTGAAGAATAACTTGCTCCCATAGAACCTGTAGTTGTAATATATGACATAAGGAAAGTTCCGTTTTTGTCTATTACTGGTCCCGGATCTCCGAAACTGAATCCGCCGTTATTAAGCGTATCGCTTCCGAACCAGGTCGCTCCGCCGTCAGTTGTTACGTATACGCCTGTGCTGAATGTCGATCCGCCTCTGTATGTATTTGCTGAACCAAGCATTATCAGCTGATTCAATGGATGTCTCGTGATCGGAGTTTCGCTCTGTGTTCCCGCACTGGGATGAACTCTGAAATTAGGCGAAACTGCAAACACTCCGTTAGGAAGTGATATCATTCTTGTTGCCGTGCTGAAAATTACATTATCGTTCTGAGGTAACGGAATGTATTCGCTCTCAGCATAAATTCTTGTCATACTGGGATCAGGATTCCATCTTTCAGGCTGATCCTGTGATTTCTGTCCCGTAAAAATTATTAAGCTTAAAAATATTAACGGGAGAAGGAGAAGAAGTTTTTTCATTTTTTTTCCCTTTACTTGTTTACTTCGTTAAGAAATGATTTTGTATACCAAAATATCTCAACGGAAATTAACATTCAATTGTATTTTTGTGTAAATCTGATTTTATTTTTACTGATGGAATTCAGGAATTAACTTTTACTTACCTTGGATTTTATCTGCCATATCAAGCATTGCGTTCAGTGTTTTCCAGTTTCTGGTCGTTGCCTTAACCTTTAATTTATTTTCAATAAAACTGTTTGAAAGTTTCGTCTTTCCGTAACCTCCGGGAATGTATAAGTATACCGTTTTATTTTTCAGATAAAATTCATCCGGATGAAAGCTCATTTCACTTATTTTATTAACATGCCGCTTATCCGGATTAACCTGTAAAAATGTTACATGAAAGAATGAACTGTCTTTTGATTTATCTTCAGTAAAAGGATTGTCCGGAATTATTTGTCTCAGGTCTTCGGCATTAATAACAATTGCCGGAACTTCAAAATTGAATTTATGTAAAATAGCATCCGAAATTTTCTTCTCAAGTATACTCGTTTCTGTCTCCCTGTAATTGAATAATACATTACCGCTTTGTTTATAAGTCTCAGTTTTTCTGAATCCAAGTCCGTCAAATAATATCCGCAGTTCATCCATTTTTATAATTTTGTGACCGCTGACATTTATTCCTCTTAAGAATGTTATGTATGTTTTCTGCATCGGTAATATATAATTTATTTCAGGATTTTATTCCTCATCCCTTATCTCCATAAAAATAATCTTATAGATCTGATTATTCAAATGACAATTTTTCTTAAGAAAGTTTTTACTGATATCAAAACGTAATTTGATAAACGATTATAAAACAATTATTCAATGCATATCATAAATTCAGTTTATTCTTAAAAAATAATTACATTAATTGTATCAAAAATGATGTAATGAAAAAGATTATACCGCCGGTGATTACAGTGATTTACTTCATTATGATTACCGGCTGCAGTTCAGTAACTCCCGAAAAATATTTTGACATTGCAGTTTTAAATACAAATCTTCTGAGCGGTTTTGCCGGAAACGGAATGTACAGACAACTGGAATCTCCTTCCGTAAAACTTGGTGACAACAACGAAACTGTTCCGATGAAGCGAAGTGAAATTATAAACAGCAAGATTAAATTTCTGGAAGAAAATTATGAAAAGCTCAAAGGTTTGAAAGAAACAGAAGACACAAAAGAAATGATTCAGGCGTCTGCTGCTTTATATGAATATGTCCTGCCGGTTTATAAAAAAGATTATTCGAATCTTGCCGGATTGTTTGATAATGGCGCGCCGGATGAGCAGGTAAGAAAAGAATCTCAGGTTATCAATGATAAATATTTTTCAACATACGATGAACTTTATAAAAAGCTGATCAGCATCGGTAAAGTTTATGCTGAAAGACATTCTATAAAAGTAAACTGGAATTAACTTACTTTGACAATTTTGAAAAAGATTTTTCCTGACAGTGCAGATTCTTAATAAATTTAATCGCACTGCGTTAAGTATAATTTTAATTCCGGTAATGACAGATTAAACAATAAATGTTTACCTGTAATCAGCCTAACACCTCATATACATTTACAGGAGCGCTTTTATTTTTAAGGTTTACCTCTCCTACCAGTCTGCAGTCAAAGGATTCTTTTACTTTCTCATATGAATTTTCGCTGATCAGAATCCTTCCCGGCGCTGCAGTTGACTGTAATCTCTGAGCAACATTTACTGTGTCTCCTATAACAGTATAATCCAGTCTCTTTAAACTTGCTGAACCGATATTGCCGGAAATCATTTCACCGCAGTTAAGTCCGATTGATACTTTAGGTTTGTATGAAACAGTTTCAGAAAACTCCGGTAAGTTATCTATAACTGACCTTACTGCGAGGCATGCTTCTATTGCTTTGTCTAAATGGTATTCTCCCCTGAATACTGCCATTATTGCATCTCCTATAAATTTATCTATGTATCCTCCCTGAGAAATTATTTCTTTAACTATTATGTCAAAATAACCATTCAGCAGTTTTACAACTTTGTCAGGAGCTTCATTTTCACTGATAGATGTAAAACCACAAATGTCAATAAAAGCTACAGCAGCTTCTACATTCTCATTAAGCATTAAGGAAGTTTCATATTCACGGCTGTTCATAAAATTCAGAACATTCTCATCCACATACATTTTCAGAATGTTGTTTTCCTTTATTGCCTTTAAAGTTTCCTTTATTTGAAAAGCATGATTAATCGTTTTTATCATTGTCAGAGAAAGATCTTCAAAATTTATCGGCTTTGTGATAAAATCAAAAGCTCCGCGGTTCATTGCCGTACGGATGTTATCCATGTCTCCGTATGCTGAAACTATTACAGATTTTATCAGCGGACTCGATTCATTCAGCCTGCTCAGCAAAGTCAGACCGTCCATTTCCGGCATGTTTATATCACTCAGCACTATGTCAACATCAGGGTTCTGATAAATTTTCTCTAGTGCGTCATTGCCGTTTACGGCAAATATAAATTCATATTCCTTTTCCCTGATTTTCTGTCGGAATTTCTGTTTAATGAGTATTTCCAGATCCGGCTCATCATCCGCTACTAATATTTTTGCCATTATACTAAATTTTAAGTTTTTCTTTTAAAAGTTTAAAGTCAACGGGTTTGGTTAAGAAATCATCAGCCCCGAGTTCCTGCGCTATTCTGAAATTCTCCCCGTCACCGTATGCAGTAATCATCATTACAACCGGCGGCGGCTTATGATATTTTTGTTTAATATGCTCCAGCAGTTCCAGTCCGCTCATTCCGGGCATGTTTATATCGGATAAAATCAATATCGCTTCCTGTTCCTGTGCGTGATCATTTAGAAAAACAAGAGCTTCTTCACCCGAAAATTTAAAAACAAACTCTACGGTATTTTCCCTTATCTCTCTTCTGAAACGCTGTTCGAAAAGCGTCTTAATGTCTCTTTCGTCGTCAACGACTAATATTTTCATTATACTTAAATATTTTTGTATTTGTAAAACTAATTTAAAACATAAACTAAAAGTTGCTTTAAAACACTGTGTCCAGTATGAATACTCAACCCTGAAGCACTGTCCTGCTACTAATACTTCAGTTGATGATTGAACTTAGAATAGACTGTTTATTAAGATTAATAATTTTTTCAATCAGATCATTGCTGAAAATGGAATAGATTTCGTGCCTGAATTCATCATTCCGGTCCATCATCATTCTCAATTTTCTTCTGTCCCAGCTCAGTATCCTTGCCTTAGTGATTGAAGTAACTGTTGCAGAAGGCAATTCACCGCTGAGAAAGCTCATCTCACCAAGAAAATTTCCTTTTTTTATTGTGGCTATCTGATTGCCTTTGATCTTTACATCAACTTCACCTTCAACTAAATAATAAAGTTTTTCTATTGTCTCGTTCTCAGAAATTATTTTTTCGTTTATATTGTATGTATCCCAGTTTCCGGCATTCATAAATTTTTTAAAATTCAGGATGTCCATTTTCCCTCCCATCATGTTTAAAACATTTCTTTCATCATGAGATAAATTCATATACTTTTTATAATACAAAATGTAAGCTACCTGAAAAAGGTTTATAACAATAATAGCAACACTCCATACTATAGGTGTTTTGAAAATATCGTTTAAGGAATATATCGTATAAAAAATCTGAAGTACACTGGCAACTATCAGTGATGTCCTTAAATAAATTACATTCCTGAAACCTGTGCCAAAGGCAAATATAGCATAAGACAAATGCCCTATAAATTCAATAATTCCGGTCATAGTGTTTGAATTATTTTACAGTTTAACAAATACATTCTTCGCAAGATTATTTTTGATATAAGAATTATCCGGGAAAAGAATTTTCGTATTTCAGGTTTTTCTTTATCCTTTCTGATTATTTACGTTTGTCAATGGTAAACTGACAGTAAATTCTGTACCTGCGTTTTCGTCCGAATCAACCTTTATCTCTCCGCCGTGAGCTTTAACAATATCATAGCTCAATGATAAACCCAGTCCCGTACCCTGTCCTGCCGGCTTTGTCGTGAAGAAAGGCTGAAAGATTTTATCTAAAACTTTCTGAGGAATGCCGTTTCCGTTATCAGCAACTCTTATCTCAGCTTTATCACCGGATTTTTTTGTAACTATTGTAACAGTTGGTTCATAACTTTCTAGATGTTGTTTCTTTTTTTCTTCAACCGCATAAAACGCATTCGTAATCAGGTTAAGAATTACTCTGCCGATATCCTGCGGCACAACATTAATATTCCTGATGCTTTCATCAAAGTCAGTTTTCATTTTTGCATTAAATGATTTATCCTTTGCTCTTAATCCGTGATAAGCCAGTCTCAAATATTCATCAGCTAATGCATTAATATCCGTCGGCTCCTTATCTCCGCTGCTGCTTCGGCTGTGCAGAAGCATTCCTTTTACAATCGAATCTGCTCTCTTTCCGTGATGATTTATTTTCTGTTCGTTTGCTTCGATATCATTTGCAATGGCTTTAACCGCTTCGAAATTTCCTTTACTTATTTCATCTTTCATTTCCGCTATAAGTTCTGCATTAACTTCAGAAAAATTATTGACAAAGTTCATAGGATTCTGAATCTCGTGCGCAATACCCGCAGTCAGCTCTCCCAGCGAAGCCATTTTTTCAGACTGTATCAGCTGTGCCTGTGTTGATTTCAAATCTTTGTAAGCTTTTTCGATCTTTACATTTGCCGCTTTCTTCAGACGGTTATTTCTGTATAGTATAAAAATTATAAATGATAAAATGGCAATACCGCCTATCAGGCTGTAAATCTGAATCTTTGATTTGAATTCCTGTAACGCTTCTTTTTTTGTTTGCTCTTCCTGCTGCTTTTGAAGTGTTTCTTTTATATTGATGCTTTGAATCCGGTTAAGTTTTTCCGAACTGAATATGCTGTCTTTCAGTTCTATGGTTTGCTCCAGATATTTATAAGCGCTGTCAGTTTGGCCTTTTTGTTTAAATATCTTTGAAATTAAATCTGTAGATGAAAGCATTAGTGTATTCGACTTTTCTTTCTTTGATAGTTCCAGAGCTTTAATTCCGTATGAATAAGCTGAATCTGCAAAATTTTCAGCAAGGTATAAATTTCCAATTCCGATCAAAGCCCCGCAATAAATATCCATTCGGTTTGCGTCAGATGAAGCTTTAATGCTGATCCGATAATAGTAAATTGCTGAATCAATATTTTTTAAATGGGCATAGCAATCAGCCAGTCCGGAGCTGCCCAATGCAATAGTCTGTGGAGTGTTTTCTTCCAAACCGTAATTATAAACCTTTGAACTGTAATATTTTACTGAATCAGTCTGATATTGCTTTGGATTTCTGTAGAAATTACTAAGCTGGACATTTATTATACTGTTATATCTGGATAATTTTGCGCTGCTTTTAGTAATTCCGTTTTTTATTAAATGTCTGAGCTTATTTATGTATTCAAGCTGCTTGTAAGTATCGTCCAGATCTGCATAAATAAGAGAGACATCCCTTGTGTCAAGAAAAATGAAACTAGTATCGCCTGTTTGTTCTTCAGTCTTCAGATTTTTCAGATATAAATCCAGAGCTGAGGCATAATCTGATTTTATTTTTAAGAGATATATAGCCGTTAATCTTCTTGATACTATCCCTCCGAAATCATATCCGATCTTTCCCGAAAGTTGAAATGCTTCATTAAAAAAAATTAATGCAGAATCATTTTTCATCTCAGCATAAAGCGATCCGATTTTATTTAAATTGTTTATTTTTGATGAATCAATCTTGTCCTGCTGCAGAAGAAATTTCAGACTGTCAATTTTCTCGTATTGCGCTACCCCATTCAGTGATGTTATAAAGATAAAAATTATAAAGGCAATTGTTTTCATTTGTACAAATTATTTTTTTTCGGTTACAGGAATCAGAATTACAAACTCACTTCCCTCACCTTCTTTCGTCTCAACTTTCAACTCCCCTCCGTGTGCTTTGATAATATCATAACTCATACTAAGTCCCAGTCCCGTTCCCTGGCCTGTCGGCTTTGTTGTGAAGAACGGCTGAAAGATCTTGTCCATTACTTTCTGCGGAATACCTTTTCCGTTGTCTTTAATTGCTATCAGTACATTCTCACCTGATTTTTTTGTGCTGACTGTTACTGATGGTTCATAACTTTTTATTTCCTCTTTCTTCTTTTCCGTAACTGCATAAAATGCATTTGTAATTAAATTTAAAATTACTCTCCCGATATCCTGCGGAACAACATTTATCTCTCCAATGCCCTCATCAAAATCAGTTTCCATTTTTGCATTAAATGTTTTGTCCTTTGCCCTTAACCCGTGATATGCCAGCCGCAAATATTCATCAGCTAAAGCATTTATGTTTACGGGTTCCTTGACACCGCTGCTGCTGCGGCTGTGCTGAAGCATTCCCTTTACAATAGCTTCTGCTCTCTTTCCGTGATGTTTGATCTTCTCTTCATTATCTTTTATATCTTTCGCTATCAGAACAGCTTCTTCAAAATTTCCTTTATTTATTTCTTCATTGAGCTCTTCTATGAGTTCAGTATTCACTTCCGAAAAATTATTGACAAAGTTAAGCGGATTCTGAATTTCATGAGCTATGCCTGCAGTTAGTTCACCAAGAGAAGCCATCTTTTCAGACTGTATAAGCTGAGTCTGTGTTGCCCGAAGTTCTGACAGCGCATCTTCCGCACGTTTTTTTTCTTTCTGAAGTTTAATAAGATCCAGTTCTGCCTGTTCGGCATGTTTTTCCGCAATCTGCAGATCATTGAATCGCGTAAAAGTCAGATTGAAAACAGCAGCGAAACGCTCAAGTAGTATTGCTGTCTCTTCAGGCTGAGTATCAGGCGAAGCCATTCCGATAAACCCTTTTGAGAAGTATGCAATGTTCTGCACTCTCTTTTCCTGAGAAAGTCCGCCTTTAAACGGAACATTTAAAACATCACCAATATAATGAAGATATTCCTCCAGTTCTTTTCCCTGCATATCAATGATAATTGATTTTTTCTTATCAGCCCAGCCTTCATACATTTTTTTCACTGAAGCATTAGCATAAATGCTGAGTTTAAATTCCTTGCTTACCCTTGAACCGTCTTCATCTGTAGCCCATGCTTCTATATCTCCGCTGTCATCATTTATGATACCTATATACAAACGGTTTGGTTCAATACCTAAGTTTATCAGTTGTTTAAAAACAACTGCAGCTGTTTCTGCAAGCTCATCGCTTTTCTGCATTGCGAGCGTCCTGCTCCGGACTCTTTCCAGCGCAGCTTCTATCTTTGCTTCCTTCGCCTGTGCATCCGCCTGTTCTATATCAATATATCTTCTGTAAGCAAGCTCGAATACATTCCGGAAACGTTTGAAAATATTAATCTGATCCTCGCTAAGAGGCTCATAAGTGGATATTCCCAATGCACCGGGACCTATTGAATAAAAATAATAATGAACGGAACTTGCAACATCTAACTTTGCATCCGGTATCTGATTTGTTTTTTTTCTGTAATCTCTCCATTCCTTCAATTCTTTTCCCTCGAAACTAGTAGTAAAAAATGCTTCACTCGATTTCCTTATCTCATTCACAAACTCTGTTACTTTAGGATGCAGGTTATAATCTATTTCACTGAAAGTATTTTCACTGTAATCCGGGAAGTATTCATAATTCTGATAAGTCTCTTTCCCTTCATTTAAGATAACAGTTTGTGTATTTCTTATCTCATTTACGTTTAAAAGTATCAGCTGCTCTGAAATTACTTTACACACATCAAACATATCTTCCGGCTTTCTCATTATTAAAGAGCTTGCCCTGACTCTTTCCAGCGCAGCTTCTATCTTTGCTTCCTTCGCCTGCTCCTCTGCCTGTTTCAGGTCATTGAACCTGGTGTATGTAAAATTTATTATATCAGCAAAACGCTTTATAATTGTCTTTGCTTCTCCGGGGAATTCGTCTTCTCTGAAAGCAAAAAGACCGCCTGATTGAAATGTAGCTACGTAATAATACTGTCTGTATTCTTCGCTTCTCTGGATCTCTGAATTCAATTCCGGTGTTCTGAAATTACTGTTCTTCTGAACCCGGTAATAATTTTTAAGATCTTCTCCCTGAAGAAGATATGAAAAATCTTCCTGTTTCAGCCAGGCATCATAAGCTCCTTGCAAAAGAGGATGGGAATCCATTGATTCGTCTCCGGACAACTGCAGCTTTTTTTCTCCGTCGGATACCGCTGTAGCCCAGACATCAACGCTCTTATGTGCTTTATTTAAAATCCCGATCCCGCATCTGAGCATTCCGATATTAAGTTTTTCCAATTCTGCAAAAATTGCAGCTACTGCCACGGAAAGATCATTACTCGTCTGCATAGCCATGGCTTTTGACCGCACTCTTTCCAGTGATGCTTCGATCTGTGATTCTCTTGACTGGGCTTCTGCATTCTTTAAATCAATATATCTTCTGATTGTAAGATCAAGTATGTTCTTAAACCTGTCAAGTATGTTAATTTCATTTTCAGAATACGGCTCATCGCTCCATGTAAACAGAAATCCTTCTGAAAAAGGAAGAAATGTCCCGAACTGTTTCTTATCTGTCGGAAAATTTTCATAATGAACAGAAAGACCCTCTGCCAGAATCTTATAATATGACTTTAGCAAATCACCTTCGAGCACCGGGTAATAATTTTCTTTCTTTTCCCATGACTCATATTGCTTCTCATAAACAGGATGTCCCGTAAATTCTAACTCACCTGTAAATGAAATTGTGTTTTTATTGTCAAATGAAGTCGCCGGATAAAGTTTAGCGATTCGGTTATCTGTTGAAAGCAATACAAAACCGCTGCGTATCGGTTTAATGCCGAGATTATTTAATTCTGTAAACACCTGTCCTGCAGCTTCCGTAAGATCAGTACTGTTATGCATTGCCATTGCCTTGCTTCTTACTCTTTCCAGTGCAGCTTCGATCTGAGATTCCTTTGACTGTACTTCCGCTTTTTGAAGGTCAAGGAAACGGGTGTAGGTACGCTCAAATTCAACAGCAAAGCGGACAAGTATTTTTTTGTCATCTTCTTTTATTTCATTACTGACCATTACTCCAAAGCATCCGTATTTCATAAAAGCTTCTACATAAAAAAGTCCTTCGCTGAAATATTCAGGGTTCAGTTGTTCAACGCCTGCAATCAATTCGCTCCATGCATCAAAATAGCTTTTTACTCCATCCGGCGGTACATAATATGAAACTACAGATTCACCGCTCATCCAGTCTATTAGACATTGTGCCGTGGCAGGTTCGTTTCTGTCAAGCGGATAATTGATCGCCTTACTTCTGAATATTGTCGAATTACTTTCAGCCCAGGCAGCCCAGAAGATATGACGGTTATCGTCTTCTTCAGGAAGCCATAAAAACGAAAAGGCTGAATTGATACCCAGCTGCAGCACCTGCTGGTGAAAGACGCGTAAAGTGTCATCCAGCTCGCTCGAATGCTTCATGATCATACTTTGAGTACGGGTTCGTTCCAGTGCCGCTTCAATCTGTGCTTCTCGTACCTGTGCTTCCGCTTTTTGAAGATCAAGAAAGCGTGTGTAAGTTTGCTGAAATACTTTTCCAAAACGCATGAGGGTGTTGTTCTCTTCATCTGTATAAGAAGTACCCGAAAAATTCTCTATGTACAATCCAACATTATCTAATAATACAGTGGAAATAGCAAGACCCGGGCAGCTGAAATAATATTCCTTTACTTCGTCCGTCAATCCGGGAATTAAATTAAAAAGATCCTTATAAAATCTGTTTTTTTCTTCAAAAGTCAGAAGGTTAGCAAAAAAATCTGTTCCTTTTTCTTTTGCTTCATTAAAACTGTTCCAGTGTGCACAATCAAAATAAGGAATTGTTACCTGAAAAGGAACCATGTTCTTATCAGCCAGCCAAATGTTCATATCATCCCTGTTTTTATAATCCATTATAAATCCAGCATGCTCAACAAGGATTTTTAAATGAACGAATTGTTCATATACAACCTGTATTACATCTTTAAGCTCTTCGCTTTTTTGCATTCCCATTGTCCGGCTTCTTACTCTTTCAAGTGCCGCTTCGATCTGTGCTTCCCTGGCCTGAGATTCTGCTTTCTGCAAATCAAGATAACGTCTGTATGTCTGCCCGAACACTGAAGCAAAACGTTTGAATATATTTTTTGCTTCATCCGAAAGCTGATCTATTGTAAAAACAAATAATGTTCCTTCCGGAAAATAAAAATCATGATGAAGAATTTTCTTTGGTAATTTTGAAATATCATATTTAACAGGATAATCCGGAAGTTTATTTATTACTTTAAAATATTTCAATACATCTTTGCCATTTAATTCATATTCAAAATAGCTTTTCCTTTTCTTCCAGCTGTCATAAGCATTTTGCAGCAAAGGATGCGTGCTCATATCCAGCTTTCCTATGACAATATTAGTTTTATTGTCCCCATCCGTTCTTGCTGCCCAAGCTTCCAGTTGTTTATCGGAATTAAAAATTCCTATCCCGCAGCGAAAAGGTTTAATTCCGAGCTTAGTCAGCTCATCAAACATTGTAACGACAGTATCTCCGACTTCTTCACTGTTATGCATAGCCATCGTCTTGCTCCTTACTCTTTCCAGAGCTACTTCGATCTGCGCTTCCCTCGCCTGATCTTCCGCTTTCTGCAGATCAAGAAAGCGTCTGTAAGTGAGATCGAATACACCGGCGAATCTCTCAATTAAAAAAACAGATTCTTTCGGCAGTTCTTCATTAGATAAAACACCGATGAGTCCTTTTGAAAAATATGCAATGGTCTGTAATCTCCGGCTGAGAGTCTTCCTGTCTCTGATCGGATAGTTCATTATTTCTTTAAGATAATAAAGATGCTCTGTTAATTCTTTTCCCTTTGGATCAACTACTAATGACTTTCGTTTTTCTTTCCATCCTTTATAAATTTTTTTGAAAGTAGCAGAGCCGTAGAGACTAGCTTTATATTTAGAACTGATCTGGCTGCCTCCATAATCAGTTGTCCAGAAATCAATCTCATCATTTTCTTCATCAATTATGCCTATATATAAACGCAAAGCATCTATACCAAGTCCGCAAAGCTGTTCAAAAAGCACTGCAGAAGTTTCGGCAAGCTCGTCGCTCTTATGCATGGCCATTGTTCTGCTTCTTACTCTTTCCAGAGCTACTTCGATCTGCGCTTCCCTCGCCTGATCTTCCGCTTTTTGAAGATCAAGGTATCTTGTATAAGTAAGTTCAAACACACCTGCAAATCTTTCCAATAACTGTATGCTTTCTCTTGACCTGAGATCAGGAGTAGTAATAGTAATTATACCTCTTGAAAAAAATGCAGCGTAAATTATCATACGGTCTTTTGAATAATCAGCCAAACTCTGAGTATTGCGAAAACTTTTTATGTATGCTATATAATCTTTCAACGCTTTTCCTGTAAGATCAATTAACATAGATTTCTTATGTTGCTTCCAGCCAATAAAGATTTTGCATAATACGTTTGGCTCATCAATTGAAACTTTAACCATTCGCTTCTTCCTGCCTTCAACAGTTACCCAAAACTCGATCTGCCTTTCATCTTCATTTATTGTCCCAATGGTAATGCGCTCCGGATGTTCGCCTAACTCTTTGAACTGCTGAAAAAGTATCTGAAATGTTTCCTCCAGTTCATCACTTCGCTGCATTGCCATGGTTCTTGCACGAACTCTTTCCAGCGCCAGCTCTATCTGAGCTTCTCTTGCCTGCGCCTCTGCTTTCTGCAGATCAAGAAATCTTGTATATGTCTGTTCGAATACGTTCGCAAAGCGTTTGAAAATATCATTGGCTTCAGGAGATATTTCATGTGTGTGAAATGATAAATAACCCTGCTTGAAAAATGCAATATTGTATACAATTGTTTCGGGGAACTTATTACGGGATTTGCGCAGCTGTTTAATTTTTTCACCTAGTACGGGAACTGTTGTAAGATAGTCAAAATGATTCCTTAGCTCTATACCTCTGACTTCCTTTACAAAAAAATCTTTTCCGGATTCCTTAGCTGCATAAATTTCTTTATAAATTTTACTCTTTGTATGAGACAATTTAAAAGGTTCCTGAATTCCTCCTTCCGCAGAGCTCATCCATGCAGTCGCATTTTTCTTTGAATTATCCCAGATTATATATCCGCAGCTGCCTGTATTCACACCGATATCTTTTATCTGCTGAAATAATAAAACTGCTGCATCCTGAAGTTCATCACTGCTGTGCATTGCCATCGTCCTGCTTCGAACACGTTCGAGAGCAACCTCGATCTGAGCTTCTCTCGCCTGCTCTTCAGCTTTTTGCAGATCAAGAAATCTTCTGTAGATCATTCCGAATGCTTTTGCAAATCTTGTCATCAGTCTGCATTCTTCCTCCGATAAATTGTTTTTTGAAACTACATTAAGCGAACCTTCAGGGAAGAAGAATGTGTAAAATATTTCTCTCGGGTTATATTTTTTCGTTTCCGGATATGAAAGCAGTGAAGACATTGTTTTGTAATATTTTATTAATTCCCTGCCGGCTATTTCATAAAAAAAGTAAGGTTCTTTACTTAACCATGATTTATAACATGCTTCAAAAAAAGGATGAGCTTTAAAAGGAACTACGCCGAGAATTTTATTTCTCTCTTTTTCTATAAGCTGAGAAGACCATATTTCCACAGTATGATTTGAACTGTCAAATATAGCTACGCCTGTTCTGATTGCTTCAATGCCGAGGGATTTCAATTCATAGAATAATACAGTAGATGCATCTACGAGCTCGCTGCTGTGATGCATTGCCATTGATCTTGCGCGCACTCTTTCCAATGATAATTCTATTCTGGCTTCGTGTGCCTGCTTTTCAGCTTTCTGCAAATCCAAGAATCTTGTATATGTCAGATCAAACACACCGGCAAATCTGTCAAGTAATTCTACCGTTTCTGCAGGGACTTGTTGCTCTGAAGCAAGTGAAATTCCTCCTTTGGAAAAGTAAGCAAAATTAATAATCCATTTCTGGTCTTTCTTTATTACAGAACTATACATGTTTCTTCCCATCTGTTTATTTCGCCAGAGATTGTAATCCCGTAAATGCTTTCCTGAAAGTATAATGGTTTTTGATTTCCCTTTTGTTTTCCAGATATTATAAATCTTGCTTATAATGTAGTTTTCATTAATTTTCACTTTAACAGTCTTAGGAAGCTGGTTACCGCGAAGTGTTGCCGAAACTTCAATCGTTTGCTCTTCTTCATTTATCACTGCAATTGAAATCTGCTCTGCATTTATTCCCAATTCTTTAAACTGCTGAAACATTACAGTGGATGTTTCCATAAGTTCTTCACTCTTCTGCATTGCCATCGTCCTGCTTCGGACTCTCTCCAAAGCAATCTCAATCCTCGCTTCCCTCGCCTGCTCCTCCGCAAGAGCAACATCCATATATCTGGTGTATGCAAGTGTAAACACATTTCTGAATCTCTTGAGAATATCTAGTTGTCCTTCACTTACGGGTGAAAAGGAGGAAATACTAAGTGCTCCGGTTCCGGTTGAATATGAATAATAATAGACTGACTTAGCTTTATTCAGCTTCGGATCAGGCAGATAACCGATCTTTAATCTGTATTTTATCCATTCTTTAATTTCCGTTTCAGAGATTACTACAGATGCAAAAGCATCACTTGCTTTTTTAATCTGATCAGCCCAGTTTTTTACTTTCGGATTTTCATTGTAAAATATTTCTATTGTTTCCGTTACACCGTAATCAGAATAGTAATAACTTAAGACAGATTCTTTTTCTTGATTTTGTATAAGAATCTCCGTATTTCTGAGATCAGTAAACCCAAGCGATTTTAATTCTTCAAATATGATCTCGCTTATCCCGCTAAGCTGTTCTGACTTATTAATACTCATCGCCTGCGCTCTGACACGCTCGAGTGATGCCTCTAACTTCGCTTCCTTTGCCTGAGCTTCCGCTGTAGCTACATCCATATATCTTCGGTAAGCAAATACGAATACATTTCTGAACCGCTTTAGGAGTTTAAGCTTTTCTTTTGTAATGGAACCAAAGGTTGAAATTCCGATTGAACCGGTTCCGATTGAATAAAAATAATAGTATAATGCTTTAGTGTTTCTTATCCGCGGATCATCCGGTTCGCCTTTTTTTTTCCTGAACTTCTTCCATTCTTTCAATTCATTTCCCTTGAAAGAGGTTTCGGAAAATGCATCTCTGCTCTTTCTGATCTGCTTTATCTGCTTTTTAATAACCGGATTGATATCATAGAATAATGGAGTGATGTTTTTGCCGAGTGTATCGGAATAATCATAATTCAGAAAAGTTTCTTCTTCATCATCATGAATATTTATCATGGTGTTTCTTAATTCGTCAAAGCCGAGATTCTTAAGTTCTGTAAAAAGCGTTTCGCAAATTTCCAGCAGGTCTTCGGATTTTCGCATTCCTGTTGCAATGGCTCTTACACGCTCAAGTGAAGATTCAATTTCCAGATCACGGTTCTTTATTGACAGATCTGCTGTTTTTTCATCAACCAGTTTCTGAAGTTCCTCACTTTTCCTTTTCCATTCATTTATATGCCATGTATCATTTTCTCCATTTGAATAATCTGGTTTTGAAGTATGAAAATGAACCACTTTCCATTTATCATCATAGTACTCCAGTACAGTAGTAACCCTTAGAAAAAGCTTATGCATATCTTTGCCGGCATGTATTTTTATGATTACTTCATCAACAATTACTGCAGAATCTTCTTCAGGAGATATTTTTCTTGCAACCGGTATGATTTCATGTTTGAATTTCATTCCGGATGCCTGTTCCAGCTGCCTCTCTACCAGATCACGGCAATCATGAATTGATAGAAGTTTTTCATCCATAGCAGTTCCGTATGCCATTATGTTTTCAGCCGTAATTCCGTCGAGTAATTTCCCCGGAAGTTTATTCATGCTGATCTTCATGAACTTATCGTAAGTCTCATAAAGTAATTTTTCTTTTTCTGAATTCAAACTATAGCAGAGTTAATTTTATTATACACATAATTTTAATTATTTTTTAACAGGAGGTTAAATATAACAGCGTATTTATTTTGAGTTCCGGTCGGTCAATATAATTAAACTAACAATTAAGAAAAGGTAAAATAAGATTGTTTACTTTTCAAACTAAATATGAAATGATTAGTAAAGATTTGTATAATAGTTTGTATTTATTTATCCTGAAAACTAATTAAAAATGCGATGGTATTATTGAAGCAAACATATAACCACAGGTTACTGCATACCCGTATTGTTAATGTGAAAAGCAGGCTAAACAAATTTCTACAGTATAAACTTATGAGAATTGGAATTCAGTATTCCTGATTTTCATCAAAGAATTTGCAGACAATATCTTAAATCTAAAATTTATTTTCCGGTATTTAAAACGTATATGTCCTGCACGGATTCTTCTCATCGTCAAAAACAGCTGTATCTTTATCACCCGGTTTGTAATCAGCTACAGGCAAAACTGACGGATTAGACGGATAAGACTTTTTATTATAAACAACTTTCCTGAATTTTCCTCCGCTTTTCAGATATAAAACATCCCATCCGTTTTCCTTTTCGGAAGTCACGTAAACAGGCGCATCCGTTACTGTAAATTTTGTGATTACTTCTGAATATCTGTCAAGTAGCAAAAATGTACAGCCGCCTGAACCGCAGAAGTATGTTCCCATTAATCTTACAAAATATTCATCTTTTCCGTCTCCGTTCAGATCAATCAAATACATTTGGAAATTCCTGTCCTCCTGTGTCATTGACTTCAGATCTTTTTTTAAAAAATCTTTAACTAAAAAATTACTGATGTTTTTTGACATCAGTTCATCTTCTGATTGCTTGGCATACTTTACTGTTTTTGAAGTTGAATCCTTTCTTTGCCCGATGTTCTCCGTATTTTGCTCATTTTTTGTTTCAGACTTTTTTACTTCTTCTTTTCTTTCATTTGTCTTACTGCATCCCGAACAAATAAGAACTAACAGAACAGCTGCTGCAACTTTTAAATTAATATTTTTCATTTTACTTTTTTTAAATAATTTTTGAATTACAATTATCATTCATTTTGTAAATTAATTTCAATACCGGCTGATTTAAACTCTTTTTCAATAGCCATTATTAATTCGCTTCTTGTTTCCTGCCAGATGAATACATTTGCCCATAGCTGCAGTTTAAATTCTATCATACCGGATTTCATCTGATGGAAAAATACTTTTGGCTTATGAGACTTGTCAATATTCTCATTATCATTTAAAACTTTTTCCAATATATCACTGCATGCTTTCAAATCGCTTCCCTGACTGACTTCAACATCCATTTCAAACCTTCTCAGATTATTTGTCCTTGTCCAGTTAATAACCATTTTGCTTAAAAGATCTCCGTTGGGAATAATTACATCAGATCCTTCTGATGTTGCAATTTTGGAACTCCTGATTCCGATCTCTTTTATTATTCCCACCTTGTCAGATATCTCTATCTGATCACCGATCTGAAAAGGTCTTTCGAATGCAAGCAGTATACCGCTGACAAGATTGTTAACTACTGTCTGTAATCCCAATCCTACACCGACTCCCAGGGAACCGATAATGATCGTTAATCTGTCAATCGGCAGACCTGTTGCCGCAAATGCAATGAGTACTCCGGTGCTGACTAATGCAATTCTGATCAGAAGCAGCCAGTTGTTTATTCCGCTTTTTCTTCTTTGCAGTTGATCACTTTCCGGATTTCCTTTCTGCACATCAGCATAAAATGAAATTATTTTTGAAACAATAGTCGAAAGTATTATTATAAGGAAAAAGAGGAAAATACTTTCAAATGAAAAACTTAATCTTCCGATCATCCTTTCTGTTCTGAAAAACTCTGCAAGATTTTTTGCAAAATAATCATAAACATAGAAGTTTCTTGCAAACAATATTATCCATCCGGTCATGACAAGAAAATTTAAAATCCCGGGTAATACTTCTTCCAGTTTTTTGAATTTCTGTATCAGAATCTCGTTTGCTTTTTCATTTACTATGGCTGTCTCGGCAGAAATTGTCTCAAGAATAAGAATTCTTGCCCGGTTCAGTAAAATCCAGGATATGATCATAAAATAACCGGTTGTAAACAGTAATTTTGCAAAATTATATCTTCCTGTTACATTAGCAATAATTGAAAATGCTTCAAGTACCGTTGCTATGCCTATTAAAAATATCTGAACCTTTTCCAGCGATAAACCGGTATAATTCTTTTTCAGAATGATTGTCCCGGTTACAACTCCCGCAAATGCGATTATCAGCATAAACCATCGCTCGGCAATTGATGCTTCCAGATTCAGATCACTGCGAAATGCAAATACGAAAAACACCAGTAACATTATCCAGTATGCCTTAATTTTCTTTTCTAATTTACTCCAGAATATTATTGTAAGAATTACAGATGACGTTAACCATATAAGACCCAGAAAGATTACGGGCGGAAGTGTATATATGAACTGAAAAGCAATAAGTATTATAAATACCGAAGACAAAACCGGATAATTAACGGTTGTATAATCAGAATAAGTAATTCTTAATTTCTCGTTTTTTCTGATATAGCTGCTTGATCTTTTTAAATAATAAATGAGCAGAAATATTGCAAGGAAGGTAAATATTATCAGAAAAATATTATTTCTCAGATAAAAAATCAGAACTAGTCTGGTTTTATTCCAGGAAAATTTCAGAATTTCAAAAAATGATTTGGTTTCAGTCTCGGGATTCCATATAAAAGGAAGTTCCATTTCAAGATTGCCAAAAAAAACGGATAACCTGTTTTCATCTATTTCATTAATATTCGATTTGATTTCACTTATCCGGTTTCTTATGCTGTTGTCAAGATCAGTCAGTCTTAATATGGTGATATTGAGACTTGAATCAAGCGGATTGAGTTCCTTTGATACAGTGTTTAAATTACTTATATATTCTCTTAAAAGCGCTGTGTCACCGGGTAATTTATAAAAATTTGTATCAGTGGTTAAGGAGTCAATGTTATTTCTGAAATTTCGTAAGTCATCCAAATATAAATTAATTTCGTTTTCTCTTTTCTCAAGTCGTTTCAGCAGTTCTTTCATCAGCAGTGATGAGGTTTTCAGATTTCGTGAAGTCTGAGGTTCGCTTTTGTTTATGAATATTCCTTCGGTTGCTGTCTTCAGATTTGAGTCAATTTCTGCTAATTCGGAAATTACTGAAACTGTATCAATTCCTTTATTAAAGTAATCAGTTACTTTTGAAAACTCCTTTCTCAAATCTGATATCAGAATTGCCTGTATTGATTTAATTTTCTTGTCTCTCTGTTTTGACAGGCTTTCTTTAATAAGCATATCTTCAGTCATTCTGATAATTTCTTTCAGCTGCTTGGGATCTATACTGTCTTTCTTAATGGCAGATGTATCTGTTTTTGAAGATAATGTATCTTTCCGGGATTCAGTTGTGTCTTTATTTTTTACTGTCTGTGAAGAAGAATAAGTGCAGTTTATAAATATCTGTATAAAAATCAGTAATAAGCTGAATTGTTTAAACTTTATCATTAAATAGTGTTTATATGTATTCTGATTATTTGATTATTAAATGCTGTTTAGTAATATTGCAGATTTCCGGGAAATTGTTCTGCAGACTCTGTATATTTTTTTACAATAATATTGATTCAGTAAAGTAATATCAATGAAATACAGGCTTAACAGTATTAGGATTGTTCTTTTGGTGAAGATTGATAAGTTTTTTAAGTGGAATTAACAGGTTAGAATAAAATCCGGAAATGTTATTTTATTATAAAGCTTTCTTAACTACGGGATTTTTTTGTGCGGAGAGTTATATGATCTTAATAATTAATTTTATTTTCACAGGATCTTTTCCATTCTGATGTTAGCTCTTTCATAATTTCCTTTGTATGATTTAACTTCAGCGAATCCGTATTTCCTGTACAAATGAATTGCCGGATCAAGCTTTGTATTTGAATAAAGCAAAAGTTTTATGATTTTCTTTTTCTTTGCAACATTTAAACAGTGCTTTATCAGAGCATTTCCTGTAAAATGTCCCTGAGCATTTTCTGTAACTGCCATTTTTCCAAGCTCATAGGACTCTTCGGTTTTCTTCATAAGCGTTACTGTACCGGTAATTTCTCCGTTACGCCTTGAATAAAATATCATTCCGCCTTTTTCAATAATTTCTTCGCGGGGATTTGAAAGCTGTACTTCATCCGGTGGTTCAATCCGAAAATACTTCAACAGCCATTCAGCATTCAATCTGTATATATGATCTCTGTATTCGTCAGAATAATTTATTATTTCAATTCTGTCCCCTGCAGTTGATGGACTTGAAATGACAAGAAATTCCAGTTCTTCCGGATTATTGTTCGAAATACGGTGAAGAGTCTTAGGGCTTATACTTATGCTTTGTCCCGAACATACAGTTTGAGTAATCCCGTCTGTATCGAACTCCGCCCTTCCTTTTAAAATATAAAATACCTGCTGTGCTTTTTCATGATAATGATGCTCTTCTGCTGTGTTATACGGCATCCGCTCCTTTATAACGCTGAGCGAATCTTCCTTAAACAGATTCCAGCCGTCACAGTCATTTCCCCACTTGAAATGTTCGGGACTCTTAACGGATTTTATAGTCATTTTTAAATTTTACTTTCCATTATTACTGACGATATATTTCCTGCTCTACGAATCTTTCAATTCCGTAAGGAAGGTTATTTAATCTGCTTTTTATGTATACCGGAAAAAATTTCATCTCTTTGATTTTATCAATCCCGACCCAGCTGAATTCAATTTCCGAATCATTTCCGTAAGAAGAGTGAAATACTCCGTGTAAAGGAATTTCTGATTCATCAGCAATATCAATTTGATAATAAAAACATATATGATGATGTTTTCCATTATTCCATTCTCCCATACGTTCCTGAATCCACAAAACTTCCTAACAGTAATTTCTACATTCATTTCTTCTTTAAATTCTCTGATAAGCGTTTCTTCGGATCTCTCAAACATTTCAACATGCCCTCCGGGCAAAGCATACTCTTCATCAGTTATCCCTCTCTGAATAAGAATCTTTCCTTCTCTCATAAGTATTCCGGCAACTCTGAATCTGATTCCCGGATTTTGTTTTACTGTTGTAACTTCCATTATTTTTCCCGTATTAATTTTGAATAATATTGAGTCTCCGAAATTACTCGACTGCTTTCAGGCTTTCAAAGAATTTATTTTCTTTGCCTTTTATAATTTAAATTTTAATGTAATAATTTTTAATTTTTTAATAATTACTTCGTTTTATTTTACTGTTTTGTTCTGCTTAACTTCAGTTTTTTTTTAAATTCTGCTTTTATTGCATTCTCCTTAATCCTGAATTTTACAATTTTTGCAATAAGTTTGAGAGGAAGAGGCTTATCAAGCGGAAACTGTACTGCCCCTTTCGAACACTTATAAGCTGATAATTCTTTTTGAAAGTTTTTTATTCCCGATGAAGCAGGATAAAATCCAATGTGATTTTTATATCCTGCGAAATGAACTAAATTTCCGTTCTGCTCAAATGTCGGAATGGCGTAACTGATTTTTTCGGCTGCCTCCGGCGCTGCAATTCTGATTGTATTGCGGATTTGTTCAAGTTTAATCTGCACTTCCTCAGGGAAAAAAGAGATATACTCTTCAGTGTTTTTCGCTTTTAATGTCTGCATGAGATAATTTTAAAAATATATTTGAACATCTGAATTAATTATGTTTAGATTGCTTTTCTTTCGGAATAAATCCTTACTTAATCATCAATAATGAAATTCCTTTGTCATAACGGAATTAATGAATTCAATATTCTTAACTTTGTTTATTACTTCTCCTGTTTTTATAAAACCTTTTTTCTCAAAAAAAGGAACTGCAGTTTTGCTTACATAGCTGTAAATTTTATTCAGATAAAGCTTTCGTGCATAAACTTCTGTTTCATTAAGGAGTTTTTCCGCAATGCCCAGTCTCTGATAATCTTTATGAACATACATAAAATCAAGATATCCTTTTTCTGTAATAGAACTGAAACCTGAAATCAATCCATTTTTGACCGCAACCAGGAAATATTGTTCCGTTATTACTCTTTCCCAACCCTCCTTGTTTTTATGGAATTCAGACCAGACTTTTATTTCTTCTTCTTTATAGTCTGCAGAATTAATACTGACTACAGTATCCCGGAATAAAAATCTTATCTGGTCGGTATCTTTAAGTTCTGCCCTCCTGATTTCAATATTTACTTTTTCTGATATAATTCGGATTGGGCTGATTTATGCAATAAATATATTTATTTCTGCCAGAAATTTATCGTTATAAACACTATTATTCCGAATATTCCTAATAACGATATTATGAAAAGATAATCTGCAATCCTTTCTGCTTTACATTCCATTTCAGTATTGTGTGTCCTTATTGAAACAAATGAAAGTATGGATGATACTGTCAGAAGCAATGCAACTACTGAAGTGAACTCATCTATTAAATTATTTTCTGTCAGATTAGCGAAGTGCAGAGAAGTGATGATAAATAGGCAAAATCCCAGTAAGTTTGCCGCTGTTCCTAAAATATGCTGTGATGTTTTGTTTGCCATAAGTTTATTTGATTTTGTGCACAGATTGTATTTTTTTACAGAAGAAAATTATTCCCGTATAAAATCCGTAATTTCATTTTAATACAAACTAAATATATTAAATTATATTACTGTCCTGGAAATTCAGACATATCAGTATACAGCACCTCCCATTGATGTCCGTCAGGGTCTGCAAAACTGTCATAATACATCCATCCGTGATCTTCGGATTTCCTGTACCGGATGCCTCCGTTATCCAAGGCTTTTTTTATTACATCATCAACTTTTTCCCTGCTGTCAACTTCAATTGCAATTAATACCTGAGTAGTTGTTGAATCTGCAATTTGCCTGTTTGTAAAAGTTCCGAAAAATTCATGAGTAATCAGCATTGAATATATTGCTCCTTCGTTCAGTACAAGGCAGATTGCCTTTTCGTCACTGAATTGTTCGTTGAATGTAAATCCTAAATTTGTCCAGAAATCCCTTGACTTCTTAAGGTCTTTAACAGGCAGGTTAATGAAAACTGATTTAACTTTCATTGAGATGTTTTAATTTTTGATTTAATAAAAAATTGTATATCTAAATCTATTTGATAACAGTATTATTTTATCCGGATTGAAAGATTATAATTTTAAATCATTGTTGAAATGAGAGCTAAGGTATAAGGAAATCCTGTGCAGCAACAATCTGCCATTGTCCGTTTATAAAATGCCAGATATCCGTAAACCTGTATTTCCGTTTAAACAAGCCTTCAGTTCCTTTCCCGCTGACATTCAGCCAGCCGGTAACGATAGCTGTTTTATCGTATAAACGAACCTGCATGTCTTCGTTGTAGGCTTTCTCAACTGTTTCTGAAGGTGACATCAGAAACTCAAGTACTTCAGACCTGCTGTACATTTTATCGTTTTCTGTATATATAAAGTCATCGGAAAGAAGCTGGTTGAATTTCTGATCATCCCTGTTAATCAGAGCTTCAGCCCAGTCATTCTCCAGCCTTATTATTGATGCAGAATCATTTCTCCCGTCTGGTATTACAGTATTCAGTTTTACTTCGGCAAAGTTGCCTTTGCTGTTACAGGATACAGATAAAAAAAGAATTATGGCGACAATTATTTTCTTCATTTTAATTTAACTGATTACTAAAAATTATTTCTGAAATATACAGTTTACTTTATTATTTTCAGACTCCGAACTGCCGCAGATGATGATCAAGATGCTTGTACAGCATATTGTTCCATTCTGTCCTGTTTAACATTCCAAATGAATTAGATTCTTTGTTGTCAAAATATTCTCCTCCTGCCTTCTGCGTTTTTTCTATATACTCTGTCAGTCTATTCTTTTCAGATTCGAAATCCCTTCCGTCATTTATAATAAATTGTGGAGCTGTTCTTATGCTGTGAGGATAAGGTTCTTCGTTTGTCACCTTTTTCTTTACCATGTTTTTTAAAATGAATCTTAATAATGCTCCGGGTTTAGGATGTTTATTTTCATATATCATCTCGTAAGTCACACAACAGTGTGCCAGCATCTGCGCTGCATTCATCTTTCCCCAGTGCGGCATTGTGTCCTTGTTAAGCTTGTTTATTCTTTCGATTAACTCATCCGAAACCTCTTTGTCGAATATATCAGGTAATGCCATAATTTATAGTTTTTAAGTTTTATAATGCTTTATTTAAAAAAATATTTCGCAATCAAAGTTTCAATTTTCTGATGCTGCTCATGAAATCTTTCTACCGGAATCAGAAGAATTTATTTTTTATCAAGAAGTTTCTGTTCTTCAAGTATAGAATAGACAATATCAATTCTTGCATTTGCAAATTCTTTATTGTCCGGATTGCCGGTCTGAATACAGTTTGCAAAGTAAAAGACATTATCATTAGTTTCCAGATAGCCCGTATACCAGCCGATATCTTTATTATCCTGAACTCCCCATCCGGACTTTTCACGTATAATATATCCAGGAGTATCTCTTGCAATCATAATTTTTTTCACTATTTCAACCGAACGCTTCGAAAACGGAAGTTCATTTTTCTGGAGACGTTTTAAAAAATCTATCTGCTGTTCCGGTGTAATGCGTAATCCTCCTGTAAGCCAGAATTTATCTATTCCTCCGGAAGTATCTGCATTTCCGTAATCTGCCGTATCAAGCCAGTGTTTCATCTGTTTCCCGCCGACACGTTTAGCAAGTTCCTGATAGTACCAGACTGTTGAATTTTTAAAAGCAGTCTTCATATCCTGGTCGCCGTTCCAGTTCGGGTTTTTCCTCTGGACACAGTCCCATTTAATCACAAAATTTTCATCTTTAATTATACCCGTTTCAAGCCCTATAAGCGAATTACAAATTTTAAATGTGGAAGCAGGTATAAACTCCTGTCTGAACTGTTCAGGATTGTAAAGAATGTATTTGTTATTTTTCTGATCATATAATGCGAATGTGCCTTCAACATTATATCTGTCGTAATATTTTTTAAAGTCAGAGTTTATTTCTGTTGTCTGCTTTTTATTACACGAAATCAGAAATATCAAAATTACAGAAAAGAGTAATTTTAAAATTTTCATAAAGATATTATTTAAATTTCTGTTCTCATACAGCCTGCCTGCAAAGATTGCCATTAAATCTTAATGCTAATCTCAATTGGAATAATCACTTTGACTTATGTGCTTCCAGTTCTATCTCTATCATAAATCCCGGAAGAGCCAGACCTTTTACTTCGAGCCAGGTCCCTGTCGGAAAGTTTTTTCTGTAAATTGAATTACGGAAGCCTGACTGTTTTATAAATTCAGCCATATTTGTAGTGTAAATATTTTCAACAACTACATCATCAAATGTAAATCCGTAATTTTTTAAAACTTTTTCCAGATCACCGTAACAGTTTTTCATCTGTTGTTCAAGATCTCCCTCTGCCACAGGATTTCCGGCATCATCCATGCTGACAGCTCCGGATATGAGAAGGTCATCACCTATTCTTACAGCATGGGAATACCCGTAGCTTTTTTCCGCATCTGGCCTGAGATTGAAATATTCCGGTGTCTCAGATTGTGCTGAAACATTTAATGAAATTGAAAGAAAGATCACAACTGAAAGGATTTTGAGTAGATCAGACATGTTTAATAATTTTTTCATGATAGTTTGTTTTAATTAACTGCTTACTCTTTATGGTTTTCAGCATCCCGTTGTTTATTTTATAGTTTTAAATATATAATTAATCTGTTTAATAATCTATTTATCCGTAGAATGAATATAATTAACTTTTTTCCTTTTCTGAATCAAGTCTTTCATCCGGTAACGCGCTCCATTCCATTATCTGAGCTTCCATTTCATCCTGTGAATTAAATCTCGAAATATCATAACATCCAAGCGGTGACAGAGGTGTTCGCGCCGGACATTTGTTGCAGTGAGTACAGGGTTTGTCGGGTATGTTTATACCTTTTCTGAAAAGTTTTATAAGATTCACATTTGCAAGAAGCGGTCTTGCCATTGCCACCATATCAGCTTTTCCCGACTGAAGTGTTTGTTCAATAAAATTCAATTCCTGAAATCCGCCGTTAGCTATCACCGGAAGTCCGGTTTCTTCTTTAAACAGTTTTGAATAATCTGCAGAAATACCCTGAATGTATTTCCATCCGGTATTCATAATCGGATTTAAAATAAATTCGGGAATTACATTCAGAAGAGAAGCCCGTATCCATGCTTTAGCAGTAAGATGTCTGTTTGAATTGTAAAACATTTTCATTTCATGAAGCGGAAATTTTCCCGGATTCCCTTTTGGATTTATAAATCCGTAACCCATGTCAATGTGAAGATAATCTATTCCAAGTTCCTTTAATTTTTTCGCATAAATAAGATAATCATTTACCGTATTTCCGAAATACCAGTTCTTAAGGGGAAATCTTACCGGAAGTCTTAAATTCAACGGAAGGTAATTATAGTCTGAAGATGAAAGTCTTATTCCTATCGGAAAATCATTCCCGGTTTTTTTCCTGGTTGCGCGAATAATTTCTTCAAGTAACTGAAATCTTTTGTCAAATGAGCCGCCGTACTTGTCTTTCCTTGAATTTATTCCCGGATTCAGAAACTGGTGTATTATATATCCTTTTGATGCTGTTATCTCAAGTCCGTCTGCTCCGGTTTCCCTGACACGCCTTCCGGCTTCCGCAAAATTTAATACTGTCTCTTCAATTTCTTCGGTAGTCATCTTTATCATTCGGTTCTGATACCCGTAAGCAAAATCAAACATTGTAGAACATGATTTTGCATCTTCAGGCTGTCTGAATAAACTCGTGTGCGTATGTCCCCCTGTATCACCGATCTGTATTATATATCTGCAGTCATACGATTGCACAGCTTTTACTGCTTCAGACAGAGGTTTTACAAATCTGTCATGACTTAGTTTTGGATATTCCATCGGCGAAGTTCGTTTATCATTTACACTGATGGTTGCTGAGATAATTCCTGCCACATCATTTGCTGCAAACTTCTTTTCAAAATTTTTAAATGCTGTACTAACCGTTCCGTCATAGAATGAAGTTCTGCCTCCGATTGAGGAACGCACTATTCTGTTTTTGAAATTCAGATTCCTGATTGTAAAGGGTTCGAATATCATTTTGCATTTATTTATTTTTTAAAAAATTAATCTTTCAGGCAATCTTAAAAAAATTCATTGCACGTTCATTTACGAGATCCGGTTGTTCATCAACTATAAAGTGTCCTGCTTTCTCCACAAGTTCTATTTTAATATCGTCCGAATAATGTTCATAACCCCTTAAAAATGCAGTTGATACCTGTCTGTCCTCAATTCCGAAAAGTATATAAGAAGGTGTTTTGAGATGATATTTTCTGTATTTTCCTAGACCAAGTGGCAGATATTCTTTAAGAATAAAATCACGGTAAAGCTTTGATGATGCTTCAGCTCTTGAAATATCCCTGAATCTGTCAGCGAAAACATTCATCTCCTCTTCTGTCCATCCTTCTTTGCGTGTATTTCCGCGTTTGAAGAGCCATCTCTGATAATTACCTTTTGCAAGTATTTTAGGACCGAAGTAAGGCATTGAAACCGGTATCATATAACTTAACTTAATTGTTGCGGGAATAAGTTTAAGGTCAAGCTTCGGCCAAATCGGAGCTATATTAGTTGCAAAGTGTTGTTTGATAAGTCCCGGATTTTTTGCGGCTGCAATAAATCCTATCCATCCGCCCCAGTCATGGCTCATCAGCCGGATTTCATTATAGCCCAGAGTTTTTATTAAAATGACAAGTTCATCTGCAAGCTCGTCTTTTGTATATCCTTTTTCCGGTGCATCAGACCACCCGAAACCCTTTATATCAGCTGCTATAACTTGAAAGTGTTTTGCAAATAAGGGAATTTGTTTTTTCCACATATACCAGTGCTGCGGCCAGCCGTGCAGCATCAGAAGCGGCTCTCCTTCTCCGGCTTCAGCTATATGAATATTAATACCGCCAGTATCTATATAACGATGGGTAACTTTTGTTCCTTCTATTTCAGGAAATTCATTTTCCGAGATTTCTTTCATTCTGTCCGGAGTTTATTTTATTGATTCTTTATTTGTCCTTTCAAAAAAATGAAATATTTATATACAGGAATATTTTTTTATTTAATCAAAAAAAGAATAATTATCAGAACAGCATAGTTTTTTACTTCATCGAATGCAGACCGATTTTATTTCCTTCTGTATCACTTATTAAAGCTATAAAGCCGTATTCACCTATGCTTTGCTTTGGAAGAATAATTTTTCCGCCTGCACTTTCTGTTTTTGATAATGGTAAATTCAGATCTTCACCTCCGTTCAAATAAATAAGTGTTCCTTTATCCGACGGCTCAGAGCCTTCTCCTTCTATAATAGCACCTCCGACTCCTCCACCTTGCGGATCACACGGCAGGAAGCCGTATTTAACTTTCTGATTCGGCATCATTGTCACTTCTCCTGCAAGAATTGTTTCGTAAAATGATTTTGCTCTTTCGAAATTTTTAACGGGAATTTCAAACCAGCTGATTGTATTTTTCATGTTATAATTATTTTAGTTAGAAAATGATTATTAAAATATTCTTGAAATACAAACCCTTGATTACAAAAATTTTTCAGTAGACTTCCGTATGAAAATTCTACATTTCCATAAGATATTTCCTAACGAATCTTAAAGCCAAAACTCCTTCACCCACCGCAGTTGATATGCCTGCAAGTGCTCCTGCCCGTACATCTCCGGAAGCGAATATTCCCGGTACGCTTGTTTCAGTTATGTAAGGGTCTCTGTCTAATTTCCAGAATGTATGAAATGATTTCTCTTTCATCAGCTCACTGCCGGTCAGGATAAATCCTTTTTCATTTTTTAATATACTTCCATTTAGCCAGCCGGTTCCCGGTTTTGTGCCGATGTATATAAACAACGCTTTGGCAGGTAAAGTCTTTTCTTCTCCTGTCTTTGAATTTTTTAATGTAATGAATTCCAGTACTTCCGAACCGGACCCTGAAATCACTTCAGTATTAACAATTACTTTTATGTTAGTTGTATTGTTAATATTTTCCACAAGGTAATTAGCGGCTGTCTCAGAAAGTTTATCCCGCCTGATTAATATGTTTACTTCTTTTGCGAACTTGCTGAGATACATTGCCGCCTGACAAGCGGAGTTTCCTCCTCCTGCAATATATACAATTTCATTCCTGCAAGCATGTGCTTCTACTGCAGCAGATCCGTAATAAACTCCTGCTCCGGTAAATTTTTCAAGTCCCGGAACTTTCAGTTTGGCATAAGCAGCTCCTGTGGCAATAATAACTGTTTTACTGTTGATAGTTGTGCCGTCTGTCATCTCTGTAATTTTGTAACCGTCTTTAAGAGATATATTCTTTACCTGCTTCGGAGTGAGTATCTCCGTACCAAACCGAATAGTCTGAGTAATAGCCCTTCGTGTTAATTCAGCTCCGGAAAGTCCCGTCGGAAATCCCAGATAATTTTCAATCCTGGCACTGTTGCTGGCCTGTCCTCCGGGATTGCTCATTTCAATCAGAACAGTTTTCAGTCCTTCGCATGAACCGTAAACCGAAGCAGCAAGTCCCGCAGGTCCCGCACCTATAATAAGAACATCGTAAATTTCTTTGGCAGGTTTTTGCTGCATTCCGAGTTTTGAAGCAAGATCTGGTAAAGAAGGATCGCTCAAAATACTTCCGTCTTTAAGTATGATCAGCGGCAGGTTTTCCTTTGAAGCGCTTGCACTGATTATATATTTTTCTGCATCTTCATTGTTTTCAATATCCATCCAGAGATAAGGGATCAGATTTCCGGAAAGAAATTCCTTCAAAGCATGAGATTTCGGCGACCACTGAAAACCTATTATCCTTATTGCTTCATGATCCGGTTTATAAAATGCATGCCAGTCATCAAGCAGATCATTTACAACTGGAAACAATTTCTCTTCGGGCGGATGCCAGGGTTTAAGAAGATAATAATCAAGCTTTACTTTGTTTATGGCTTTAATTGCAGCTTCTATATCCGAGTATGCTGTAAGAAGAATTTTTTTTGTATCCGGGAAAATTTCATTTGCCTTTTCCAGAAATGTCACTCCTTCCATCTCGGGCATCCGCTGATCAGAAATAAATAAAGCAACCGCTTCATTCTTTAGCTTAAGTTCCTTAATAAGCTCCAGCGCTTCAACCGCTGAATCCGTTGCGGCAACTTTGTATGATTCACGGTACTCATTCCTTATGTCACGCTGAATAGCATGCAAAACCTGAAGATCATCATCAACTATGATGATATACGGAAGTTTCATTTTAATTTTCTTTTAGTTCTTAAATGAATTTTTATTCTGTTCTGCTGTAGCCGGTATTATTACAGTAAATTCTGTTTTCCCGGGAACTGAAGTTACTTTTATTTCACCGTTATGTCTCTTTATAATCCGGTTTACGATGTCAAGACCGATACCGGTTCCTTCATATTCCGCCCTGCCCTGCAGGCGCTGGAAAATATTAAATATCTTTTCTGCGTATTTCTCATCGAAGCCGATGCCGTTGTCTTTCACAACAATCCGAACGTATGAACTTTCGGAAAGCGGAAATCCA
>JAEUSI010000259.1 GCA_016788375.1 Ignavibacteria bacterium | reverse complement strand
TTATGAAAGTAATAATTCCTGTTGCCGGATTCGGCACAAGACTGAGACCTCATACGCTTACAACCCCGAAAGTTCTGCTGAATGTCGGAGGAAAACCTATGATACATTATATTATCGATCAGCTTATTAAAGACGGGATTGCAGATTCAATTGTACTGATAACAGGATTTCTCGGAGACAAAATTAAAGATTATCTTGACAGTACGTTCAGGTTTAAATTCGACTATGTCATTCAGGAAGAGGCAAAAGGTCTCGGGCATGCCGTTTACTGCGCAAAGGAAGTCTTTAAAAACACGAAGGATGAGGTTCTGATAATTCTCGGAGATACCTTGTTCGATGTTGATCTGAAGGAAATGGTAAAAAGCGATTCTTCGGTAATAGGAGTAAAGGCAGTGGAAGATCCGAGAAGATTCGGAGTCGTTGAAAAGGACGGGAACGGATTCATCACCAGATTTGTCGAAAAGCCGGCATCTTACTCAGTCTCGCCTTCCAATGAAGCTATAGTCGGATTGTATTATCTTAAGAATTCGGCAAGTCTCTTTGGAGCGCTTGAACATATAATGAAAAACAATATTACAGTTAAGGGGGAATTCCAGCTTACAGATGCTCTTGAGAAAATGATTCGTGACAACGAAAAAATGAAGTCATATTATATTGACGGCTGGCTTGACTGCGGCAAGCCGGAAACACTGCTTGAAACCAACAGGTATCTTCTTAACAAATACGCGAAAACCGGAAGTAAAAACAAATACAAAATCAGAAACAGCAGGATTATCGAACCGGTGTTTATCGGTGAAAATGCAATTATTGAAAAAAGCATCATTGGACCGTTTGCCACTGTCAGCGAAGACTGTAAAATCATAAACTGCAACATCAGCGACAGCATTATTGAAAAGTCTTCCGTAATAAAGAACTGCGTTCTCAGCGAATCAATAATCGGTGAAGGAGCTGTTGTAAGAAAAGATGCGCTGAAACTTAATCTGGGTAATTATTCTGAAATCTAAATATTTATCAGCATGAAAAATATTAATGAGATATTTGAAGAATTGACGGAGGAAATATTCCTTAAATTACTTGAGCTCAGTCCTCAGCAGGGATCCGGTCTCGGACTTCATGAGTATGACGGCAGAGTCGGTGACATTTCACTCAAAGGGATTGAAAATGAAAAGAAAGTGTTCCGGGATTTTCTTAAAAGACTTTCGGATACAGACAGAGAGAAGCTTTCGTCAGGAAATAAACTCAGTTATGATATTGCAGTCTGGGGACTGGAATCCTCTCTCTTTGACTATGATGTCATTCAGTCTTACAGAAAAAATCCGATGAACTATGCTTTTATGTTCAGCGATATACACAACTATATCAGCAGGAATTACGCTCCGTTTGACGAAAGACTGAAATCAGTAATTAATATTATTGACAAAATACCGGAAAGCCTGAAGACAGCGGAAGAAATTCTCGACAGGGAAATTCCCGCCGTTCTGTGCAAATATGCGAAACAGTTTTCTCTCGGATATGAAGAGTTCTTCAAAGGCGAACTGCTCGAAGAGATTAAGTCAAAAATAATAGATGAAAGTCTTATCGCGGATTATCTGAAGAAGAACCGCGACTTCGTGGCCAACGCCGCTCACGACTTGCGATCGCCCCTGGCGGCGATTCAAAGCTCGGTCGAGGTCACGGTCGAAAAACAGCGAACGGTCGAAGAATATGAGGACCTGC
>JAEUSI010000258.1 GCA_016788375.1 Ignavibacteria bacterium | reverse complement strand
CCAGGAAATACTTAATTCGCTTGTTGAATTATTCAGCATCAATTCACTTGAAAATGCTCCTCCGGATGTACTCGGTGATTCCTATGAATGGCTTATCCGAATGTTTGCACCGCAGAAAGCAAAAGAAGGTGAAGTGTACACGCCGCGAGAAGTTATCAGACTTTTGGTATTACTTCTTGAACCTAAACCTAATGAAAGTGTTTATGATCCCGCTCTTGGCTCTGCCGGAATGTTAATATCTTCGCACGACTATGTAGAAAATAAATTCGGTGAAGAAGAAGCAAAAAAACTATTTCTCTTCGGACAGGAGGCAAATTATAAAACCCGATCAATTGCCAAGATGAACTTATATCTTCACGGGATAAAAAATGGGATTCCGGAATACGGTGATTCACTGCTTTATCCAAAGTTCAAGGATGGCGGATCAATTCAGAAGTTCGATGTAAACATAGCAAACCCTCCCTGGAATCTTGATGGTTACGGAGAAGATAAAATAACAAAAGGAGAACTCTGGAAAGAAAGATTTAATCAATATGGATTTGCACCGGACCAGTCAGCAGACTGGCTCTGGATATCTCATATGTGGGCTTCGGCAAAAGATGATACCGGTCGGGTGGGGATAATAATAGATAACGGAGCGCTATTCAGAGGCGGAAAAGAAAAATCAATAAGAGAGAAATTCCTGAGAGATGATAATATAGAATGCGTCATACTTCTTCCGGAAAAAATATTTTATAATACCGGTGCTCCCGGTGCAATTATGATTCTGAATAAGAATAAAAGAACAGAACTAAAAAATAAAATTATTTTCATCAATGCTTCAAAAGAATTTGTAAAGCATCCCGAAGTAAGACGCTTAAATACCCTCGGCGAAGAAAACATAAATAAAATTGCATCAGCTTATAAGGGAAGCGAATCTGAAGATGGATTTTCCAAAATTGTCGATATAAATGAAATAGAAGAAAATGATTTTAATCTTAATGTATCTTTATATGTGTTTGCGGAAAGTGAACCTGAAGATATAGACATAAAAAGTGAATGGAATGAATTAAAGAAAATTGAACTGGAAATTAATTCTCTTGATGTAAAAATTGAGAATTATATTAAAGAACTATATGATTAATACGAACGCAAATGTTATTTCCGCATGAGTCGAAACGAAAATTAAAATCTAAATTAAAAATGAGCTATGAATAATTGCCAGCTTTGTGGATGGGAAATTCAATTATTACCAGTAAGGAGGGATATTGTTAAATATGAATGTCCTCGTTGTGGGGATGTTGAGATTTCGGGAATAATGTCCACTGTTTTTGAGGGAAACAGAGAATTTGATAGAATTAAATATCTTCTATCTGGAATAACGCGCTATAAAACGGATCATAAACTTCCTGTTGAAACAATCTTGACAACCAATTTTCAAGAGCTACTAGATTCTTCTTTTGTCCCCAGGAATATTTCTGATAAAATAGATTTGCTAATTCGTTTCTTTTCAAAGAAATCCGGGTTCATCGGACAAGTTATTGAAGTTAATACAAAATTTGATTACCCAATTGCTTTTTGTAAGAATGAAGTAGAATTTATTTACTTATTAAGTCATCTCGAAGAGAAAGGATTAATTTCTGCAGCACAAAAAGGAAGCCGCTATGTCTTAAAATTTCAAGGTTGGGATAGAGTCGATGATTTAAATAGAATAGTTACAAAGAAAAAACAAGGGTTCATAGCAATGTGGTTTGATGAA
>JAEUSI010000257.1:1526-1766 GCA_016788375.1 Ignavibacteria bacterium | reverse complement strand
GCCATCCGGAAATTACTACATAGTAGTTAAACATCGTAACAGCATAGAAACCTGGAGCAATGTTGTAGCACTGGTCAGGGGAGACGGCTCTGTTTACTATTATGATTTCACAACTGCTGCATGCCAGGCATTCGGTTGCAATCAAATTTTGAAAGGAACCAAATATTGCATATACAGCGGAGATTCAAATCAGGACGGGATTGTAGATGCATCCGACCTTTCAGCTGTTGAAAATGATGC
>JAEUSI010000257.1:0-1516 GCA_016788375.1 Ignavibacteria bacterium | reverse complement strand
TTGGACGGAGATTTATTTGTTGACAGTTCAGATCTTTCAATAGTGGAGAATAACAGTCTTGGATCAGTAAGTTTGATCAGACCATAACAATGCATAATAATGTACCGGAGCTTTTCATTCCGGTACATTCTGCGGCAGGTCAAAAGTCCTGTCGCAAAATTACAAATAATATTTAATAAACGGCTTGCTGCAATATCCATGCAGAAAGATTTTTGAAAACTTTAAAATTAAATCAAAATGAAAACCTTAAAAATAAAATCAGCAATAGTAATTTTTTTAACAGTAATCGGGCTGAATATAACATCAGCTGAAAATCCGAAATACAAGTTAACTACTGATAATCCTGTACTCGTTTCTCCGAATGTTTACGAATTCGGAATATATCTTCAGCATACAAACCCCGGTGAATCAAAGTTCGAATACATTCTGGGTCAGTATTTCTTTGACTTCAATCCCGGGATTGCAAACGGAGGAATACTGACTTATTCAATAACCGGTTCAGATTTACCTCAGATGTTACAACCGAGAAATCCGACTGTTTCCGGAAACCTGTTGAGATTAGTGGTAAATTCAGTACCTTCAAAAGAAAATCTTCCGCAGATTTCTGATAAATCTCCCGGCACTCTGATTGCCAGAATGAGGCTTGAAACTTCAGCCAAATCATTTACAGATGCCGGATTAAACCTTAAACTCAGAACCGGTCCGGAGAATCCATTTACAAAAATATTTGCTTATGCAGATAACCGGTTAACAGACGTAACCGGTATAGAAGAATTTACAGCTGATAATATTTCAGCAGCAGAAGATATTTCGGCGCTTCCGAAAGAATTCATACTGCATCAGAATTACCCAAATCCATTTAATCCTTCAACAAGTATAAATTACGAATTGCCAATAACCGGTGATGTAAATTTAAAAATCTTTGATATGACAGGAAAAGAAATTGCAACATTAGTTAATGAAAGGCAAAATGCGGGAAATTACACGGTTCAGTTTAACGGAAACAATTTTGCGAGCGGAGTTTACTTTTACAGAATAAAGACAGGAGATTTTATACAGGTGAAGAAGATGTTTCTGATAAAGTAATTTTTAAATATTAAGGTGATGTCTTTAACCTTCTATTGTCATCATTAACTCTGCTTCCCAAGCCCCTCGCATCGCTTCGATCTGCAATGCTGGCAGCTTGGGAAGAAATTTAAAGCTAAACTAAATTTATGTATTCATTAATAAAAAAATAACCAAAATGAAAACAATATTACTAACCATTATTTGTTTTATAGTTACATCAACCTTAAGTTCTGAACAGTCAAATAAAAACCAATTAGAAAATCTAATGACTGATAAGGGTGCCGTGTATGAGGGCACAATTACCGGCATAAGGACATATTATGGAATGACGACACAAGGTTTGAGCAGTACGGGCTACTATTTAAATTTGGATACTTATCCTGAAATGGATTTTGAATTTACGATAAAGGATGGTTTAAAGTGGGGTCTGGTTGTAGAATATGCTCCG
>JAEUSI010000256.1 GCA_016788375.1 Ignavibacteria bacterium | reverse complement strand
CCTGAGGATGCTCTATGCGGACACCAACTGCAAAAGGTTTTGATTCGATCCGTATCCCTTTTCCTCTCAGCATATAAAATATATCCCTGGCCGAATGACCTGTCGCCAGTATAACTGCATCTGCAAGATATTCGTCTTTTTCATTCACGATCACTCCGAGTATCGAATTATCTTTAATAATCAGATCAGTAACTCTTGAATCAAATTTGATCTCTCCTCCGTAATGCATTATTGTTTCACGAAGATTCTGAACTACGCCGGGAAGTTTATTTGATCCGATGTGAGGATGAGAATCGACAAGTATGTCTTCTTTTGCTCCATGTTCTACGAATATCCTCAGAGCTTTATGAATGTCTCCGCGCTTATGAGAACGGGTGTAAAGCTTTCCGTCTGAGTATGTACCTGCCCCGCCTTCTCCGAAACAATAATTTGAATCCGGGTTTACCCTGCTGAACTGCTGTATCTCCCTGAGATCTTTTCTTCTCGAACGCACATCCTTTCCCCTGTCATAAATTACGGGCTTGATGCCGCTCTCGATCAGCTCAAGCGCTGCAAAATATCCCGCTGGACCTGAGCCGACTATGATCACTTTTTTATTGCCGGAAACGATTTTATATTTATCTTTAATGACAGGTTCCGGTATGGGTGTTTCATTTATATAAACTTCCAGGATAAGATTTACTACGGGAGTTCTGCTGCGGGCATCTATGGAGCGCTTTATTATTTTGAAGTCATAATTGTCACTAGCTCTAATATCACATTCAGCTTCTGCAATCTCGGATAATATTTTATTATCAGATGCATCTTCTGGTAAGAGAGTTAACTCTAATATTTTTTTCATGATCTTTGTTCACTATTTATGTGAAAAATTTTTACTCTTTCTCTTTGTTCAGTTCTACTTTCTGTTTCCTGCTTAATCCGCTTACAACAAGTTCATAAGAATGGTCAGTAATAATTTTCAGTTCCTTATCTGAAATTCTGCCTTCGAAATTCACTGTATTCCAGTGTTTCTTATTCATGTGATATCCCGGCTGTACCTCCTCAAACATTTCCCTGAGCTCTACAGCACGCTCAGGATCACACTTAAGATTAACACTCAGCGGAACTTCATAAGATGTAATTGCAAATATCTTCCCTGAAACTTTAAAACAAATTGTATCTTCCCCGAAAGGAAAATCCTCAGTTACGCCTTTTTTTGACAAGCAATATTTTCTGAATGACTCTAAATTCAATTAGTTAGTAGTTAGTAGTTAATAGTTAGCTGTTATATCCCTTGGAATAGATAATTATTTACAATTTAAAATTTTGTCAATTAATAACTATCAACGAAAATCTATCAATTAAACTTTCAACTATCAACTGTCAACTATCAACTGTCAACTATCAACTGTCAACTGTCAACTATTAACTGTCTCCATCCATTTCCTGACTTTCACCGGCTTAAAGTCCTTCATTTTCCCTATCAGGTTCTTTGCATCTTTATCTATTACAATCATATCAAGATTATTTCTATTTACAAACTCCTGTTCCACGCTGTTATTTATAAAATCTATCAGTCTGTCGTAATATCCGTCAACGTTAAGAATACCTATTGGTTTATTATGAATACCGAGCTGAGCCCAGGTCCAGGCTTCGAAAAATTCTTCCAAAGTTCCGATACCGCCTGACATAGCAATGAATCCTTCCGAAAGTTCGGACATCATGGCTTTACGTTCGTGCATGGACCTCGTTATGATGATTTCCGTCAGTCCATCGTGCAGTAGTTCTTTTTGGCTCAGAAACTCAGGAATTACTCCGATGACCTTTCCGCTATTTTGGAGACAGGCATTGGCTACTTCA
>JAEUSI010000255.1 GCA_016788375.1 Ignavibacteria bacterium | reverse complement strand
GGGGAGTTTCAGCGAGGTGAGGAAGATGATCCTTTTGAAATAATTTGGGATTTGGGATTTCGGATTTGGAATTTGTTTCTTTGAGAGTGTTTGATGCATTGGGAAAACAAGTTACTTTATTGTTTAATGAAATTCATTCACCGGGGAGTTATGAAGCAGAATTTAAGGGAACAAACTATCCAAGTGGAATTTATTATTACAGGCTTGAGGCGGGATGTTTCAGCGATGTAAGGAAGATGATATTGCTCAAGTAAAGTGATCTTAAAAATTTAAGATTTACAAGTATGATTAAAATCTTATTAATATTAATTCTCTTACCATTCCCGATTTATTCCGAAGATATAAGCCTCGAAGCAGTTAGATCCGTTAATGGATATGCAGGAGCTTCGGATTATTGTACTGATGCCGTAAGTTCCTCAGACGGAGGGATAATTACTTCCGGATACTGCGCTGATGAGTATACTTCTTATGCATTATTGATAAAATATAATTCGGGCGGAGGAAGGGTATGGTTAAAAACTTTTCGTGAGGGTATAAACGGAAAAGAAAGCTATTCAAAAATTATTCTTGATGTTTCCGGAAATATTTATGTGGCAGGCGGTTCGTACAATTCAGTTACAAATAATGATATCTTAATTCAGAAGTATAATCCCTCCGGGGATCTGCAATGGACGAAAAAGATAAATTCGCTCTCCGGCAATTCAGATATTCTTTCTGAATTTAAAATGGATCGCAGCGAAAATCTTGTGACACTGTTTAATGAACAAAACAATTCTCACATCAACCTTGCAAAGTTAGATCTAAGCGGAAATCTCCTGTGGCATTACAGGCTTGCAGATACAGTTTCTGCGGGCTATTCCATGTCATTGGATTCCCTGAATAATATCTATATCTCGGGCAGCAGGAATGATGCAGTTTTCAGTCCGCGCGCGTTTATATTGAAAATAGATAAAGACGGAAATCAGAAATGGAAGAAAGAAGGAAGCTCAGGGAATGACAGGGAAGTTGTTTACTCAAAAATAATCGCAGGCACTGACAATGAGATTTATGTTTTAGGTGATAAAACGGAAGGATTTAACAGGGTAATGAAAATTGAAAAGATTGACTCAAACGGGAATCAGGCGTGGGCTGATTTTCTCAGAAGTCCCCGAGACGGAGCTTTGAGATCAAAAGCTCTTGAACTTGACAGATCAGGAAACATATTTTATGCTGCTGCCTTTATCCCGGTGATTACCGATAATCCAGAAGTATTCAATTCAGGATATTATTTTGGAAGATTCAGTCCGCAGGGTGATTCAGTATGGAGTGTAAATATATCGAACGTATTATTCTCATCCGGCAGTGATGACGCTGTTTTTATGAAGATAAATAACTTAAATGAAATCAGTATACTTTGTTATGAGACGACAACTGATCTGGATCAAAGATCCCGGATTTTAAAGTATAATACTGACGGTGTTTCCTTGTCTTCCGGAAGTTTTTTCAGCGGTTACGGAATCATCTTTTCACTGGCGCTGGATAATTCCGGAAACCCTGTTGGCTGCGGGGCAATTCCTCAGAAATATAATGAATATGATCACTTTGTGAAATCATATACTTCCTCTTATCAGACGAACTGGGAAAGCAAATATGATTCAAAAGGGTTCAGCAGCGATAAGGCTGGAAAAATCCTGGAAGATAATGAAGGGAATATTTATATGGCAGGCTACAATAACCGTCAGGCGATGCTTATCAAATATAACGAAGCTCTTACAGAACAGTGGAAGTATATTGTAAGCGATTCGGTTGGCTATGATCCGTATTACAATTTTGAACCGTCAATTGTATCTGATATTTCCG
>JAEUSI010000254.1 GCA_016788375.1 Ignavibacteria bacterium | reverse complement strand
ATTCTTATAAATCTCTCAAATATCTTTTCCCTCATGACTTTTTCGAGTCCTATTCCATAATCAATAATTCCGATCTTGATCTCCTTTTTTGATACAAATGTTTTAATAATTATCTTATTATGATCGGTTGAATATTTTATTGCGTTTGATAAAAGATTTGTCAACACCTGTCCTGTCCTGTTCCGGTCACCATGCAGGATAGTTTCCTTACCTAACCTCAGAATTAAATTATGTTTCTTTGTAGTGCTTTGCATATCGCCGCTCACCTCTGTTATCAGCTTATTGATCTCATAATTATCTTTTTTAAACTCCATTCTTCCTTCAGTGATCATGGAAACATCGAGCAGTTCATTGATAAGACTGGTAATTTTATCTATCTGTGATTCCAGTCTGCTTAAATAATCCTTAGCCTTTGAATCATTGTTCCTTTGAAAATAGTTCATAAGAATTTCAGAATAAGCCTTGATCGTTGCAACAGGAGTTTTAAGTTCGTGGCTTGCAATGCTTATAAATTCATCCTTTTGTTTTTCCTGAACTCTCTGTAAAGTTACGTCCCGGTAAGTAATTATCAGCCCCTGAACTCTCGGGTCATTAAGCTGGTTTATTCCCCGCGCCTCAATTATTTTATAGCTCCCGTTTTTATGCTGCAGGCGGAATTCCGCATTAATAGGTTTATCCGTTTTTTTAAGGATTTCATAAAAGAATTTTTCAACCAGATGTTTGTCTTCCGGATGTGCGATAGAATCCGTTAAAAGATTTTTCCCGATTCTTTCCTTTGGTTTGTACCCTAAATTTGTTTCCAGGGCAGGACTTTGATATAATATTTTTCCGTCACTTTCTAAAATAGTTATAATGTCAAATGCATTTGGGGTGATAGTGCGGAATTTTTCTTCACTTTCCTTAAGCTGCAGCTGAAAGCGCTTGTGTTCTGTAATATCATCAATTGCTAAAAGTATCATTGATCTGTTTGCATCTTTGAGATTCAGCTGATAGACATTCCAGACCAGTATTTTATGTCCGATACTCTGAAAGGAATGCTCGAGTTCAAAGCTTGCGCAGTGAGGATTCTTAGGAAGCAATGCTTTGAACTGTTTCTTAAGCTCCGGAATATTCCACATACCGTTACCGATTTCATAAAAAAGATTTCCTTCTGTCTCACTCTGTTTAAGATGAAATGTCTTATAGAATGTTTTGTTAGCTTTTACGACACGAAAATCAAGATTAAGCACTATTAAAGATTCATGCATTGTTTCTACCATCGCCTGTGAGAAATCCCGTGATTCCCTGAGTTCAAGGTTTCTGTTTTGAAGCTCTTCATTGGTCGTAGTCAGTTCTTCATTGCTTGACTGCAATTCTTCTTTGGAGGTTTCCAGTTCTTCATTAATGCTCTGAAGTTCTTCATTCGATGAAAGGATCTCTTCATTTGATGACTGAAGCTCCTCCCGTGCGCCTTCAAATTCTTCATTGAGTACTTTTACCTGATCCCTTGATTCAATGATACGCTTCTCTAAGGCTGATATCTTTTTTTCATTAATATTTTCGTTTTGTTTTGCGAGCTTTGAAGAACTACTTGTCTTAATATCTTTATTTTCACCGGCTTCATTAAAAACTATGAGAAAGTGCTTCTGATTTGACGGCATCATAAACGGCTGCACTACTATGTTTACATGCTGCAAACTGCCGTTACCTATGATCTGCAATCCTTCTTTTTTCTGAGCTTTGTCTTCTTTTTTTGCTTTGGAAATTAGGTGACCCAGGTCATAGGCAAGATCGTCCGAAACCATTTTTAATAAATTCAGGCTTGCTCTTCCTGATGAAGGGTTGAGAAACTTAGATGTTGAGCCTCTGAACTGTATTATCTCAA
>JAEUSI010000253.1 GCA_016788375.1 Ignavibacteria bacterium | reverse complement strand
TATTCCTGTAACTGTTCATGTTCATATATCCGTTCTTGTCATTTATGATCAGATCTTTGGCAAGCATTTCTTTGTGTATCTCGTGAAGCTCCTCAGCAAAGTGTTTCTGTCCGCTGACAAATTTTCTGATGCAGAAATTCTGAAGACTTACCATTATAGTAAACCTGTTCTCTTTATCAAAATAATGAATATTCTTCATCGCTAGCTTCTTGTATTTGGGGTAATCTTCATCTTTAAAGTTCAGAAAGCTTTTGTATCTAACATAAAACAATTCAAACACGGGGAAGAAATCGGGAGACTCTTTTTTCAGCATCTTTGAAACAGATTCAAGATCTATTGTTTCAAGAAACTGCATTACAATATTCGCTTTGCCGGAATACATGGATGTCAGCCCTACAAGTAAATTATAACCTATGTCTAACAGGTTAATGAGCGAATCATATACTATGTACTTCTGAATGTTCTGCATAGACTCCTGCTGCTGCTTTATCAGACTATGGAAGTCCATATAGTAATTTATTTTCTCTAGCTCGAGTTTATACCTGTTCCTGAAATATTCTATGTCAATTTTTTCTTCTGTATTGTTAAATGAAACATCAAGCTCGGAGGATTTAAGTTCGAAATGATTAATAAGTCTTTTCTCTCTGAACATTTTCAGTTTCAGAAGATCTTTAGAATATCCGCTCGATCTGAAAACATTGTAATTTAAATATTCTTCAGCAAGCTTTTGAAGTGCGGAAGATAATTTTCGCATTATCGAATCATCATACTTCTTTCCTGGATAGAGCTTATTAAATAAAACACTCCGTTCAAGACCTTTATTTTCAAAAGACGGATAATATTTCTTTATCTCATCGTAAAATCTCAATACGTATTTCCCTTCCTTGTTGAAAAAAGGCGAGTCAACAAATTTCCTGAATTCCTTTATCTCATCTTTTGAAAATGATCTCAGAACAGAAACAAGCTTTGAGTTAACCATTAATCGATTTTAGATTTTTGATTTTGGATTTTTGATTTATTTTTCTTCAAACACCTTTCAACTTTCAACTTTCAACTTTTAACTTTACAATAAAAATACCGGAACTCTCTCAAGCTCCGGCATTAATTCTTAATTCCTATTTCTCAATTCTTAATTATAAATTACATCATATCATTTACATCCGTATACTTGAATTTAAATGCATCAGCTACACCCTTATAAACAATTTCACCGCTGATGATATTCAAACCTAACTTAAGCTCATGATTTTCAACACATGCTTTATGCCAGCCTTTATTAGCCAATTCGACTGCATAAGGAAGTGTTGCGTTTGTAAGTGCAATAGTAGAAGTGAACGGAACTGCGCCGGGCATATTCGCTACGCAGTAGTGAACCACACCTTCAATAACATATGTAGGGTTTTCGTGAGTTGTGGGTTTGCATGTTTCTATGCAGCCACCCTGATCAACCGATACGTCGACAACAACAGAACCCTGTTTCATAAGCTTCAGCATGCCTTTCGTAATTAACTTAGGAGCTTTAGCACCGGCAATCAATACAGCGCCGATGACAAGATCCGCCTTTTTTATCTTCTCTCTGATGTTGTGAGGATTGCTCATCATAGTAGTTACATTCTTCGGCATCACATCGTCGAGATATCTCAGTCTGTAGAGATTATTATCCATGATCGTGACTTTTGCGCCGAATCCTGCAGCGATCTTAGCAGCGTTTGTTCCGACGATACCGCCGCCGAGCACGACAACTTCAGCCGGTTCCGTTCCCGGAACGCCGCCGAGCAGCACGCCTCTTCCGCCCATGGTTCTTTCAAGATATTTTGCGCCTTCCTGTGGTGCCATTCTTCCTGCAACTTCACTCATAGGAATCAGCAATG
>JAEUSI010000252.1 GCA_016788375.1 Ignavibacteria bacterium | reverse complement strand
CTCAGACCAATTACATCATCATATTCTTTTGAATGCATCAGTTGATTTTTAAAACTCCATTTTGATGTATGCATTTTCCAGAGAGAATAAAAATAATTTTCCCTTACTGTATTTTTTTCAAAACTAATCTTCTTCGAATTTTTCTCAAAGTTACTGAACAGGGATTCAGCTAAATCCACAAGATTTCTGTCCATATAAGCTGTAACAAGTATATGTTCATTCATCAGCTCATTTGAAACTGATCCTTCGGCAATTAAAAATCTCTCAGCCAGTCTTGTCAGATCATAAATTATGTTTTTCATTTTACCGTAATTAAATTCTGCATCCGGGAATATGACTTTCCAGATTTTCTTTCTGTCAAGACCGGGATCATTGAATTGAGGAGCGAATGATTTCAATCCGTCAAATAAAGTGACTGCTCCTGACTTTTTATTGTGATAAGGAGAAATAATAAAATCTCTAAATTTTCTCAGTTCATCCTGATCAAAAGTTCTCAGGATCTTTATTACCGATGAGTTGATCAAAATAATTTGGTTCTTTAATAAAAAAATTTTTATTACAGAAAAGAAAAAATAGTTCTGCAGGATTCTTCTTTTATTCAAATTTAATTGAAATTATTAAAAATTTACATATTCTAATTTATGATTCCCGGAAAACAGAAAAGAAAACCGAAAAAAACTTTCTTTGCAACACTGGAACAGGAAATATTATTTTGCTGAAGTTCTTTAAATTTAATTCACTGATATGATAATAACCCTGTGAAGATGATTCGAAGCGTCTCACATTAAAGCATGCCGGTATGCGGGTTATTACTAATTTTAAAAATTAAACAAACAATAAAAAATGAAAATTAAAAAAACTTTAACCTTTTCCATAATAGTTATTAATTTATTTCTGGGAAATATATCAGATTCTATTTCTCAGTTTAACAATGTGACCAATAAATCAAATCTTAAATCCACTGAGACTAATTCATCATACAACGCCGAAGAACTTTTAATAATCTCTCAGATGGATAAAATTAAAAATGCAAGTGCGGAAAATTCGAGTGAAATACTTGAAAATCTTCAGATGAAACTGGAATCAATAAATCACAGAACAATAACAAAAACAGAAGATCCTGCAGGTATTATCGATGCGCCTTCAGTGAAAAACTTTTCTGAAAAAGATAATAGTTCTTTGCAGGAAATTTACAGCGGTACATTAGTTAAAGGGATTGCCGTTCAAGTGCAGCAAAGTTATGCCGGAGCAGGAACGATCTGGATTGCAGTCGGGGCAGGGTTGCCGGATACCGGGATCGCTTCAACATCAGATACGCTGATTATTTACAGATCTACTGATAATACCGGCAATTCATTTACGGAATTTACAAGAATAATATTAGGAGCCGCTAATAAATTTTATCCCGAAGATGCAATCGACATGGAGATAGTTGAACTCAATAATCTTACTAAATACATTTATATTGTTTACGGGTATACTTCAAACGGATATCAGGGCTTAAAAAAAGCCGGCTGTACAATTATAAGAGATCATCCTTATTTTGTAAACAACTTCAATCTGAATTTTCCGGGAAGCAGTTATGCACAGAACAATTATTTCAGACCAAGAATCACATCTGATATCGGAACATACCCGGTTTCACCATATGTAACAATTGCTGTTACACAGGATTCAGTAGTCGGAACAGACAATTGGTATCTTACAAAGTACTGCAGGATTTATAACCCGTTTACAACAAATCCTGCTGTTACTTATATCCCCAAAAGCATATATACTCCTTTATTACCTGCTGAAGAAGATTTTACAAACGCAGTTCAGACTGACATTGCATATGTAAACAGCGGCTCAGGAGTTACAAGTAAAATGATTTTTGCTGTCAGCGGATATCCGGGAA
>JAEUSI010000251.1 GCA_016788375.1 Ignavibacteria bacterium | reverse complement strand
CACCGGAAGAACAGGTGATTATTTCTTCACGCTTATTCAGCCGGGATCAACTACGAATTACGAAGGAAGAGTAATGGTAAGATCAATTGACGGAACCGGAAATCTAAGCTTTGGAATAGTAAAAGGTAATTTCGGCTCAGATACAAATGTCGCTAATATCTGGACGCCTCATGTTTATTCAAGATTTACAACTTATGTTCTTGTCGTGAAATATACTTTTATTCCCGGAACCGCAAATGATGCAGTAAGTCTGTATGTATTCGATTCAAGTTTCCCGATGACAGAGCCGGGTACGCCGACCGTTGGTCCTATTTCAGCATATACTTCAGCAGATGCTACGGCATTAGGCAGGGTTGCTTTGAGACAAGGGACTAACACAAGAGCGCCTTCTCTGAGAATCGACGGAATCAGAGTTGCGACTTCATGGTTCACGACAGTATTGAATTTAAAAATGTCTGTACAGGGAATCAGTACAGGTAGTACGCTCGGTATCAGCGATTCTGCTACAGTTTATATCAGAAATTCTGCTTTACCATATGAAATTGTAGATTCATCTTTTACCGTTATTGATGCAGCCACATTAAACGCTCCGTTTTTACTCAGCAATACACTTAACGGAAACTATTATCTTGATGTAAGATACCGTCATTCGCCGATGTTCAGAAACGGAATCAATACCTGGAGCGGTACGGCATTAAGTATCACGCCATACAACGGCGGATCTTATAACTTTACTTCTGCTGCTTCACAGGCATATGGTGACAATCAGGTTTTTACGGGATCTCTTTATTCAATGTACAACGGTGATGTAAATCAGGATGAAACAATTGACGCAGGAGATATCGGTTCTACTGAAAACAACATTGATCTTGACGGTTATTCAAATCAGGATGTTAACGGTGATAACTATGTTGATGCATCAGATTTAGCGCTTGTGGAAAATAATGTAATTGCCGGTGTCGGGGTTATTACTCCGTAATTTATTAAGCTAACATTTTTAAAATTAAAATCCGGAAGGTGTAAACTTTCCGGATTTTTTTTTTATGTCCATCAGACATCATCCAGCAATAATGATTAAATCATTTTGCCTCAATGATTAAATCTACATTCCCAAGCAGGGGCTTGGGAAGGAAAGGGTTTTGAGAACCCCACCCTGCCCTCCCCTTTGAAAGGGAATGTCTCAAAACCAGTAAAATGATTTTACCACAAAGTCACGAAGGCACTAAGATCACTATTATAAAACTTTTTTCCTTTGTGACTTGGTGGCTTTGTGGTAAAAATGGAAGTAGTAAGACACTCTCGAAAAAGGGGAGGGTTTGGGAGGGGTTTAATTATCAGCAGATAACTTCTAAGAGTCTTTGAGACTTAGAGGCAAAAGACAGGATGTGAAAAATCAGGTGATTGAAATGTTACATCATTCCCCGCCGAACACATATTTCCCCGCAATATCAAAAGTCGGAGCGCCGAGAGAAACGATCGTATTATGAAAATCCTTAAGCGACTTTGTATTGCCGAATTCGCTGAAATACCTTTTGCGGAACTCTTTCAGATAAATCTTTCCCAGAGTATAATTCAGATAACCCGGATCAAATGCTCCTCTTTCAGCTTCCTGCATTGCAGTGGTTTCAGCCATATAGGCATTCTTAACAAAAAAATCTTTTACATCGCTAATGGATTTGTTCTCGCAGTGAATTTCAATCGCGGCTATATACCTGCAGCATCTGATAAGCGCTTCGATAAGCTGGCCGATTTTCATCTTGAAGTCGCCTTTGCCGTATCCTTCATCTATCATCATTTCTTCCGTATAATGAGCCCAGCCCTCCACATAAGAATAACTCATGAACAGTTTTGCAAGCTTTGCGGAGTTTTTGTTTGCATTAAGGAAATGAACATAATGACCGGGATAAGCTTCGTGAATCGAAATAAGCTTAAGAGTAGGGTAGTTGAACTGTGTCATCCATTCTTCTT
>JAEUSI010000250.1 GCA_016788375.1 Ignavibacteria bacterium | reverse complement strand
TTCAAAGTCCTTTTTCCTCGCATCAAGCTCTGCAGGATTAAGCTTATCCAGCGGATTATCTTCCGCATCCTGGAACTCATCAGTATCGATATCTTTTTCAGGCAGAACTTCGGGCTCTAAAATTTCCTTTTTCGGGATTTCGGTCTCGATTTTAGCGTTATTTTTGTTCAATAATTTGTCTAAATTTAGTTCATTAAATTAATGAAATTAATGCACTATTTCAAGCAGTTATGAATTTTTAACTTACCTGAAATTTTATACGGTTAATATGTCAAAATTTTCAATCATTAGCTGTAAAAATTTGTAAATAACTCTATTTTTCAGTCATTTGCCTAACGATCATTAGGGTGAAACTTTCGATGATTGGAATAGTTCAAGAAATAAAGAAGCCCCCATAAAACAATTTACACCGAACACAAAATGAAAACCTACTTTGTCTTTCTTATACTCTTCATACTTACTGCAGGATGCACCGTTAATGCAGAAAGATCTGCAGCTGAAAAACGTGTTGCAACAATTAAGACTGATTCCTCTTCCACTGAATATATCAATCGTGTTAACGAGCTGACCGGGCTGCTTTCAGGTGACTTCATCGTGAAGAGCCATTCTTATTTTGTGATCGCAAGTAACCTTGATGAAACTGAAACTGACAATATCATAAAAACCACAATTGACAGAGCTGTTGATTGCTTCTACAATGACTATCTGCAAACAGTGCCATCCGGTCCAACAACCATTTTCCTCTTCAAAGATGATACAACTTACCGGTACTGGGCAAAAAAACTTTACGATGATGATGACCTGTCAAGATACGGCTACTATAAGCCTTCAGAGCAGACTATGCTTATGAATATAAACACAGGAACAGGCACGCTTGTTCACGAAATGACCCATGCGCTGGTGAGATACGATTTCCCTGATATCCCGTCATGGTTCAATGAAGGGCTGGGCTCGCTATACGAAAGATGCTCTCTGAACAACAAGACTATTCTTGGATACGTGAACTGGCGCCTGCCGGCGCTGCAGGATGCGATAGCAGACAGGTCTTACACATCGCTTGAAAAGCTGATGAAAACCAACTGGGATGAATTCTACGGTGACCGCAGCGATGTAAACTATTCCCAGGCAAGATATTTCTGTATGTACCTGCAGGAAAAAGATATTCTGAAGGATTTTTACAAACATTTCAGGGATACATATTCAGAAGACAATACAGGAATTAAACAGACCGAGTACATTTCCGGCAAAAAGCTTTCCGAACTTGAAAAGGAATACCTTGAATGGGTGGGCACGCTTAGATACGAATAAAGTATAAATGTGAAATGTCAAATGCTAAATGACAAATGTTAAAGCTCAGATGCCAAAAGTGAAGCGGTAAAAACTCATAAGTCATGTCAGTGATGATTGCATTTTCCGTTTCATCATATTAACTTGAAATACCATTTCTTTTTTAGGATATTTACATATTGAGCCGGAATATTAAGCTATATTGGAAAGTTACAGCATAAATTGAGCAAAATTAAATTCGCCATAATAGGCTGCGGAAGAATCGCCCTTCGCCACGCTGAGATAATCAACGAAAATTCAGAGTTAACTGCCGTTTGTGATATCAAGCCCGATAGAGCGGATGAATTCGCAAAAAAATTCGGTTCAAAAGCTTACTACAATATTACAGACCTGCTCAAAAATGAACAAAGCATCGATGTAGTTTCGGTCTGTACCCCTAACTCATTCCATTCAGAACATACAATTGAATCACTTAAAGCAGGCAAGAATGTTCTCTGCGAAAAGCCTATGGCTATCAGCACTGCCGAATGCAAAAAGATGATGATAGAGTCAGATCTCTCCGGTAAAGATCTCTTTATTGTTAAACAGAACAGGTTTAATCCCCCGGTTGCTGCATTGAAGGAAGTAATAACTTCAGGCAAACTTGGCAGCATAATGAATGTTGAGCTTAACTGTTTCTGGAATCGTAATGATGAATATTACAAACAATCCGACTGGAAGGGAAAAAAAGCAATAGATGGCGGCACACTATT